>NZ_JBFAZX010000019.1:0-139539 GCF_040689395.1 Dactylosporangium sp. NPDC051484 | reverse complement strand
TCGAGGGTCACGACATCCAGCTCGATCCGCGGATGCGTACGGTGGAAGTCCTGCAGCAGCACCGCCGGCGCGATCCGGCGACTGTGGACGTCGACACGCAGGGCGCGCCGACCGGGGCGCACGGCAGCGTCGGCGCGCGCTTGCACCCGGAGCAGTTCAGCGCGTGGGGCAGGAAGGCCTGGCCGTCGATCGTGAGCTGGACGCCGCGAGCCGTGCGGGTGAACAGCCGTACCCGCAAATCCTTCTCCAGTGCGGCGATGCGCTTGGACACGGCTTGCTGGGTGATCGACAGCGCGGCGGCGGCGTCCTGGAACTGGCCGGCATCCGCGGCCGCCACAAAGGTACGCACGGCGTCGAGGTCCACCACCGAACCCTACGCACACAACGGCCGGTTGTGGCTCGCCGCCGGTTCGATTGTTTGATCCCTTGTCCCCGGCCTTGCTTTGATCGGCGTGATCAACGGCGAGTTGTCCCGGGAAGGAGTGGGGTGGACCGGCGGTTCGGATGGCTGTGGGCGGCCTACGCGATCAGCGCCTACGGCTCCGGGCTGGGCTTCGGCGCGTTCCCGCTGATCGCCGTGCTGGTGTTGCGGGCCAGCCCCGCTCAGGTGTCGGCGCTATCCGCGGTGGGGCCGGCAGCCCGGAGTCGCCGGCCTCGCGACCGTGATCGCTGTCGAACTCGCGATCATCGTCGGCATGAGCCTGTACAACCCCGTGCTCGCCACCTACCGGCTCGAACACACCCCCAAGGACCGCATCGCCCGCACCCTGTCGGCCTGCTCGATCAGCAGCAGCGCGTCCATCGCCGTCTTCAGCGCGCTCGGCGGACTGCTCGCCGGCGCCACCAGCCCACGCGCGGCCATCGCGGTCGCGGGACTGCTGATCCTCGCCAGCCCGATGCTGCTACCCCCGCCG
Organism: Dactylosporangium sp. NPDC051484; assembly: GCF_040689395.1. NCBI lineage: Bacteria > Bacillati > Actinomycetota > Actinomycetes > Micromonosporales > Micromonosporaceae > Dactylosporangium > Dactylosporangium sp. NPDC051484. The sequence goes on along the minus strand of NZ_JBFAZX010000019.1, from coordinate 138,625 downwards.
CCGCAAGGAAACGATCGCGGCTCAGGCGCAGGCCGAGGCGGGCAGGCCCTGGACCGGGACCGGCGTGCGGCCCCGCGCCTTCGCCTTGCCCACCAGCACGTCGGCGAGCGCGGACATCGAGGCGCGCGATCCGGAGTATGTCGCGACCAGGGTGCCCTTGGCCGAGCCGAGCACATACGGGGTGTCCAGCGCCACCGTGACCGCCGACGACGGCGACAGGTCGGCCGAGCCGCGGCCGTAGCCGATGAGCCGCACCTCGGCGCCGCCCTGGGTCACCACCTCGGCGCCCGCCTGGCGCAGCGACTCCTCCAGGATGCCCCGGGCGGTGTCGTTGCCCGCGGACGTGACCCGGATCGGGCCGGTGACCAGGGCGCCGGAGCACGGGCCGCGCAGGACGGTGATCGCGGCGGCGGCGCCGGCCCTCGCGGCCGACCTGCCGGCGTCGCCGTCCACGACGCTCATCGGCGGGCGCGACACCTCGGCCAGCCGCAACTTCAGCGTCAGGATCCGGGTCGCCGACTCGATCAGCCGCTGCTTGGTGATCCGCCCGGAGTGCACGGCGTCGAGCAGGCCCTTGTAGGCCGCGGTCAGGTTGGGCGGCATGAGCAGCACGTCGTTGCCGGCGAGGATCGCGCGGACCGCGGCCTCCCCCGGCGGCCACGCCTCGGCCGGCGTCATGTTCAGGGCGTCGGTGACGACGACCCCGGTGAAGCCGAGCTTCGTGCGCAGCAGGTCGACGAGGACCTTGCTGGAGAACGAGGCCGGTCCGCCCGGGTCGACCGCCTTGACCTCGAGGTGGCCGGACATGATCAGGCCGATGCCGGCGTCGCGCGCGGCGAGGAACGGCGGCAGGTCGGCGGACTGCAGCGCGTCGAGGCTCTGGCCGAGCACGGGCAGGCTGCTGTGGCTGTTGACGGTGGTGTGGCCGTGGCCGGGGAAGTGCTTGGCCGTCGCGGCGACCCCGGCGGACTGCAGGCCCCGGACGGCCGCGGCGACCTGGACGGCGACCTTCGCCGGGTCGCTGCCGAACGAGCGGGAGCCGATCACGCCGCCCGGCTGGGTGCCGAGCACGTCGGCGTCCGGGGCGAAGTCGACGTTGACGCCGATCGCGGCGAGCTCGGAGCCGGCCGCCCGCCACGCGGCCTCCGTCACCGCCGGGTCCCCGGCCGCGCCGAACGCGAGCGCGGACGGTAGCTGGACCAAGCCGTCGCGGATGCGGGTCACCTGGCCGTACTCCTGGTCGGTGCCGATCAGCAGCGGCAGCCGCGCGGGCAGGCTCAGCGCCGCCTGCTGCAGGCCCGCGGTCAGCTTCGCGACCTGGGCCGGGGACTCGACGTTGGTGGTCATGTTGGTGCCGGCGGTCGGGTCGTCGGCGCTGGAGGAGACGAGGATGAGGCCGCCCAGGTGGTACTTCTTGACGATCTCCGCCGGGGTCGCGGCGCCCGCGTAGTTGCGGTTGGCCGATGCCGAGCCGGAGGACACCTTGTCGGCGGCGTTGCCGTACGCGTAGGGCATCAGCAGCTGGCCGACGAGCTCCTCATCGGACAGGCGCCCGGCGACCTGCGCGGCCTGCGCCGCCGGGTCGCCGCTGGGCACCAGGGCGGACACCGGCCCGCTGGAGCTCGGGTCGGTGGCGCCGGATCCGCCGTCGGTGCAGGCGCTCAGCAGCAGGGCGAGCGCCGTCAGGGGCGGCAGGAGGCGGCGGGAGGCAGGCATCCCGCAACTCAACCATAAATGCGCAAACTGTCTCTGCCGGTTATCCGACCCGGGTGAGCAGGGTCAGCGGAACACCGTCGCCGGCGTGGCGGTAGGGCTCGAGCTCCGCGTCCCAGGGTGCGCCGAGCGCCTTCTCCAGGGCGTGGGCGAACGTCTCGTAGCCGCGGGCGCCGGCCACGAGGGCCCGCAGCCGGTCCTCGGACAGCACGATGTCGCCGTTGGCGCTGGTCGAGCCGCGGAACAACCCCCGGCCGGGCACGTGCATGAACCGCTCCCCGTCGAGGCCCGGACTCGGCTCCTCGGTGACCTCGAAGCGGATCATCGGCCACTGCCGGAGTGCGGCCGCGAGCTCACCGCCCGTGCCGGTCGCGCCGGTCCACGAGCACTGCGCCCGGCGGGCCGAGGGCTCGACGGGCTGCACCGACCACTCGAGTCGCACCGGTGTCCCGAGGACGCGTGCGATCGCCCACTCAACGTGCGAGGACACGGCGAGCGGGGTCGAGTGAACGTATATGACGCCACGCGTGGGCACGTAAGACCTCCTGGAGACCGAGGTGCGTCTTCCCCTACGACCTCGTGCCCCGTGGGTCATGCCGTCGCGTCGGCGGTGACTGTTGCGACCAATGATGACGATGTTGTCCCCGGTGCGCCAGAGAATCGGTCACACCGGTCGTACGAATTGTCCAACGATCGGAGCTTCCACCAGGTAACTCGCTTTTTCCGGGTGGTGCGGCCGGGTGTTACAGTTCCTTGTTCCGTACGCAGCCTCGACAAGGAGTTCCCGCCGTGGCGAGCAACACCTCAAAGACCGCGCGGGCCTCAGTCCGCGCAGGTCAGGCCGGTGCATCCGGCGCCCTCAGTGTGCTGGGTGAGTTCAAGTACCTCATCCCGCTCAACAAGGGCAAGCACGTCTACGTGCGCAACCTGACCAACGGCAAGACCGTGCACCTCAGCACCACCTCGGACGCGTTCGTCGAGGAGATCCGGCAGTTGGCCGGGGCCGGTCACGCCACGAAGATCCGCGCGGAGTTGCAGGCGCTCGCCGCCGCCACCCCGCAGGACGGCTGGGACGCGGCCGAGAAGCGCCTCGTCGAGGCGGGCGTGTTCGAGGCGGCCTGAGCCTCCTCTCGCTATGCGGACGCCGCCGGGTCACCCGGCGGCGTCCGGCGTTTCGCCGGGAGTACATCCGGGAGTACTCCTGGCGTACTCCCGGATTACTTCCGAGAATCACCGGGGTAATTTCAGGTACTTCCGGGTAACAATGGTCCATGGGTACCGTCGTCTCTCCATCCGTGAGGCTCAAGGACGGCGCCCGCCTGTACAGCGTGCTCCACCCCGCCGCGCTGGCCGCCCCCGGCCGGCGCCCCGTCACGGTGGTCCTCCTGCACGGCTGGACGCTCGACAACCGCCTCTGGCAGCAGCAGATCGCCGACTTGCCCACCCGGCTCGGCGCTCCCATCCGGCTGCTCGCCTTCGACCTGCGCGGCCACGGCCGCTCGTCGGCCATCCGCGGCGCCGACGCCACCCTCGAGCAGCTCGGCGACGACCTCGCCGAGGTGATCGAGCAGCTCGTCCCGCACGGCCCCATCGTCCTGGCCGGGCACTCGCTCGGCGGGATGGCGATCATGGAGTACGCCCACCGCTACGCGGCCGACTTCGCGCGCCGCGTCGTCGGGGTCGTGCTCGTGTCCACCTCCGCCGAGGGCTCCTCGCGCACCAGTTACGGGCTCAGCCCCCGGCTGGCCCGGGTGATGCGGATCCTCGAGGTCCAGGGCGCCGGGCTGCTGGCCCGCTCCGGCGCGTGGCGGCCGCATCGGCGCCTGATGCCGCTGCTCGCCCCGGGTGTGCGATGGCTCGTGTTCGGCCACCGGGTGGACACCAGCTGGGTCGCGCTGACGGCGTCCATGGTCGGCAACGCCCCGCTGTGCGCGATCGGCGGCTTCCGGCCCTCGGTCGACCTGCATCACCGCGTGGAGAGCCTGACCGCGATGCGCGGGCTGCCCGTGGCGGTGCTGGTCGGGTCGATGGACCGGCTCACGCCGCCGATCTGCGCCGAGACGATCGCCCGGGAGCTGCCCGACGCCGAGCTCCAGGTGTGCGACGAGGCCGGGCACATGCTGCCGATCGAACGCCCCGACGCGGTCACGGACGCGATCGTGTCGGTCATCCGGCGCGCCGCCCGCAACCGCCGCCGCGCGCCGAGGCCGCGCCGGCCGCGCACCACCGTGGCGGATGACGGCCTCGCCGCGTCGACGGGCTGAGCGTCCATCTCCGCGAACGCGGTGCCGCGCGGCCCCCCGCCCGGCGCGGGGAGGCGAGCCCAGCGCCACCGCGCCGGGCAGCTCGGCGGCGGGACGTCGCAGCCGGCCCCGGTGACCATCGTCACGCTGGCGGCGCGGGCGGCCCGTCCTGGCCGAACATATCCTCGAACACGGCGAGTTCGCCGGTGACGTCCAGGTGGTGCGTCACGGCCGCCAGGCAGGCGGCGACGGGCCCGGCGATCTCGGCGGTCCCGGCGAATGGCCCGGCACGGTTCACGACGGCATCGATGCCCTCGAACAGCCCCGGGGTGAGCGGACCCACCCGATGCGGCAGACCCTGCGGCAGGTTCGAACCGATCGGCCGGCACGGGGCACTCCCCGAGGGTCGCGGCCAGCCGGGTGAGCGGCGACCCGCTGTCACCGTTGATGTCGTAAACCATCCAGCTCACGCTCAGCAACGTATGAGACGCTGAGCACCGACGGAAGTCTCTGGGGAGGAGGGCCGCGGTGCATTACATCGAGGCGTGGATGGGCACGCTCTCCCCGATCTGGGTGTACCTGTTGGTCGGCACCATCATCGGGATCGAGAGCATGGGCGTGCCGCTGCCCGGCGAGATCGCGCTCGTCACCGCCTCCCTGCTTTCCGTCACCACCTCAGTGAACCCGTGGATAGTCGCCGGGGCCGCGTCGGTCGGCGCGATCGCCGGGGACAGCGTCGGATACCTCATCGGCCGCCGCGGCGGCCGGGCCCTGCTGGAGCGATTCGGCCGGCGGTTCCCGAAGCACTTCGGGCCCCCGCACCTGGCCAAGGCCGAGCGGGCGTTCCAGCGCTGGGGCGTCTGGGCGGTCTTCTTCGGCCGGTTCATCGCCCTGCTGCGCATCCTCGCCGGCCCGCTCGCGGGTGCGCTGCGGGTGCCGTATGGCAGGTTCCTCATCGCCAACGCCCTCGGCGGGCTGACCTGGTCGTTCGGCACCGTGTTCGCCATCTACTCGCTGGGCCAGGTCGCCGAGAAGTGGCTGAAGGACTTCTCCTGGGTGGCCCTCGTGGCCGCCGTCGTCGCCGGCCTGGTCACCACCATCTACGTGCGCCGCCGGGCGGCCGCTGAGGCCCGGGCGCTGCGGGCCGAGGCGGACAAGGCGGACCAGGAGCCCGCGGCCACGCCGTAGGAGGAGCCCTCCCCCATCCGGTTCGGCGGGGCAGTGCGCCGGTCGACCCCGGCCGTGCGCCGACGCGCGAGTAGGATTTCGGGGTTGTTTTTCGCCGGGCGGCAGGAGTAAAGCGTTGAGCGACGCGGTTCGCGACTCGGAGATCGCCGCTGAGCAGGCATATCTGGACCGGGTGTATGTGCGGCTGGACCAGTTGCGCGTCTCCGCCGCCGAGGTGGAGAAGGCCGGGTACAGCCTGGCCCGGGTCGGCAACTTCGGCGCCCTCGTCGAGCGCGACGCGATGGTCTACCACGCGGCGCGGCGCCGGCGCGCGCTGGAGAGCGAGCACGACGGGCTGGTCTTCGGCCGCCTCGACCTCGGCCCCGACGGGGTGTCCGGCGCGGACGCCGCCGCCATCGAGCCCGCGGTGCCGGACGGCGAGGTGCGCTACATCGGGCGGCTGGGGCTGCGCGACGAGGAGTACGAGTCGCTGGTCGTCGACTGGCGGGCACCCGCCGCGGCACCGTTCTACCGGGCCACCCCCGCCGACCGGATGGGTGTGGTGCGCCGGCGCAGCATCCGCAGCGCCGGCGAGAGGGTCGTCAGCATCGAGGACGACCTGCTCGACCCGGCGGGCGCACCCCCGTCGATGGCCGTCATCGGCGACGGGGCGCTGCTGGCGAACCTGTCCCGGGCCACCGGCCGGGGCATGAAGGACATCGTCGCCACCATCCAGCGCGAGCAGGACGACGCGATCCGCTCCCCCGCGTCCGGGATCACGATCGTGCGGGGCGGACCGGGCACCGGCAAGACCGCCGTCGCGCTGCACCGCGCCGCATACCTGCTCTACGCCGACCGCAACCGGTACGAGTCCGGTGGGGTGCTGGTGGTCGGGCCGTCGGACGTGTTCGTCGGGTACGTCTCGCGGGTGCTGCCGTCGCTCGGTGAGGACACCGCCACCCTGCGCTCGCTGGGCCAGCTGGTCGAGGGCGTTCAGGCGACCCGGCACGAGCCGCCGGAGGTCGCCGCCGTCAAGGGCTCGCTGCGCATGCAGCGGGTGCTGGGGCGCGCCGCCCGCAGCCCGGTCCCCGGTTCACCCGACAAGATCCGGATCTTGTACCGCGGGGAGCTGCTCAGCCTCGACCGGCCCGCGCTCGACGAGCTGCGCCGCACCGTGCTGGGCCTCGGCGTGAAGCGCAACGCCGCCCGGGCCAAGGCCGCCGGGTATGTGCTCGACGCGCTGTGGCGGCAGAGCGTCGAGCTGCTGCCCGCCGGCCGGCAGCAGAAGCGCGAGGATTTCGCCCCGGACATCGCCGAGCGCCCGGAGTTCATCCGGTTCATGCGCGGGTGGTGGCCGGTGCTGCGCCCCGTGGAGGTGCTCGGCTGGCTCGCCGACCGGCAGCGGCTGTCGCGCTGGGCGGGCGGCGTGCTGAGCAACCGGGAGATCGCCACCCTGGCCGCCTCCCTCGACCCCGACGCGTTGCCCGGCAGCCTGTCGGTCGAGGACGTGGCGCTGCTCGACGAGCTGCACGAGCTGCTCGGCGAACCGCCGGCGCGCAAGCGCCCGCCCCGCGACCCGTTCCACGTCGCCGAGGGCGTGCGCGAGGTGACCACCTACGCCGACCGGATGGCGGCGGCGCGCGCCCAGGCCGTGGAGCGCCCGGACGACTACCGCGACTACGCGCACATCATCGTCGACGAGTCGCAGGACGTCTCGCCAATGCAGTGGCGGATGGTCGGCCGCCGCGGCCAGCACGCCACCTGGACGATCGTGGGCGACCCGGCGCAGGCCGCGTGGGCCGACGCCGCCGAGGCCGAGCGGGCGATGCAGAGCGCGGTGGGCACCCGCCGCCGCTCCGCGTTCACGCTCACCACCAACTACCGCAACTCGGCCGAGATCTTCGCGGTCGCCGCCCGGGTGATCCGGGCGGCGCACCCGGACATCGAGCTGCCGACGGCGGTGCGCTCCTCCGGCCTCGAGCCCGTCGAGATCGTGGCCGACGACCTGGAGACGGCGGTGCGCGAGGCCGCGAAGACGCTGCTCGACCAGGTCGAGGGCACGGTCGGCGTGATCACCCCGACGGCGCGCCGCGCGGAGGTCGCCGGCTGGGTCGACGGCCTGGACCCGCGGCGCCTGCAGACGGTCGGCGCGCTGGACGCGAAGGGCATGGAGTACGACGGCGTCCTGGTCGTCGAGCCGGCCGACATCCGCGAGGAGGCGACGACCGGCTTCCGGACGCTGTACGTCGCGCTGTCCCGTGCCACGCAGCGCCTGACCACGGTCGGCACCCGCCCCTTCTGACCCAGAAGCGGCAGCGGCCGAGCGATCCGCGCCGATCCCGTGTCCCCAGGTGGCATGGCCGGCATGGGCTCTGGCCGGGTGCCGTTGCCGAGGCGCCGGCCGCCTGGCGGCGGATCGCCGCGCGTCCGGGCACGCGGGTGTGGCTGCCCTGCGACTGCTGCGGCCGCCATCCCCGGGCGCTGCTCGAGGAGGCCTTGGAGTCCTCGGACGCCTATCCGCTGCTGCCCGCCGGGTGGCCGTGGTGGGAGCGGCGATTCCCGCGCTGAGTCAGCTCTTCGGGGTGGCCGCCCGGCGAGAGACTTCGACCGGGCCAGCGGGGTACGCATGCGTGCGGGAGACGTACCGTCTGCGTGGGAACCCGTTGTGGGTCCGGACACTCGCGCAGTCGTGAACGCCCCCGCTGCGCCTGCGAAGGGAACGGCGTGATGCTCGCACAGCAACGTCAGGCGGCCATCCTCGACCTGGTTCGCCGCCACGGTGGCGTGCGCGTGAGCCAGCTGGTCCGCCAGTTCGGCGTCTCCGACATGACCATCCGTCGCGACCTCGAGGCGCTCGCCGACCGCGGCCTGGTCGACAAGGTGCACGGCGGTGCGACGGTCGCCGGGCCCGGCTCGACCGAGGAGCCCGGCTTCGACGCCAAGTCCGTGCGCCAGCGCAACGAGAAGGCGGCGATCGCCGAGCGGGCCGCGAAGCTGATCGAACCGCACACCGCCATCGCGCTGTCGGCCGGTACCACCACCGCCGCGCTCGCCGCGCACCTCGTCGACGTCCCCGGGCTGACCGTCGTCACCAACTCGATCCCGGTCGCCGACACCCTGTACCACGCCGGGCGCCCGGACCAGACGGTCGTGCTCACCGGCGGGATCCGCACGCCCTCCGACGCCCTCGCCGGCCCCGTGGCCGAGGCTGCGATCGGCTCCCTCAACGTCGACGTGCTGTTCCTCGGCGTCCACGGCATGAGCCCGCGCACCGGCTTCACCACGCCCAACCTCATGGAGGCCGGCACCAACCGGTTGCTGGTCGCCGCGGCGCGCCGGCTCGTGGTGCTCGCCGACCACACGAAGTGGGAAATGGTGGGTATCGCCACCATCACGCCGCTGGACGAGGCGGACGTCCTCATCACCGACGTCGGGCTGGCCGCCGAGGCGCGCGTGCAGCTGGCCGAGCGCGTCGGTGAGCTCATCGTCGTCGATCCGAACGGTTAGTCAGAAATTCGACAGGCCAGACCCCTCCAAACCCTCCATACGCCGGAGAACGAGTGAAGCGCACGGTCACCCACCTCGCCGACGGCCGGGAACTCATCTACTTCGATGAGCGCGACGACGCGCCCCGTGACGCCATCGACCAGCGGGACCTGCCCCCGCCGCCGGCGGCGTCGGAGATGCGGTACGACCCGATCCTCGACGAGTGGGTGGCGATCGCCGCGCACCGGCAGTCCCGCACCTTCCTGCCGCCGTCGGACCAGTGCCCGCTGTGCCCGTCGACGCCGCAGCGGCACAGCGAGATCCCGTCGCCGGAGTACGACGTCGTCGTCTTCGAGAACCGCTTCCCCTCCTTCAGCCACCGGGTCGGGCCGGTCCAGGGCGACGTGCTGCCCGGCCTCGTGCCGACCCGCCCGTCCGCCGGGCGCTGCGAGGTCGTCTGCTTCACCTCCGAGCACAACGCGTCGTTCGCGTCGCTGGACCCGCACCGGGTGCGCACGGTGATGGAGGCGTGGGCCGACCGTACCGCCGACCTGTCCACCCGTGACGACGTCGAGCAGGTCTTCTGCTTCGAGAACCGGGGCGAGGAGATCGGTGTGACGCTCTCCCACCCGCACGGGCAGATCTACGCCTACCCGTTCATCACCCCGCGCACCCGCCGCATGCTGCGCTCCGCCCGCGAGCACGCCGCCAAGAGCCCGGGCGGCGCGAACCTCTTCGCCGACGTGCTGGCCGCCGAGCGCGCCGGCGGCACCCGGATCGTGGCCGCCAACGAGTGCTGGACGGCGTTCGTGCCCGCCACCGCCCGCTGGCCGTTCGAGATCCACCTGTACCCCAACCGCCGGGTCGCCGACATCCCGGCGCTCAGCGGCGCGGAGCGCGACGCGTTCGGCCCGCTGTACCTGGAGGTCCTGCGCCGCCTCGACGGCATGTTCGGGCTGGCCATGCCCTACGTCGCCGCCTGGCACCAGGCGCCGGTGCGGGTCGCGCGGGACCTGGCCTACCTGCACCTGCAGCTGTTCAGCACCCGGCGGGCGCCGGGCAAGCTCAAGTACCTGGCCGGCTCCGAGTCCGGCATGGGCGTGTTCGTCAACGACGTCCGGCCCGAACAGGCCGCCGCGATGCTGCGTGAGGTGGCCCTGTGAGCAGCACCGCCGAACAGCGGCTCCCGGACGGACCCTACGACGCCGTCTGGGCCAGCCCCGGCCGGGTCAACCTGATCGGCGAGCACACCGACTACAACGATGGGTACGTGCTGCCCTTCGCCCTGCCGCACAGCACGGTGGTGGGCGCGCGCCGGCTCGACCGTCCCGAGTGGACGGTCACTTCGGAGCAGGCGGGCGAGACGGTCACCTTCGGGCCGCAGGACAGGGTGGCGGGCTGGGCCTCCTACGTCGCCGGGGTGGTGTGGGCGCTACGCGAGGCCGGCCACGACGTGCCGGGCGCGACCCTGACGGTCACCTCCGACGTGCCCCTCGGCGCCGGGCTGTCCAGCTCCGCGGCGCTGGAGTGCTCGGTGATGGCCGTCCTGCTCGACCTCGCCGGGATCGACCTGCCGATGGCGCTGCGGCCGCGGCTGGCGCAGCGGGCCGAGAACGAGTACGTCGGCGCGCCGACCGGCGTCATGGACCAGTCCGCCGCCACGCTGTGCCGGGAGGGTCACGCGCTGTTCCTGGACTGCCGGTCGCTGGCCACCGAACAGGTGCCCTTCGACCTGGCCGCGCAGGGCCTGGCCATGCTCGTGGTTGACAGCGGGGCGCCGCACGCGCACGTCAGCGGCGAGTACGCGGCCCGACGGCGCGGCTGCGAGGAAGCGGCGAAGATCCTCGGCGTGCCGGCGCTGCGCGACATCGACCCGGCCGGGCTGCCGGCCGCGCTGGAGCGCCTCGACGACAAGGTGATGCGCAAGCGGGTCCGGCACGTGGTCACCGAGGACCAGCGGGTGCTCGACACCGTGGCGGCGCTGCGGGCCGGCGACGCCCGGCTCATCGGGCCGCTGATGACCGCCTCGCACGCCTCGATGCGCGACGACTACGAGATCACCGTGCCGCAGGTGGACACCGTGGTGACCGCGGCCCTGGCGGCCGGGGCGCACGGGGCCCGGATGACCGGCGGCGGCTTCGGCGGGTGCGTGCTGGCCCTGGTGGACACCGACCGGTGCGACGAGGTCGAGGCGGCGGTGCGGGAGGCGTCCGCCGCAGCCGGCTTCACGCCGCCCGCCGCCTTCGTCGTGACCCCGGCGGAGGGAACCCGCAAGGTCAGGTGATCAGCAGGAGATCCAAGCGTCCGCCCAGTCTGCGTGGTCGTGGTCGCCGCCGCTTTCGGATCCTGACGTTGCGGCGCCTGCCGCACACGGTGTGCGATCTGCGTTCCCACCGCGCCGACACGATGGGTGCCTTGTCACCACCGGAGGCGTTTGGGAGGTAGGCGCGTGAGCGTGCCTGGATACCGCGACATGCCGGGGCCGCAGTGGGATGCCCACGCACCCGTGGACCTTGCGGAGGCGGAGGACTTCCTCGCCCTCTACCACGGCGAGCATCATGATCGCGGCGACGGGCGCGAGCGGCTGGCCCAGGTCCGCGACGAGATCGCCGAGACCGGCACCTACGCGCACACGCACGACGAGCTGGTATTCGGCGCCCGGGTCGCGTGGCGCAACTCGAGCCGCTGCATCGGCCGGCTCTACTGGCGCAGCCTGCTCGTGCGGGACCTGCGCAAGGTCACCGCCCCGGCCGAGATCTTCGGGGAGCTCGTGGACCACCTGCGCCTGGCCGGACAGCGCGAGCGCAACGTGGTCCGCCCGGTGATCTCGATCTTCGCGCCGCACACGCCGGGCCGCCCCGGCCCGCGGCTGTGGAACGAGCAGCTGATCCGCTACGCGGGGCACCGCCACCCCGACGGCACGCTCGTCGGCGACCCGCGCTACGCGCAGTTCACCGAGACGCTGCGGCAGTACGGCTGGCGCGGCAAGCCCGACAACCCGTTCGACGTGCTGCCGCTGGCGATCGAGTCGCCCGACGGCACGGTGAGCCTGCACGAGCTGCCGGAGGACGCGGTCTGGGAGGTGCCGATCACGCACCCTGAGCTGCGCTGGTTCGCCGAACTGGGGCTGCGCTGGCACGTGATCCCGGCGATCTCGAACATGCGGCTGACCATCGGCGGCGTCGACTATCCGCTGGCGCCGTTCAACGGCTGGTACATGGGCACCGAGATCGGCGCGCGCAACTTCGCCGACCCGGACCGGTACAACCTGCTGCCGCTGGTCGCCACGCGGCTGGACCTGGACACCGGCACCGAGCGCTCCCTGTGGAGGGACCGCGCGCTGGTCGAGCTCAACCGGGCCGTGCTGTTCTCCTTCGACCAGGCCGGCGCCCGCATCAGCGACCATCACACCGAGTCGGAACGATTCCTGGCGCACGTGGCCAGCGAGGAGCGCTCCGGCCGCCACACCCCGGCAGACTGGTCGTGGATCGTGCCGCCGATCAGCGGCGCGGCGACCAGCGTGTTCCACCGTTACTACGCCGAGGCCGACCAGCGCCCCAACTTCTACCTCGACCCGGACGCGCGGGAGCTCGGCCGGCGGGGCCGCTCTCCCGTGACGCCGGCCGCCAGCTGCCCGGTCGTACACGGGGAGCGGGTGACGCCGCCCCGGCCCCGGCCCCGGCCGGGCCCGGTAGACAGCCCGACGGGCGTCCGGCCGGTCCGCACCTAGAGCGCGGGACACCTAGAGCGCGGGACGTCGCGGGGCGGGACGGGTCCGCGGTCGTGCCCAGGCAGCGCCCGGCTGGCTCGGCCGCCTGCCGCGCCACTGAGCCCGGCTGCCGCGCCGCCAAGCCCGACTGCCGCTGCTGACCGAGTCCGCCGACAGCGGCACTGAACCCGCCGGCCGCGCTACCGAACCCACCCGCCGCCGCACCGAACCTGCTGCCGCGCTGCCGAGTTCGCCCGGTGCGGCACCGAACCCCGCCCGCCGTGGCACTGAGCCCGGCGGCGGCGGTGCTGGGCCGGCCGGCTCAGCCCTTGAGCACCTTGGCCAGGGCGTCTACCGCGCCGTCGATCTCGTCGCGGGTGACGATCAGCGGCGGGGCCAGGCGCAGCGTCGAGCCGTGGGTGTCCTTGGCCAGCACGCCGTGGGCCATCAGCCCTTCGCACGCCTCCCGGCCCGTCATCAGCGCCGGGTCGATGTCGATGCCGGCCCACAGGCCCCGGCCGCGGACCGCGGTGAGCCCCCGGCCGATCAGCTCGCCGAGGCGGCGGTGCAGGTGGGCGCCGACCTCGCGGGCGCGCGCCTGCGGCTCGCCGGTCTCCAGCAGCGCGATGACCCCGCGGGCCACCGCGCAGGCCAGCGGGTTGCCGCCGAAGGTGGAGCCGTGCTCGCCGGGGCGCAACACGCCGAGGATCTCGCGGCCGGCGGCGACCGCGGACACTGGCACGATCCCGCCGCCGAGGGCCTTGCCCAGGATGTACATGTCGGGCACGACGCCCTCGTCGTCGCAGGCGAACGTGGCGCCGGTGCGGCCGAGGCCGGACTGGATCTCGTCGGCGACGAACAGCACGTCGCGCTCGGAGCACAGCCGGCGCACGCCGGGCAGGTAACCGCTCGGCGGGACGATGACGCCGGCCTCGCCCTGGATCGGCTCCAGCAGTACCGCCACCGTGGTCTCGTCGACCGCGGCGGCGAGCGCGTCGAGGTCGCCGTAGGGCACCACGCGGAAGCCGGGAGTGTACGGTCCGTAGTCGGCGCGGGCCTCGGGGTCGGTGGAGAAGCTGATGATGGTCGTGGTGCGACCGTGGAAGTTGCCGTCCGCGACGACGATCGTGGCCTTCCCGTCCGGCACGCCCTTGATCTTGTACCCCCACTTGCGGGACACCTTGACCGCGGTCTCGACGGCCTCGGCGCCGCTGTTCATCGGCAGGACCATGTCCTTGCCGGTCAGGCGGGCCAGGTCGCGGCAGAACGGGCCGAACTGGTCGTGCAGGAACGCCCGGCTGGTCAGCGTGACCCGGTCGAGCTGCTCGCGCGCGGCGGCGATCAGGTCGGGGTGGCGGTGGCCGAAGTTCAGTGCCGAGTAGCCCGCGAGGCAGTCGAGATACCGCCGGCCGTCGACGTCGGTGACCCAGGCGCCCTCCGCCTCGGCGATGACGACCGGCAGCGGGTGGTAGTTGTGCGCGGTGTACCGCTCGGCCTCATCGACCGCGGGGTCCGTCAGGTTCGCAGCGCTGATCATGCCCGGACCTCCAGGGTGCAGCACTTCGGGCCGCCGCCGGCCTTGTGCAGCTCGGACACGTCGACCGGCACCGGCTGGAACCCCTTCGACGCTAGCTCCCGGGCCAAGCCGGTGGCGGCGGACGGCAGGACGACCCGGTGCCCGTCGCTGACGGCGTTGAGGCCCAGCACGGCGGCGTCCTCGGCGGTGGCGAGCACCGCATCGGGATACAGCCGGCGCAGCACCTGCTGGCTGCCGGGCGAGAAGGCCCCGGGGTAGTACGCGACGTTGCCGGCGGTGCCCGTGTGCTCCAGCACGGCCAGCGCCGTGTCGAGGTGGTAGTAGCGAGGGTCAACCAGTTGCAGGGTGATCACCGGCCGGCCGAACAGCTCCTGGGCCTCGGCGTGCGCGGCGTGCTCGGTGCGCAGCCCGGTGCCGGCCAGGATGACGTCGCCGGCGAGCAGCAGGTCGCCCTCGCCCTCGTTGACGTTCTTCGCCGCGTGCACGTCGAAGCCGTTGCGGGCGAACCACTCCAGGTAGGCCGGGCCCTCGTCGGCGCGCTCCGGGTGGCGGAACTGCGCGCCATACACCCGGCCGTCGACGACCGTGGCACCGTTGGCGGCGAAGACCATGTCGGGCAGGCCGGGCACCGGGTCGATGAGGTCGACGGTGTGGCCCAGGGACAGGTACAGCTCGTAGAGCGTCGTCCACTGCGCGACGGCCCGCTCGGCGTCGACCGGCGCGGTCGGGTCCATCCACGGGTTGATCGCATAGTCCACCGCGAAGTACGTGGGGCGGCACATGAGGTAGCGACGACTCATGGATAAAACCTACGACCGCCCGGCGCGGCGAACCATTGCGATTCGGTGCTTGTCAGCGCATGTTCCTTGTGTACTGACCGCGATTATCGGTGATTCATTGCAACCGTGGACGTGTGACCCAACCGGGACGCCGAAGACCTACTTGATCTCGCGCCAGTTGCCGGGCTGGGCCAGCAGGCCGGAGACGCAGTCCATGGCGCGGTCCTCGTCGGTGAACTCGTAGCGCCGGCCGCGGCCGTCGGCACCGCCCTCCCGCGACTCGACCCACCAGAGCCCGGCGTCCTCGAAGAGATACACGTCGCGGCGGGCCAGCCGGCCCCAGGTGCCGTTCCACCAGTGCTTTCTGCGCTCCATGAACAGGTATTCGAACACATGTGCCAACCGACCGGAAGGCGGCCCCACCCATATCGAACGCGGCGCGTGTGACGGAATGATTCGGCGGGTAAGCCGCTATTCATGGCACTTTCCGAGGACAGGCAGCCGCTGATCGCCACCCTCAAGAAGGCCGCGTTCCACCTCAAGGACGCGGGGATCCCGTTCTGCCTGGCGGGCAGCTTCGCGGTGTACGCGCGCGGCGGCGAGTCCGTCGACCACGACATCGACTTCCTCATCAAGGAGAAGGACGCCCAGCGAGTGCTCACCGCGCTGTCCGACATCGGCTTCCGCTGCGAGGTGCCGACGGAGGGCTGGCTGGTCAAAGCCTGGGACGTCACCGAGCACGGGGACCTGCTCATCGACTTCATATTCTGCCCGGTACAGCGGCCGGTGACCGACGCGACGCTGCAGGCCACCGACATCATCGCGGTCAACGCCTGCCACATGCCGGTGCTTTCGGCGACCGAGCTGATGATCCACAAGGTGCTCACCTGGTCGGCGCACTACTGCGACTTCGCCCGGGGGTTGCCGGTGGCCCGCTCGCTGCGGGAGCAGATCGACTGGCCGCGCGTGTACCGCGAAACGGCCCACTCGCCGTACGCCCATGCTTTCCTGTTCTTGATCGACCGCCTCGGCGTCATGTCGCTGGCCGAGGCCAGCGCGCTGTCGGCCGCCGTGTAGGCGGGAGGGAGAACGCCATGACCATCGACCGGTACATCGAAGGCGAGCTGCAGCACCTGCTCGCCGAGGACGAACGCATCACGGAACAGGGCATCAGGTTCGTGCGCACGGGGACGGGGATCGCCCTCGTCGGCGAGGTGGAGAGCGCCGAGCGGCGCGCGCTGATCTGCCAGGCGGTCGCCGAGGCGTTCCCGAACCTTCCGGTGCAATGCAACATCGGCCTCACGCGCGTGCACGAGCCGGAGGAGGTGGAGGAGCTGTGACGGCCGAGGACGGCCACGTGCGAGTGGCGGCGGTCGGCGACGTGCACCTGGACGCCGACGTCGTCGGACGGTACCGCCCGGCGCTGGAGCACCTCGGCTTCAAGGCCGACCTGCTGCTGCTCGCCGGCGACCTGACCCGTCACGGTACCGAGGAGGAGGCCCGCTGCGTGGCGCGGGAGTTCGGCGGACTGGCGGTGCCGGTGGTCGCGATTCTCGGCAATCACGACTACCACAGTGATCAGCAGGAGGGGGTGGCGGCGGTACTGCGCGACGCCGGCATCACCGTCCTGGAGTGCACCGGCACCGTCGTGAACTGTGCCGGCGTCCGCGTCGGCGTGGCGGGCACGAAGGGCTTCGGCGGCGGCTTCGCGGGCGCGTGCGCGAGCGAGTTCGGCGAGCCGGAGATGAAGGAGTTCACCCGCCACGGCCGCGAGCTGGCCGCCCGGTTCGGCGCGTCGCTGGCGGCGCTGGACTGCGACGTGCGGATCTCGCTGACGCACTACTCGCCGGTCCCGGAGACCCTGCTGGGCGAGCCGCTGGAGATCTATCCGTTCCTGGGCTCCTACCACCTGGCGCAGGCCATCGACGCCGCCCCGGAGGTGGGCCTGGCGGTGCACGGGCACGCGCACGCCGGCTCGGAGCGGGGCGCGACGCCGGGCGGGGTGCCGGTGCGCAACGTGGCGCACCCGGTCATCAAGCAGGCGTACAACGTGTACCAGCTGTCGCCGGTGCTCACGCCGGCCTGACACCCTGCCCCGATGCGGGTCAGAGGGGTTCGGCCAGCTCGCCGCGCAGGAAGGTCAGGGCGTGCGCCAGCAGGCGGGACACGTGCATCTGGGAGATGCCCAGGCGCTGCGCGATCTGGGTCTGGGTCAGGTTGCCGAAGAAGCGCATGGCGATGATGCGCTGTTCGCGCAACGGCAGGCGGGCGATCAGCGGGCGCAGCGACTCGCGGTCGTCCACGGCCTCAAGCGCGCGGTCGGCGCCGCCCAGCAGGTCCGCCAGCTCGGCGCCCGACTCTTCGCCGCCGGCGGGGGCGTTGATGGACAGGGCGCGGTACGCATGGCCGGACTCGAGGCCCTCGATGATCTCCTCCTCGCCGACGCCCAGACAGGCGGCCAGGTCGGCGACGGTCGGGGAGCGGCCGAGCTCCTGGGCCAGGCCGCCGGAGACCTTGGCGATCCCCAGGCGGAGCTCCTGCAGGCGGCGGGGTACGCGCACGTCCCAGCCCTTGTCCCGGAAGTGGCGCTTCAGCTCGCCGACGATCATGGGGATGGCGTAGCTGGTGAACGCGGCGCCGCGCGCCGGGTCGTACCCGTCGACGGCCTTGATCAGGCCGACGCCGGCCACCTGGGTGAGGTCGTCGAGGGGCTCGCCGCGGTTGCGGAAGCGGCGGGCCAGGTACTCGGCCAGCGGGAGGTGCAGCTCGATGAACCGGGCCCGAATCCGCGGGCGGTCGGGGCTGCCCGCCGGGAGGTCGGCCAGCAGCGTGACCAGCGCCTGCGCGGCGGCCTCGGTCTCCTTGCCGCCCGCGCGACCGGGCGCGGACGGGGCGGGTGCGGTGTTTCGGAATCGAGCGGTGACGGTCATGAGGGGATCCCCCTGCCTGCCGGGGACCGCGGCGCGCGAGGTCGGCACGCGGCGGCCCGGGCTTGAGAGTCGGCCGGTGGACGCTCTGGTCTCAGAGCGCCCGGCACGGGCCCGGCGGCGGGGTCGCGGCTGTTTGACGACCCGCCGGGCTGGTCCGGGGATGACCCGGATCATCCGCATCCATCCGACGGACGACCGGCGGATGGACTATCGGCCGTTCGGCTGATGAGGTCTGACCAACGTACCGCGAGGTGCACGCCACGGGCAAGGCGCGGGCACGGACGGGGGACCCTCCCGCGGTACGACATCCGGGGGTCATGAAACCTCGGAGAGGGCCTCGTCCTCCTCGTCGGCCTCGTCCGCGGCGCCCGGTTCCGGGTCGCCTCCGGTCACCGCGCGGTAGACGCGCTCCAGCTCCGCGGCCGTGCGCTCCCACGTGTATCGTGATCGAACTCGGTCGATGGCTGCGCTGGCGAAGCTCATCCGGCGCACCTCGTCGCCGAGTAGGTTGCGCAGGGCGGCGGCCAGGGCGGCGGTGTCGCGGGGCGGCACGAGCACGCCGGTGACGTTGTCGATAACGCTCTCCGCGATCCCGCCGACCTCGTACGCCACGACCGGCACACCGCAGGCCATCGCCTCCAGGGGCGTGAGGCCGAACGGCTCGTACCAGGGCGCACAGGCCAGCACGTCGGCGGAGCGGTACCAGGCGGCCATCTCGTCGTGGCCGACCGCGCCGACGAAGCGCAGGCGGTCGGCGACGCCCCGCCGGTCGGCGAGCTGCAGCAGCCGGCGGGCCTGCGGGTCGCGGTCGATGCCGGCGGGGTCGGGGCCGCCCACGACGACCAGCTCGGCGCCCGGGACGCGGCGCAGCGCCTCGATGAGGTCGGCCAAGCCCTTGCGCTCCACGAGCGGGCCGACGCTGAGGATGCGGCGCAGGCCGGCGCGGCGGTGCTCGGCGGCCGGACCACCGGGCGTGAACCGCTCCATGTCGACGCCGGACGGCACGATGACGGTACCGGAGCGGCGCACGCCCAACCGCCCCAGTTCGGCGACCTCGTCCTCACTCTGCGCGACGACCCGGTCGGCGAGCGAGCCGAGGGTACGCTCGAGCCCCACCCGCGGGCCGAGGCGGGCGTTGCGACCGGCGGGCAGGTGGCGGCGCTCGGCGGTGGCGAGGCCGTGATACGTGACGATGACCGGCCGGCGGTCCTCGGCGGTGGCGGTGAGCGCGGCGAGGCCGGAGAGCCAGTAGTGGGCGTGCACGACGTCGGGGCCCGGGGTGCGCCCAGTCCAGCGGGTCGCCAGCGCGCGGCCGAAGTCCCCCATGAGGGACAGCTGGTCGGCGGGCGGCAGCGGGCGGGCGGGGCCGGCGGGCACATGATGGACGGTGACGCCGGGCGCGAACTCGACCGCGTCGGCAACCGCGGGGTCCTCGCGCCGCGCGTACACGGCCACCTCGTGCCCGAGGCGCCCCAGCGCCTGGGAGAGGGCCGCCACGTGCGTGTGCCGCCCTTGCGCGCCCGGCCCGCCCAGTGCGAGCGGGCTGGCCTGGGCGGAGACCATGGCGATCCTCAAAACACCGACCTCCACCGAGCCGACTGCACTGACCGGTTCGCCCCTACCCGAGCCGGTTGGTGGTAAACATCAACGGGCGAGCCGATGGGCGGCGCGCACGGAGCGGAGAGGCAGGAGGCATGGTCGACAGGGCCCCCGCTGAGGGCGGCAGCGCCGAGCCGGCCGAGGCGCTCGCCGCGCTGGTCGCGAAGCTGCGGGCCGAGCTGACCGGGGTGCGCACCGCCATGCGGAACCGCGCCGTGATCGAGCAGGCCAAGGGCGTGCTCGTGCAGCGGCTCGGGATCACCCCGGACCAGGGCTTCGACCAGCTCGTACGGCTGTCCCAGCGCACGAACATCAAGCTCATCGAGGTCGCCGCGGCGATCGTCGGGACCACCTCGCCGGACCCCAACGCGCCGGACGTGGTGAACCTCATCGACGACGAGCTGCGCCAGCACGTGGCGCGCCGCCGGGCGGAGGGCAAAAAGCCGGAAAAGCCGGATACGGTACCGCAAAATGCCCGCAGACGGGCCGGCCGCACGCCCGAGGTGGAGGCGCTGCAGTCGCAGCACCAGCTGCTGAGCGCCCGGATCGCGGCGGCCCGCACCTACGACGAGATCTGCGACGTGCTCGGCACCGCGCCGACCGCCTGGCCGGCGCCGACCTCGGTGATGCTGACCCTGCTCGACCCGGACGGCGCGCAGCGCGCGGTCGGCGCCTGCGGGGTGCCGGGCGAGGTGCGCAGCCGGTGGTCGCGCATCCCGCCGGACCCCGGGGTGCCGCTGGTCGTGGCCGTGCAGGACGTCGAGACGCTCTGGTTGCGGGCGCGGTCCGAGCCGGCGCGGCGCTTCCCCGTGCTGGGCCAGCCGCCGTTCAGCGGCGAGACGCTGCTCGCCTCGCCGCTGATCTGCGGCGAGCGGGTCATCGGCGGCATCCTGCTGACCTGGACGGACGGGCTGCCCGACGGCGAGGAGCTGCGCCGATACGTGGCCGCCCTGCTGGAGCCGGTGGCCCGGCAGGTCGACGCGCTCATCGGCGACGACCTCGCCAGCGCCTGGTTCGACGTGGCCGGCGAGGAGAGCGGGCAGGCGGCGCCGGCACAGGTGTGGCTGCCGACCGTCATGGACTCGCTGCACAACCCGGCGGCGTTGCTCGCCCCGGTGCAGCAGGACGGTCAGCTGGTCGACTTCCGGGTGGAGTACGCCAACGGCCTGGCCCGGCAGATCTTCTCCGGCGCCCGGGTGGACCCGGACGAGGCGACGCTGCTGGCCGCGTACCCGGCGCTGGGCAGTTCGACGCTGCTGCCGGAGTTCGCCCGGGTGCTGCAGGACGGTCAGCCGCGCCGGCTCGACGGGCTGCGCGCCGACCCGCGCACCGACGGGGTGCCCGGTCCGCAGACGCTGTCGGTGCACGCGGTACGGCTGTGGGATCGGGTGTTCGCGGTATGGCGGGTCGCGACCGAGGCCGACCTGCTGTACGACCAGCTGCTGCAGGCCGAGCGGATCGCCGGGATCGGCTCGTTCTGCTGGGAGCTGCGCGATCCCGAGCCGCGCTGCTCCCCCGAGCTCGTCCGGCTCTTCCACCCCGGCCAGGTCACTCGCAGCCAGATCACCAGCGGCCAGGGCGAGGGCGACGCGGCCCGGCTGCCGGTTGAGGAGCTCACCGCCGCCGTGCACCCCGACGACCTGCTCGCCGTGCAGGACGCGGTACGCCGCACGATCATGGACGGCAAGCAGCTGCTGGCCGAGGTGCGCGGCGCCGGCCGGGTCAACGGCCGACGCCTGCGGCTGCGCGCCGAACCGATCTTCGACGACACCGGCAACGTCACCGCGGTGCGCGGCACGGTGCAGGACGTCACCGACGAGCGCGCGACCGAGGCCCGGCTGCGCCGCGCCGAGGAAGCCCTCGCCGCGCAGCGGCACCGTCTCGCCGGCGACCGACGCGCGGCCGAGGCGCTGCAGCGGGCACTGCTGCCCACCGGCCCCGAGCTCGCGCACCTGGAGGGCGTGCGGGTCCGCGGGCGGTGCCGCTCCACCGAGCGCGTCGGCACCGTCGACGGTGACTGGTACGACGCCACACCGGTCCCCGGCGGCGACACGATCCTGGTCCTCGGCGACGTCGACGAGCGCGGCCTGTCGTCGATGACGACGGCGGCGCGGCTGCGGTACGCGGTGCGCGCCTACGCCACGCTGGACACGGCGCCGGGCGACATCCTGACCGCGGTCAACGAAATGCTGTGCGCGATGGAGGCCGGGCACACCGCTCGTCTCGTCGTGGCGCAGTACTCCCCCGCCACCCGCGAGCTGCGATGGGCCGCCGCCGGACAGGTCGCGCCGGTCCGCTACGACCCTGGCGGGCGGGGAACGGTGCTGTCCGGGCCGCTGGGGCTGCCGCTCGGCGAGGTCGCGGAGATGCGGTACACCGACACGGTGGTGAGCCTGGAGCCGGGCGACCGGGTGCTGTTCTACGCCGACGGCCAGAAGGCGGGCGGCCGGCCGCGCGCCGACCGCCGCCGCGGCGGCGGCCTCGACCTGGTCCGGCGGGCCGGCGAGACCATCGACCTGACCGACTTCGACGCCGTGGTGGCGCACCTGGTGACGAGCCTGAACACGCCCGACGACGAGGACGTCTGCGCGCTGCTGGTACACGTATCCTGAGCCGCCTCGTTCGCTGCTCCATCGTCCGTCTACTTTGGCGAGGCCACGCTTTTGACGGGTTCGCGGATCTCGGCGCTTGTCAGAGCGTGCGGGTGTCCCAGTCCCAGGGCAGGGCGAGGCCGTCGAAGCGGCCGAGGGCGTCACGGTGGCGGCCGGCGAGCACGATCCGGTCCGGGCCGAGATGGCCGAGCAGGTCGTCGTCGCCGTAGTAGCGCACCCGCGGGTCGGGCCACTGCCAGAGGCTGTCGTCGAGCTCGCGGAGCCGGACCTTGACGGCGCGCAGCTCCTCGGGCTCGGGGTTCATGTAGACGAGCCCGTGCAGCGGGGCGTATGTGGCCTCGTACACGGCGGCGTACACCAGGAAGCGCGACAGCGTGAGGCCGGTCGGCAGCTCGTCGTTCTCGATGACCTCGGGATCGGCGATCCCGGAACCGAACGCTCCGTCATCGTACGAGTACCAGTCGTCGGCACCCTGCCAGAAACGGACCGTTTTGCTTCCATCTTTGTTTCCGTCGCGCTCGGTCACGGCACGCTGGTTCACGTCGCGAGTCGCGGGCGGGAGCATGGCGTGGTCGCGGCTGAGCGGGTACGTGTAGCGGGCGGCCAGGCGGTGCCACTCCAGCAGCGGCGCAGGCACGCCGGGGTCGTCGAGGGGCATCGGCGGGCGGTCGGGCGGGCCGTGCCAGCGATAGACGAACCGGCCGAGGCTGCCCGGCGAGACGACGTCCAACTCGTACACGGACACCATGATGCCGCCTGCCCCCGGCGCTGGAGTAGAAGTCGCCGCGGGAGCGAACGTTTCGGCCGACGCAGCGAAATGACGGCGCCGGCCACCCGCCGGCCGTGGCCGCACCAGTCAGGCGTCAGTCGCTGACCGCGACCCGCACCTCGCGAATGGGGGTCGCGGTGTCGTCGGGCGACGCCACGCCGGGGTTATCCCCTCGCTCGCACCCTGGGTGCGGGGTCGGGGAGGGAAGGGATCGGTCGGGCGGCACGCGGCGACGGGTCGGTCAGGGGCAGCCCGCCGCCGAGGTCCTCAAGGAGTTGGGGTCGGGCCGGAGCGGGCAGGTCGGTCAGGTGCGCGTCCGGTGCGCAGGACGCCGAGCAGGTGGGCGTGGACTGTTCGGGCCGCGGACTGGGCGGCACGGATCGCTGCCACGTCCGTCGGGTCGTGCGGGAAGAACGTGAGGCGGCCGTCGTCACGGAGCATGACGGGAACCTCCACGCGTTCGAGGATCGCGGTCAGGGCGCGCTGGGCGTCCAGCGCCGCCCGGCCGGCCCGGCGCGCCACGGCGGCCGGCACACGCCACAGGTCGTCGACGGTGAACGCCGACGGCATCGCCACATCGACCGTCATGCCTTCGACGATAAAAAGGGCACACGACGTACCGCCACCAAGATTTTCTTCCTGTGGATAACTTCGCTTTCCGGCGTTCCCGCTTGCCTCTCCGCGCGGCGTCTTCCGGTTTCCAGGCCGTGGCCTCGAGGCCCCGGAGCCCTCCGGTTCGCACCGGAAGGCCCCGTTCTGCCGTCGGGGCGACTGCGTGGCTAGAGGGTCTGCGTGGCGGCCACGGCCAGGAGCTCGCTGGAGTGGCTGCCGAAGACACCTACCGTGGGCGGCCGCGGGGTGAAGCCGGGCAGGCCATCCAGGCCGTCGCTGCCGTCGACCAGCCGGAGCTTGAACGGGCCGGCGCCCTTCAGGACCAGGGTGACGTCCACGCCCTTGGACGACGGGCCGTGGAAGACGACGCCGAAGCGGTCCTGCTCGGTGATGTACGTGGTGGCTTCCCGGCCCTCAACGGTGGCCGAGACGACGCGGTGGTCACCGACCTCGCCGTAGAAGGACAGGAAGCGGACCTGGCGCTTCGAAGTGATGCGCAGGTGCAGGGTGCGCTGGTCGCCCGACGTGTCGTCGGACAGGACCGTCGCCTCGGGGGCGGGCAGGTCGGCGGGCCGGGCGGGGCCGACGGAGAGCATGCCCTCGGGCAGGACCGGGAACAGCCGGTTGAGCGCCTGGTGGTTGCGCACATAGCCCGACGTCCAGTGGCCCGGGGACCGCTCCAGGCTGACCCACTCGGCGGTGCCGGTGTCGCGGTCCAGCGCATACATGAGGTGGGTCGGCTCGGGGTGGCCGGTGTCCCAGTCGTCGACGACCATGCCGGTCGTGGTGCAGATCAGCGACACCACCAGGGCCGCGGCCGCGGGGGCGGCGCCAAGCCGGCGATGGCTCGCCGCGAGCGGCGGGCGGAACAGCAGCTCCAGCACCGGCAGCGCCGCCAGGCCCAACAGCATCGCGAACATCGCCGCGGCGGCGCCGGTGGCCAGGCCCAGCGCGGGGAAGAACAGGGCGATGGTCGGCGCCAGGATGAGCGTGGCCACGGCGGCACCGGCGGTGAGGACGACGACCTTGGCCACGGCGGGGCGCGCGTAGAGGGCGCCGATGCCGGCCAGGGCGCCGACCAGGGCGGGGATGGCGACCAGGTACGAGCCGCCGGGGAAGGCCGCCGCGAAGAGCGCGCCGAGCAGCGCCAGCAGGGCCAGGCCGCCGGTCGCCAGCGGCACGGGGCCCAGCCGGCGGCGGCTCAGCGCATACCAGCACAGCAGGATCGCCCCCGTCAACGCGACGACGCCGAAGCGGAACCAGGTCGGGCGGGCCGGGTCGAGCAGTTCGCCGTAGCCGGGGCGAATCGTGACGAGCAGCGCCCACAACGCCTGGGCGGCGACCGCGACCGCGATCGGCGGGACCAGGGCCAGGCCCAGCCCGGCGAGCGTGCGCGGGACGGAGGTCAGGCCGCGGCGCCGGGCGAGGAACACCAGCGCGGCGACGGCGAGCAGGGCGAGGACGGCGATCGGCCAGGTCAGCGCCGACGGGTACCGGACCAGCAGGCCGGCGAACGGGAAATACACCGCGTCGCCGGAGGCGGGTCGCATCAGCGGCGGCAGGTCGGCCCGGCCGAACTCGCGGGCAAGCGCGAGGGCGTTGTCGCCGTGGTGCTGCAGGCTCGCCTTGTCCATCGTCGAGGGCCGGTCGAACGGGCTGTGGTAGACCGAGGAACCGTCGATGTACGCGGTGTTGAGACCGGTGAAGCGGCGCTGCGCGAGGAACGGCGTGAAGTCGGTGTCGTTGGACAGCAGCCGGTAGACCTCGACGGCGAGGCTGGTGCCGACCGGGTGCGGCGTGCGGGCGTAGACGTCGATGAGGTCGGCGTTGCCGTCCGAGGTCTGGAACATCACCGCGGGGCCGCTGCTGCCGCGGGCCTCGAAGTTGAGCACCACCGACTGCTTCTGGCCCAGCGGGTGCCGGCTGACGAACGCCTCGGCGCCGCAGAGGCACGCCTCCTCGGCGTCGGTGAACAGGAAGACGATGTCGTTGCGCGGGCGCGCGCCGCCGCCGGCGGTGAGAGCGCGGGCGACCTCGAGCAGGGTGCTGGTGCCCGCGCCGTCGTCGTTGGCGCCGTAGCTGACCTGGACGGAGTCGTAGTGCGCCATGAGGACGACCTGGCCGGTGGACGAGGTGCCGGGCAGCACGGCGACGACGTTGCGCACGTGCGCCATGGCGCCCTCGCCGAACTTGCCGGCGTTGACCCCGACCGTGTCCTGGACCTCGGGGTGCAGCCCGTAGCCGGTGAGCGTGTCGATGATGTGCTGCCGCACCCGGTCGGCCGCGGGGCTGCCGGTGACGTGCACCTCCTGGCCGATGCGCAGGACGTGCTCGAAGGCCCGGCCGGCGGAGAACTCGCCGGCGGGGGCCGAGGCGGGGCGGGGCGAGGGCGGCCGCACGTCGGCGATGCCGAGCGCGGCGATCAGCGCCAGGACGACAAGAGCCACGGCGGCCACGAGCGGGCGACGGGGCGGGGTGGTGAAGCCGCGGTCGGGGGCGCGGCCGAGGGCCGGTGCGGGGTCAGGGCCTCGATCGGGACCTTGATCAGGGGTTGGATCAGCAACCGGGTCGGGGGCGTCGGCGGCGACCTCGCCGCCGTGCTCAGGACCGGCCGACGACCTCGGGGACGCGGTGGTGCGCTCGCCGCCCTGGCCATGGCCGGAACCGGTGGGCGAGCCGGCGGACGGTTCCGGGGCTGGGGTTTCGCCCGAGTCGCGGTCGGGGGTGTTGTCGGACACGGTCTTCGGTCCTCCTGAACGGGGTGCCGGCGGGGTGGCCCGGCGCGGGGTGAGGACATTCTGCACGCCACCCCCGACATTTCTGGGGCGGCCGGGCAAACCGATTCCGGAGCGTGACGTCGTATGAACGGAGTGCTCAATGAGGCTTGGACTTCCTAGCGCCATCGTCCATGAACATCGAACTCACCCCCGCCGCCCCGGTGGCCTTCGACGTCGGCTACCTGGCGACCGCCGAGTGGCCATGATCGGCGTGGACGGGCTGGCCGAGGCCATGGCGCAGCCGTTCCTGCTCGCGCGGGTCGACCAGCACACCGCGGCGGTCTGGGAGAGCCTGATCGCGGCCGGGAAGGCACTCGACCCGATCTCGCTGGCCGCGTACGCCCGGTCGGCCATCGCGCGTACCAGTGTCACGGCCGGCCCCTGCCGACGCCGACGCCGACGCCGACGCCGACGCCGGACAGCATGGACTGGTCGGACGCGGACTGGACCGTGCCGCGGCTGGTCGCGGACTGCCACCTCGCCGACGCAGCCGACGCATTCTGACCGCCGACCGGTGCCGTGCCATCCCGATCGTGGCCGCGTCGGAGAAAAATCCGCCGTCAGGGCGCAGCGCGGCGCCGGGCGGGGCACAAGAGGTACGACTGCGAAATCAGCGACGGCGGCCTGAGGACTCGTTCCAGCGGAAGTGCACGAACAGGCGGCCGAAGTTGTCGGAGTCCTTCTCGACGCGGTGATACAGCGCCTTGATCTCGCGCTGATCGAGGAAACGCAGCACCCGCTTCTTCAGGGCGCCCGACCCCTTGCCGGGAATGATCTCGACGAGGGTGGCCCGCTTGGCCACCGCCTCGTCGATGATTCCGCGCAGGGCGCGCTCGATGTCGCCGCTGCGGTTGAAGATGTCGTGGAGGTCGAGCTTGAGCTTCACCCTCCTAGGGTAGTCACTCCGCGGTGACCGGGTGTCCGGCCGCCTTCCACGCGTGGAAGCCGCCGGCCAGGTCGGTCGCCCGGTACAGGCCAAGGTCCTGCAGCGCGGCCGCCGCCAGCGACGAGGTGTAGCCCTCGGAGCAGAAGACCACGACCGGCAGGTCGTACCGATCGGCGATGTTCAGACGCGCGTCGCTGCGCGGGTCGAAGCGCCACTCCAGGACATTGCGCTCGACGATGAGCGCGCCCGGGATCTCACCTTCGGCGGCACGCTGCGCGGCGGGGCGGATGTCGACGAGCACGGCTCCCTCCGCGGCGGCGAGGCGGGCCTGGTCGGCGTCGAGGCGGTGCAGCCGGGCACGTGCCTCGGCCAGGATGACGTCGATGCCCCGGCCCGGGTCGCGACGGATAGCCCGCTCGGTGGTGGGCTCGGCCGGCTCGGTGGTGGGCTCGGCCGGCTCGGTGGTGGGCTCGGCCGGCTCGGTGGTGGGCTCGGCCGGCTCGGTGGTGGGTACTGTCACCAGTCCGCCCCCGCCCTCGTCACTGACTCGACGCTGAGCCGGCCCTCGTGCAGCCGGTACCTCGTCATCGCGGTCAGCGCCGGACCGTACACGTGCACAGTGACGGCCGGGCGGGTGCCGTTGTTGACGATGCGGTGGACGTGGTGGGCGCCGAAGCGGCGACCCTCGCCCGCGGCGTGGACCGTGTTCGCCAGCTCACCGCCGCGCACGGTCTGCTCGACGACCTCGCCGGAGAAGACGGTGAACGCGCCGGCGGAGCCGCCGTGGTCGTGCAGGTCGGTGGCCTGCCCGGGCAGCCAGGTGAGCAGCCAGACCTCGTGGTCGTCGGCGAGGGCGAGGCGACCGTACCAGCGCCGCGCGGGATCGAAGCGGGGCGCGAACGGCCAGTCGTCGGGGGCCGCGGCGTAGGCGCGGGCGAGCGACAACAGGTCCGTCGCGCGGGTGACGGTGGTGACGACAGACATGGGCATGTTCTCCATTATTCGCACGTACTAGATAGGAATTAAAGCAGAAGACGCGGCCCTGTGGGGGAAGCCACGGCCACAGAAAACGGATGAAACGGAGCGGGACCGCGAGCGGGAGCTCTAGCGGGTACAGCGCGCGCTGGCGTGTCGAACCAGGTCGACCACCAGTCGTTGGGTCAGCAGCGCGCCGTCATGCCCCATGGAATGGATGCTGCCGAGCCGCTCGCGGCATCGTCAACTCGTGTCCACGATACGGGAAGCGGGCGACCATGGGGTGGTACGGCGGCCTGTCAGCGCATGACAGGGCGATGTGCGCGGTTTGACAGCGGCGCCGGGCATACTGCACTGCGTAGGCGACATTCACAGGGGGACACGCCATGAGCTTCGCTTTCCAGGCGACCGGCCTGGTCAAGCGCTTCGGCAAGACCACCGCGCTGGCCGGGGTGGACCTGGCCGCCGAGCCAGGGACGGTACTCGGCGTACTCGGCCCGAACGGCGCCGGCAAGACCACCGCGGTACGCATCCTGGCCACGTTGCTGCGCCCCGACGAGGGGCGGGCGGTCGTCGGCGGGTATGACGTCGTGCGCCAGCCGGGGGCGGTGCGCCGCATCAGCGGGCTGACCGGGCAGTTCGCGTCGGTCGACGAGGACCTGACCGGCACCGAGAACCTCGTCCTCATCGGCCAGCTGCTCGACCTGCGCGCGAAGGAGGCGAAGGCGCGGGCCGCGCAACTGCTCGCCGAGTTCGACCTGAGCGAGGCGGCGAACCGGCCGGCGAAGACGTACTCCGGCGGCATGCGTCGCCGCCTCGATCTGGCCGCCAGCCTCGTCGGCCGGCCCGCCGTGGTCTACCTCGACGAGCCCACGACGGGCCTGGACCCGGCCAAGCGCGAGGACGTGTGGAACATGGTGCGCGCCCAGGTACAGGAGGGCACGACGGTGCTGCTGACCACGCAGTACCTCGAGGAGGCCGACGCGCTCGCCGACAACATCTCGGTGATCAACCACGGCAAGGTCATCGCGCACGGCACTCCGGCGCAGCTCAAGCACATCGTCGGCGGCCAGACGATCAGCGTGCGGCCGGCCGATCCGGCGCACCTGGACACGGTCGCGACGATCCTGGCCAACGTGTCCGGCAACGAGCCGGAGTCGCACGGACGCGGGGTGATGTCGGTGCCGGTCGCGGACGGCAGCGCCATGACGGCCGTCGTACGCCGGCTCGACGAGGCGGGCATCAGCGTCATCGAGCTGTCACTGCACCTGCCCAGCCTCGACGAGGTGTTCTTCACGCTGACCCGCGAACGGCAGGAGGTGGCGGCATGACGACCACGACCACACGCAAGACCGCGGCCGACGGCACCCAGTTCATCGCGGCCGTCCCGGCGCGCCCGTTCGGGCTGGCGCGGCACAGCCTCGTCATGGCGCGGCGCAGCCTCATCAAGACGATGCGCACGCCGGAGCAGCTGCTCGACGTCACGCTGCAGCCGATCATCTTCATCGTGCTGTTCGTGTACCTCCTCGGCGGGGCCATCGCCGGGTCACGTCACGAGTACCTGCAGTTCCTGCTCCCGGCGCTGATGGTGCAGAACGTGCTGTTCGCGTCGGCGCCGACCGGTGTGAGCCTCAACACCGACATCAAGACGGGCGTCTTCGACCGGTTCCGCAGCCTGCCCATCGGACGGTCCGCGCCGCTGATCGGCGGGGTGCTCGGCGACATGATCCGGTTCGTGGTGTCGATCGTGGTGATGATCGGCTTCGGATACCTGCTGGGCTTCCGGATCGGTACCTCGGTGCCGGAGGCGGTCGCCGCCTGCCTGCTGGTCATGTTCATGGCGTTCTGCTTCAGCTGGATGTTCGTGCTGCTGGGCATGATCGTCCGGGAGCCGGGCGCGGTGCAGGGCCTCGGCTTCGTGATCATGTTCCCGCTGACGTTCGGCACCAACGTGCTCGTACCGACGAACACGCTGCCCGGGTGGCTGCAGGCGTGGGTGAACATCAACCCGGTCGCCGACGCGATGGAGGCGGCGCGGGGGCTGATGGTCGGCAACGCGCCGGTATTCGAGCCGGTGATGAAGACGCTCATCTGGTCCGTGGCGATCCTGCTGGTGTTCGCGCCGCTCGCGGTGCGCGCCTACCGCCGCAAGGCCTGACGACAGGGCCGGCCGCTCGGCCGGGCACGTGATGGTCACGGCGTGATGGTCACGGCGTGATGGTCAGAAGTGACTGTCACACCACGACCGGTCAGGGTATGACCAGCTCCAGGGCCCTGGCCCGCGGCATGTCCATGCCGCGGGCCAGGGCCGCGTCGAAGGCGGCGGCGCCGAGGTCGGCCCGCAGCTGGGCCAGGCGGCCGGTCCAGTCGGCGTTCGCCGCGTCGCGGGTGCCGGCCAGCCGCTCGGCCGCGCCGAGCAGCTCCGCGGCCCGCACGTGGTCGCCGAGCGCCCGGACGAGACCGGCGAAGGTGACCGCGAGCCGGCCCACGACCGGCATGTCCCGGGCCGGCAGCGCCAGGTCGAGCGCTTCGGCCAGCCGTGCCCGCGCCAGGTCATGCTCGCCGCGAGCCACATCGACCTCGGCGCGCGCCGCCAGCACGATCGCCTTGTACTGCGGGGCGACCAACAGCGACTGCTGCTGCAGCCGCCACGCCTCGAGGTAGAGCCGGTCGGCCTCGTCGATGTCGCCCTCGGCCCGGATGAGATGGCCGAGCTCCAGCATCGCGCGCGAGACGTCACGGGCCGGCTGCCGGGCGTCCTCGACGAACGCGCGCAACAGCGCCCGCGCCACCTGCGGTCCGTCGGTGTGCCGGCGCAGCGCCGCCATGCTGATCCGCAGATACGCACCGCTGGAGTGCACGCCGAGCTGTGAGTGCAGCTCGATCGACTCCTCCAGGTGCGTGATCGCGGCCGCGAAATCGCCCCGGCGGGTGTGGGCGTCGGCGACGGACGCGAGGGTCATCGCCAGGCCCCAGCGCTCCCCGACCCGGCGGAACTGCGCCGCGGCGGCGTTGAGCTCGCGAACCATACCGTCGATGTCGCCGTCGTTCTCGTGGAGGAGGCCAAGGATCGACAGCAGCATCGCCCGCGTCCAGGGATCGACCGAGCCGTCGAGACGGCGCCGGATGACCTCGCCGCCGCGCTCGCTGTCGTCCCGGAACAGCAGCACCACCGGCTCGATGAGCTCCACGAACGGGTGCCCGCCCGGCGGCACGGCGGCGGCGAGCGAGACGAGCTCGTCCAGCTGCTCCGCAGCGACCTGGAAGTCGCCCGCGAACCCGCTGTTCACGACATACATCGACGTAACCACGAGCCGCAGGTCCGTGGGCACCGGATCCGGCCCGCTGTCGGCCACGGCGAGGATGCGCCTGAGCCACAGCACCGCCTCGGCGTGGCTGTCCTCGAATATCCAGAACCAGCCGCTGGCGGCGCCGAGCCGGAACGCGCTCAGCGCGTCACCGGTGTCGCAGACGTGCGCCACCGCGGCGTGCAGGTTGTCCTGCTCAGGGCGCAGCCGGTCGAGCCACTCCACCTGCGCCCCGGTGCGCAGGTGCGGCTCCGCCTCCTCCATCAGGGCCAGGAAGTGGGCGGCGTGCGCGGCTCTGGCCGGGCCCGCTCCCCCGCGGCGGCCGAGCTCCTCGAGCGCGAACTCGCGGATCGTCTCGAGCATGCGATACCGCACCCGGCCACCCCCGGCCACCTGCAGCAGCGACCGGTCGACGAGGACATCGAGCAGTGCCTCGGCGTCGGCGGCGCCGCTGACCGCCGCCGCGGCGTCCGCGTCGAACGTGCCCGGGAACACCGCGAGTGACTCGGCGAACTCCCGCTCCTGCGGGCCGAGCAGGTCCCAGCTCCACGCCACCACCGCGTGCAGGGTGCGGTGCCGTGGCAGGGCCGTCCGGCTGCCGCCGGTGAGCAGCCGGAACCGGTCGTCGAGGCGCGCCGCGAGCTGCTCGGGTGTGAACGAACGCAGCCGGGCCGCGGCGAGCTCGATGCCCAGCGGCAGGCCGTCGAGCCGGCGGCAGATCTCGACCACCGCCCCGACGTTGTCGTCGGTCACCGTGAAACCGGGCCGCACGGCCGCCGCCCGATCCCTCAGCAGTTGTACCGCGGGAGACGCGCTCGCCCAGGCCGCTGTCATCGCCCGGTCGCGTGTCAAGGCCCGGCCATCCGTCATCGCCCGGTCACGCGTCGTCGCCGAGTCGAGCACCGTCGCCGGGCCGCCCGTTACTGCCGGGTCTCGCCCAGGCTGGAGTGCTAGCGGCGGGGACAGTCCGGGCGGGAGCGGGCCGGGCAGGGGCAGCAGGCCGGGCAAGGGCAGCGGGCCGACGGGGAACAGCGTCTCGCCGAGGATGCCCAGCGGCTCCCGGCTGGTCGCCAGGATCCGCAGCTTCGGGCACCGGCCGAGCAGCTCCTCGCTGAGCTTCGCGGCGGCGTCCACGACGTGCTCGCAGTTGTCCAGCACCAGCAGCACGCCGGGTAGCGTCAACGCCTCCGCGAGCTGGTCCAGGAGGTCGATGCGGCGGGGGCGCATTCCGCTCTCCGGCTGGCCGAGGCCGCCGGCGGTCAGCGTGCGCAGTACAACCGCGGGAACCTCGGCGGCCTCGGCCACCGGGGCGAGCTCAACCAGCCAGGCCCCGTCGGACAGCTGCCGCCCCAGCGCCGCGGAGACCGTGGTGGCGAGCCGGGTCTTGCCGGCCCCGCCGGGGCCGACGAGCGTGACGAGGCGGCTGTCGGCGACCTGCGTGGCGAGCCGTTGGACGTCGCCGGCCCGCCCGACGAAGCTGGTCAGCGGCGCCCGCAGGTTGCCGGTGCGGGGCGGGCGGGCCCCGGCGCGCAGGACGGCGGTGTGCGCGCCGCGCAGCTCGGGCGAGGGATCGGCGCCGAGGCGGTCGGCGAGGCGGAGCCGGCACTCCTCGAACGCGGCCAGTGCCTCCGCCTGTCGCCCATCGGCATGCAGGGCCCGGATCAGCAGCGCCACCAGCCGCTCACGCAGCGGGTTGGCGACGATGAGCTCCTGCAGCTCGGCGATGGCCCCGGCCCGGGTCTCGGCGGCGAGGCCGGACGCCTCGATGAGGTCCTCGGTCGCGGCCAGGCGCAGCTCCTCCCAGCGGGCGACGACCGCGCCGCGCTCGCCGCCGCTGTCGGCCAGCGCCGGGCCGCGCCACAGGTCCAGTGCCTCGCGCAGCAACCGGGTGGCGCTGCTCGGCTCGTCGGCCCGCAGCGCTGCGCGCCCTTCGGCGGCGAGACGCTCGAAGCAGCAGGCGTCGACGTCGCCTGGCGCGATGTTGAGCCGGTATCCGCCCGGGCCCGACTCCAGCGCCGGATTGCCGGCGCCGAGCGTCTTGCGCAGCCGCGACACCAGCGACTGCACGGCATTGGCGGGATCGGCCGGCGCCTGTCCGCCTCGGGCGCCGGAGCCGCCGCCGGGCGTGCCGTCGGGCCACAGGGCGTCGACGAGCTGGTCGAGGGGAACGAACCGGCCGGGCTCAAGGGCGAGGCGGACGAGCAGTGTGCGCAGCCTGGCGCCGCCGACCTCGACCGGCCGGCCGTCGACCTCGACGGTGAGTGGTCCGAGCAGCCCGACGCGCATGCCACAACTCTGCCACCCGAGTACGACAAAAACGGGGACCGGGTGATGCCCCCTCTGTGCAAGTCTCTGCCGCTGGCCACCAACGTCCGCCCAGGGCATTCATCGGGAAGGAACCCATGTCGTACTTTCCGACGGGCCTCGACTCTTTATGGTGCGCTGGTCACGTTCGACGGCGCTGGGCTCTGCTGTGCCCCGGGACAGGCCCGCCGGGGGTCACACGGCGGGCACTACCCCCTCCAGCAGGAACTCGCTGACCGGGCCGTACAGCTGCGGCTGAACGTTGTCGTCGATCGGCACCGTCACCGAGACCCGGCCCTCAGCCTCGCCGATGAACAGAGCCGGATCGTTGCTGTCCGCGAACGACACCACGTCGAGCCCGGCGGCCGCGGCCGCGCCGGCGAAACCGTGGTCGGCGACGACCAGGTCCGGGAGCGCCTCCCGACGCCACTCGAGCTCGGCCAGCATGGCCCGCATGCCGTCCGGCGAGTGGGTGTGCCACAACGCGATGCCTCGCTCCGCTGCGACCGCTACGCCACCGATGTACCGCACCGCCAGGGGGAACTCGCGACCGGCGTAGTGGACAGGGGCGTCGAACACGGCACCCGGCGCCGGCTGCAGCAACTCGCACCCGGCCGCGCGCAGCGCCGCGGCGATCGCCAGGTGTACCTCGATGATGCCGGCCGGGTGGCCGGTCGCCACGATCACCCGCTCGCGGCGCCGCGCGGCCAGGCGCAGGCGGTCCCGCATGCGCTCGAGCGCACGAACGGTCTTGTAAGGGTCGATGACATCGGCGCCCGTCGACCGCTCCGGGTTCGGGTCGATACCGACGCGCTCGGCCATGACCGCGAGCACCTGCGGCAGCGTCCACGTCTTGAGCGGTACGAGGCCGAAAACGTAGCCCTCGCGCCCTTCCGCGAAGGCGGCGGCGTTGCTGTGATTGGAGTCCCGGGTGGTCTCCACATCACCGGCGAGCAGGGCCTCGCGAAGGTAACTCACAAGATCAGGCATATGAACCATGGTAGGTACGGAGCCCGGCACCGCCGAGGGATGCGGCTTAAGGTCACAGCATGGCCGACATCTACCTCGAGACGGGCAAGAAGAAGGTCTTCGCCGGCAGCCTCGACTGGCCCGGCTGGGGACGGTTCGGCAAGACCGAGGAGGAGGCGGTCGAGGCGCTCGCCGCCTACGGCGCGCGGTACGCGCCGATCGCCACCGCCGCCGGGTTCGGCTTCCCCACCGCTGCTCGGCTGAACGTCGTGGAGCGGGTGCCCGGGACGGCGACCACCGAGTTCGGCGCGCCCGACGGGCGACCCGCCGCGGATGGGAGGCCGGTCACCGCCGCCGTCGCCGACCGGCACACGAGGCTGCCGCGAGCCGCGTGGGCGGCGTTCGACGCGTACGCCGCAACCGCGCCCGAATCCCTGCGCAAGGGGCCACGCGGCGGCGGCCGGGACCGCGACAAGATGATCGACCACGTCGTCGGGACCGACGCCGCGTACGCCAGAAAGATCGGCGTCAAGCACCGGCAGCCCGCAATCGGCGACCGCGCCGCGATCGAGGCGCTGCGTGACGACGTCATCGCCACGCTGGGCCGACCCGGAGACGGCGGACCGCTCACTGGCAACGGATGGACGGCGCGGTACGCGGCGCGGCGGTTCGTCTGGCACGCGCTCGACCACTTGTGGGAGATGGAGGATCGCTCAGAGTGACATAGAGGATTGGGAATGCATGGGTTGGGGGTGGGGGTGGTTACGGTCGGGGGGTGGATACGACGGGGGTGGTGGAGCCCCTCACTGAGGCGCTCGTTTCGCTCGCCGCGCTCGATCCCGACACGCTCGACGACCCGACGGTACGGGACTCGCTGCTGGCGCTGCTGCGCTGCCAGCATCGACTCGATGCGGTCATCGGCCGGTTCGTGGGGATCTTCGACGATCGCCGGCTGAGCCACCGCGACGGTTTCGGCACGACGAAGCAATGGCTGGTCGGGTTCGGCCGGTTGTCGGGGCCCGCCGCCAGCGGGCGGATGCGCGCCACCGGGGTCACGCGGCTGCTTACCGAGCTCGCGCAGTCGTTCGACGCCGGCGAGGTCAGCGCCGAGCATGTCAACCGGATCGGGCTGACCGCCGAGGAGGTCGGCGACGAGGTCATCGAGCAGGCCGAGCACACGCTGGTCGAGCTCGCGCAGAACGCCAACCCGGAGCACCTGCAGGAGGCGTGCGGCCATCTGCGGGACCTGGCCCTGGCGGATAAGAACACGCCGTCCGAGGAGCAATACCGGCGGCGGGGTGTCACGCTCACGCGGCTCGGCGACATGTGGCGCCTGCGCGGCGTCCTCGACACCGAGACCGGGGCGCTGTTCGGCACTGCCCTGGACGCGTTCACGGAGCCGCCCGGCCAGGGGGACGATCGCAGTCCGGCGCAGCGGCGGCACGATGCGACCGCGGACATGCTCAATGCCGTGCTGCGCTCGGGGCGGGCGCCCGAGGTCGCCGGGGGACGGCCCAGCATCGGACTGCTGATGCCGGTCTATCGCTATCTACGGGTGCACGACCACGGCGGTACCGATGCGGAGGAGACAGCTCGCGACGACGGCCCGGACGGTGCCGACTCCGTCCGCGGCGACGGCGTTGCGGGCGGCCCCGACGGTGGCGACCGCGACGGGCCCGCGGTGATGGCCGGGTGGGGGCCGGTGAGCGATGCGCTGGCCGCGCGGCTCAGCTGCGATGCCACGCTGCAGCAGCTGTGGCTGCATCCTGAGAACGGGGTACCACTGAAGCTCGGCCGGGCATACCGCAACACGCCCCCGCCGCTGCGACGAGCGCTCGCGGCTCGTGACCCGTACTGCCGATGGCCGGGCTGCCGGATACCGGCGAACTGGTGCGACAGTCATCACCTGCGCGAGTGGATCCGGGACCACGGCGAGACCGACGTCGACAACCTCGTGCTGTTGTGCCGGTATCACCACGTGTGCATGCATGAGCGGGGCTGGCGGCTGTTCCGAGAGCCCCGCAGCGGCTGGATCTGGATCATGCGGCCGGACGGGCGGCGGTACGAGCTCGGGCCCAGCCGGCCTCGGGTTGATGCAACGCCGCCCAGGAGTCGAGGCGGGGACCCGCCGCCAGGACGACATCGTGGGTACGGCGCCTCGATGGCCGGGCCATCGGGCTCACCGGTGGCGCTGGCGTCTGCGCCGGACGTGGCGACATCAACTGCGTCACAAACGGCCGCCTCGTCAGCGGTTGGGGCGGCAGGCCCGCCGGTGACTCGGCCGCGAGCGACGCCGAAGGCGCCGTCAACCGCGCCGGGCGCGATGGCGGACGCGCCCGTGGCACCGCCGAACGCCCCAGCGGATCGGTCCCATCCAAGGCGCGCAGGGTCAGCGCGACGCGGGCGGGAAGAGCAGCGCCACGTCAACCGTGAAACGCCGTGAGTCGGTCGGCCTCCGCGTCGACCTGGCGGCGGATCCGTGCCGACAGCGGCGCGAACTCGTCCCATTCCACACGGCTGGCCTTCAGCGCCCAGGTGCCGGCCACCTGACCGTCAACGAGGAACGTGCCGATCGACTGCGGCATGCGCACATGGAAGACCTTCGAGCGGTGCTCCTCCGGCAGGATCAGCGTGCGCCGTGCGTGGGCGAGCAGCGTGGCGTCGTAGGTCGGTAGGAACCGCACCGGCGCCGGGGTCTGCGGGTCCGGCAGCGGTCCATCGGGCACGTCGATCAGTTCCCGGCCGCGTTCGTCGCGGAATGTGCGCAGCTCGTGGCGGGCAAGCACCTTCGCCACCACGGAGACGGGCAGGCCCGCCCAGTCCGCGATCTCGGTGCGGTGGGCTGGCCCGAACGCACTGAGGTACCGCCGGATCAACAGGTCCTGCGCGTCGTCCTCGGTCACGTCGGGCGGGCCGACCCAATCCTCGGCGGCGCCGAACAGGTCGGCCCGGCGCCGCGCCCAGGTGCCGGACGGCGGCACGCGGACCATGTCGAGGAACATGCCGATGCCGTGCCGGATCCGTGGCCCGAACAGCTCGTCGAGTTCGCTCCGGCGCACCGGGCGTTCGCTCAGGAGTGCACGCAACCGTGCTACCGCGTCGTCAATCGCTTCGGGCTCTGGCCGGTCCCGGACCGTCCGCAGGTAGGCCGCTTGGCGCGCCGATCTGACGCCCACCTCGAACGGCCAGTAGTCGGCCTTGGACACCAGGTGAAGCGTGGCACGCAGGAGGGTCGCCTGGACCACCTCGCGGCGCTCCAACATCCGGGTCAGCCCATCACGATCGAAGCCCTCGATACGGGCCCACAGACCGATGTACATCGACGGCGCGTACTGGGCCTGGAGGCCGCCCATCCGCTGCAGCACCTCGGGGATGTCGAGCGACACGCGCTCCAGCAACATCTGGCGGGCAAGCAGCGCCCGGTTCAGGTCGCGCCAGGTAAGCGTCCGCTCCATACGGGAACGGTAGACGATCCCTCGCCGAACTCCTGGAATCGGCCGTTCCACAGGTTGACTCCGAGCTGCTCGACTCCGCGCTGCTCGACCGGATCGCGATCACCGAGCCGTTCAACCGTCGCTCGAGCGGCTGCGTTCGGGTCGCGTTCTTACGCGGCGTTCTTCAATGCGGTCAGCACGAGATCCATCGTGCGGTCATAGGTCATGCCCCGCTCTCGCAGCAGGCGCCCGCCGGAACCCCGCTCCTCCTTGATGACCGCCAAGAGGATGTGCTCGGTGCCGATGTAGTTGTGTTTGAGCGAAAGCGCGACCCGCAGCGACAGCTCCAGGCTCTTCTTCGCCCCGTTGTTGAACCGGGTCGGCAGCTTCGAAAGGCGGAACAGGAGGCCGCCGCGCTCGGCTGGCTCGGCGCGTTCCAGAGCACCCGGCCCGAAGGTCTGCTCCACGCTGGCGCGCACCGCGTCGAGATCGATGCCGATGGAGCGCAGTGCCGCCGCGTCGTCCCCGGCGGCGACCGTGGCCCGGATCTCGTCGTACTCGATGCCGCACGCACGCAGTACCGTATGCCCGATTCCGCCGTCGTCACGCAGCAGCGCCAACACCATGTGCTCGGTGCCGATCGCTTGATGGCCGAGTTCGTCGGCCTCCTGTTTCGTGACCTTCACGACGGTCCGGGCATGGTCGGTGAACCGCTCGAACATCACTGCTCCCCTTTCAGTGTTTGCGCCGATCCCGGCGCTGTGGTGGTCGGTGTTTCGGTAGCCGGCGTCTCGGCTCCCGAAGCCGCCCGCGCTCGCGACGCATCGGGGACGGCCGCGGACCGCGTCGGTACCCGTCCGGCGTGCTTCTTGTGCACGGCCTGCCTCGAGACGTCGAGGGCATCGGCGATCTCCTGCCAGGACCAGCCCTGCAGGCGCGCGTTGTCGACCTGGAGCACCTCCAGCGCGTCGGCGAGCCGGCGCAGCGCCACCGCGGCCCGCAGACCGATGCGCGGGTCGGGGCTCGCGGCCGCGGCCGCGAGGTCGTTTACCTCCGTCATGCGTCAACTTTAGTTGACATCACACCTCTCCGTCAACCATGGTTGACAGCACGCGAAACACCAACGGGCAGCCGGGCCGCCTACGCTTCCGGGCGCGAGCTCACACCTCCGGCCGACCTCCCAGTCGTCGACGTCACCAACCTGATTCGTCACGGCGAGGACGAACGAGCCACACACGAGATCGAATCGGCTGCCGATCACACCGCCCCCGCCGCCCGGGACCCTTCCAGCGGCCGCGACGGACAGCACCCGCACCCACGATCACCCCGGAAGGGGCTCGACGCCCCACCGATCCCGGTATCTGCGTGTGCGACATCGGCGGCATGCTCGATCGGATGACCGGCGGCTGGTACCGCTCGACGCCACACCGGGTCCGCAACGTGAGCGGGAACAAACGCCTGTCGTTCCCGCTCTTCTTCCACCCGGACTTCACCACAGAGGTCCCGCCGCTGCCCGGCCGGGCCGCCGCCGACGGCTCCGCCGGTGCCCAGCGGTGGGACGGGTCAGGACCTGAGGCTTTTACCGGCGCCTACGGTGAATATCTCGTGCGAAAGGTGGGCAAAGTGTTTCCGGAGTTGAGCGCGGACGTCGGGAGCGGCACCACAACCGGCATCGGCCCGACGACCTGAGCCCGCCGGCCGTTTCGAACTGCCTCCCAGGCCGCCCGGAGACCAGACCAGCAAGTCGGTCCGGGGCGATTGCAGAGGTGGTACCCGTTGCCCGGCGGCGGTTCGGATCGCAGAACCCGCGAAGGGGTTCGAAGAGCCGTTCCAGCAGGTCGGGCGCGTGGCACGATGACGGGAGCAAACCTGTCCGCGGTGTCCTTAGCGTATGAGTCACCACACCGCAACAGGAGGCGACGATGGCCACCCCGACCACCACCACGACCCGCAAGCTCACCAAGCTCGACAGCGAGCAGGGCATGCTGCTGTTCCTGGCGTCGGTCGTCCTGCTCAGTGTGATCGGCGTGATCGCCGTCGGCGCCTGACAGACCGCCGCCGAGCAGCAGGGCCGCCACGTGACGATCAGTGGGGCGAAGACGGTTCTCCTGGTCGGCATCGACCCACGGCCGAACCAGGACCCGTTGGACACGATTCGGTCGGACTCGATCATCGTCGTGCACATCCCGGAGGACCATCGGCCCGCGTACCTGATCTCGATCCCGCGCGACACCTGGGGTCGAGATCCCGCCTTTCGACAACGGCAGGTCCAGGTACGACGGCGGCCACGACAAGATCAACGCTGAGTTCGCCGAAGGCGGCATCAAGCTGACCGGCAGGGACCAGCGCCGATACGGCATGTCACTGCTCGCCGACACGATCAAGAGGAACTGGGGCATCTCGTTCGACGCCGCGGCAATCGTGGACTTCACCGGCTTCACCAAGGTCGTCGACGTGCTCGGCGGCGTGGACATGTACGTCGACCAGGAGACCCGGTCGATGCACATCGGCCACGACAGCAAGAGCGCCGCAGACATACCACGTCGGCTATCAGCATCTCGAGCCGTGGCAGGCGCTCGACTACGTGCGCCAGCGCGACACCCTGCCGAACAGCGACTACGACCGCCAGCGGCACCAGCAACAGTTCATCAAGGCGCTGTTCAAGGAGATCGCGAGCCGCGACGTGCTGACAGATTCAGGGAAGCTCAAGTGGGTGCTGGACGTGGTCGGCCAGTCGATGACCATCGACTCTGGCGGCATCGATCTCCAGGACTGGATCTTCGCCATGAAGGACATCGGCGGCGACGACCTGCTCACGGTCAAGTCCAACAACGGCACGTTCTACGAGTCGTCGGAGCAGTCCGGTGCCGAGGCGCTCGACGACAACACCCTGGTGCTGCTCAAGGCGGTCCGAACCAACACCGTGGCGACGTTCCTGTCGTCCCACGTCGACCTCTTGAGCAAGAGCTGAAGCCGCCGTTCGTACCGCACAGGAGCGCGGGCGAATCACGACCCGGCGCCGCGCAGCGCAACCATGCCCCGCGGCGACGATCGCCCGCGAGGGAGGGAGGCACCTCACAGTGCGCCGTCCGATCGCCGCTAGTCCACGTGTTCGCGCAGGTGCTCCAGCACCGTCCCGGTGATCTCGCCGAGGACCCGCACCTGCTCCTCGGTCATCAGATCGATGAAGTGCTCCCGGACCGCCGCCACGTGTCCTGGCGCGGCCGCCCGCAGCGTCGCCATGCCCTGCTCGGTGAGCACGATGAACGCGCCGCGCCCGTCCGACTGACACTCCTCGCGTGTGACGAGGCCACGCTGCTGCATACGCGTCACATGGTGGGAGAGCCGACTCTTGGACCACAGCATCCGGTCGGCCATCTCGCTGAGCCGGATGCGCCGGTCCTCGGCGTCGGAGAGGCTGGTCAGTACGTCGTAGTCGGGCTCGGAAAGCCCCTGGTCGGCGGCGAGCCGGCGAGCCAGCCGCAGGTCGAGCAGCGCCCGCATCCGGCGATAGCCGATCCAGGCACGGAACTCGTCCTCGTTCAGCCAGCGCGGGCCGGCGTCCGCCGGGACCCTGGTGGCGCCGGACGCGGGGAGAAGCGGGGTGTCGTTCACGTCTCAATCGTAGATGTTGACGTGTCATCAATCCATCGTCAGGATGATGACATGTCAACAATTAGATTCGATCCCACCGCTTCCGCATCCACCCCGGAAGCCGCCGAGCCGGCATCCGCAAACGCCGCAGCAACTACAAGCGCAGCGGCGGCAACCACCGCGATGACTGCCGAGCGCCGCCCGCGCCTCGAGATCATCGTCGCGAGCACGCGCCCCGGCAGGGCAGGCCGCGTCATCGCCGACTGGTTCATCGAGCAGGCCGAGCAGCACAGCGGCTTCGACATCCACGTCACCGACCTCGCCGAGCTCAACCTGCCTCTGCTCGACGAGCCGGAGCATCCGGCACTGCGCCGCTACACCAAGCAACACACGCGCGACTGGAGCGCGACCGTCGACGCCGCGGACGCGATCGTGTTCGTCATGCCCGAGTACAACCACAGCTTCACCGCTCCGCTGAAGAACGCGCTGGACTTCCTGTCCCAGGAGTGGCGCGACAAGCCGGCCGCGTTCGTCAGCTACGGCGGCATCTCCGCCGGCACCCGCGCGGTGTACGCGCTGCGGCCGGTGGTCAGCGCGCTCGGCATGATGCCGATCAACGCCCAGGTGGCCGTCCCGATCCGCACCCACATCACGGCCGACAAGCAGTTCCGCTCCGACGACGCCCTGGACGCCGCCGCGAAAGCCGTCCTCGACAACCTCGCCCGCCTGGCCCCGGCGTTCACTGCCCTCCGCGCCGTCAAGTAGCCATCAAGGTGGGCGTCCAGCAGTCCATCCGGCAACCGACGGCCGGCCGAAGGCGACACCCGTGCGGACGGTAGACCGCGACAGAGCGTTGCGCACCGAAGGGCCGCGCCGGCGCAGGCCGTGAAGCAGACACGCGAGCGGACCACGAACCAGTCCGGGCTGACTGATCTGCCTGATCTGCCCCGCCAAGCCGCGCGCCAGGGGTCGCATGACAGGATCGGCGCATGTCGAGGATCGTCGTCACGGGAGCAAACGGCAAGACCGGGCGGGTGGTGGTCTGCGACCTGCTCGCCCACGGCTACGACGTCGTCGCCACCGACGCCGTCGGCCGAGCCGGCCACCTCAGCGACCTCGGCACCCCCATGCTCGTCGCCGACCTGACCGACTACGGCCAGGCGGTCGAGGTGCTGCAGGGCGCCGACGCCGTGGTACACCTGGCCAACATCCCCGCACCCGGGATGTATCCGCCGGCGGTGACGTTCAACCGCAACTCCACCATGAACGCCAACGTCTTCCTCGCCGCCCAGGCCACCGGCATCGGCCGGGTGGTCTGGTCCTCGAGCGAGACGACCCTCGGCCTGCCGTTCGACACGCCGCCGCGGTACGCGCCCCTCGACGAGGACCACTTCCCGTACCCGACCACGACGTACGCTCTGTCCAAGGTCGTCGGCGAGACCCTCGCCCGGGAGATCTCCGGCTGGAGCGGCATCCCGTTCGTGGGCCTGCGCCTGTCCAACGTGCACACAGTCGACGGGCCGCGTCCCGGCGACTACGCCGCGGTGCCCGGCCACTGGGCGGACGCGCACGCGCGGAAGTGGAACCTCTGGGGCTACGTCGACGCCCGCGACGTGGCCGCCGCCTGCCGGCTCTCGCTGGACGCGCCGATCGAGGGCGCCCAGTCGTTCGTCATCGCCGCCGCCGACACCATCATGAACCGCTCGTCGGCGAGCCTCATGGCCGAGGTGTTCCCGGACGTGCCGATCCGCAAGGACCTCGGCGAGTTCGAGACCCTGCTGTCGATCGACCGCGCCCGCGAGGTCCTGGGCTACACCCCGGCCCACTCGTGGCGAGACCACGTGACGCACTGAAGCTCCAGCGGCCGGCCGCGACAGGCAACGGCCTCCCGGACCTCCGCCGCCGGGACCGCCCCGCCGCGGCCACCGCACGGCGACAAGCCGCGCCCCGTACGCGGAGGCAGGCCGCACCCCAACGTCAGGCCGTACGCCAGAAGCAGGCCAGACACGAGATCTCACGGCTCGCGTGACAGCAGCTCCAGCAGTACCGCCAGCGCGGCCGGCGAATCGAGCGCCGCCCGCGCCAGCAGCGTCAGGTTGTGCTGCTCTCCGTCCGGGCTCACCAGCACCCCCGCGGCCGCCGGATGGACCCGTCGCCACCCGCGCGCGGTGAGCGCCG
The DNA here is from genome assembly GCF_040689395.1 of Dactylosporangium sp. NPDC051484. Classification (NCBI taxonomy): domain Bacteria; kingdom Bacillati; phylum Actinomycetota; class Actinomycetes; order Micromonosporales; family Micromonosporaceae; genus Dactylosporangium; species Dactylosporangium sp. NPDC051484. The sequence goes on along the minus strand of NZ_JBFAZX010000019.1, from coordinate 95,044 downwards.
ATTCGGCGACCACCACCACCGACGGGGTACCGTCCAGCTCCTCCGGCTCGGCCGGCGGCTCCGGCTGCGCCGGCCAGTTCGCCGCCACCAGCTCGTCCAGCCGCATCAGCAGTACCTCCACGACCTCAGCCGGCCCGATCGGCGGCCGCCGCAGCAGCGTCGCCACCTGATCGGTCACGACCCGGGCCTGCCGGGCCAGCCACGTCGGCCACTCGTCGTCGGGCACGGCGGCGAAGGTGACCCACTGCCCGCTGTCGCGCTTGAGTACCTGCCGCGCCAGCTCGCGCTCGACGTCCGGCGACAGCGGCATCAGCGGTACCGAGTCCACGGTCCGCAGCGCCACGTGCGCCGGTGACAGCGACGCGATGGCTCCGGCCAGGCTCGGGTGACGCGCCATCAGGGCGGTCCGCGTGTCCTCGTCCAGCGACGCGATCACCGCCCCGGCCCGGACCGCCTCCCGCCATCCGGCGTGCAGATCCTGTACCGCGGCGCTGGTGCGCTGCCACACCTGCTCCTCCACGTCGAACGCCAGGTCGGCGAACTCGAACGCGGCCAGGTCGGCCTTGACCACCGCCCGGGCCGCGGTGTGCAGCCCGGAGGCGCTGCTGGCCGCCTGGTCCGCCTTGCGCTCCAGCGCGACGGCGAACTCCCGGGTCGCCTTCGCGATCGACTCCGAGCGTGACGACGGCACCACCGACAGCGGGTCCACCGCCTCCTCGTACAGCGCCCGCAGCCGCACCACCAGGTGCGCCCGCCGATGGTCGACGACCGCGAGCTCGTGCGCGACGAGCGCCCGCACCTCGTCGACGGTCAGGCACTGCAGCAGCGGCAGCCCAACGAGCAACAGCCGCCGCCGTCGACTCGCCCAGGAACGGATCGTTCCGTACCCGGTAAGCAGCACGGCATCGGGCCGCGCCACCCCCACCCGGGCCGCCACCTCGGCGACCAGGTCCAGCAACTCGGCCTGAGCCGCGGCCGGCACCCCGGGGTACGACGGATCCCCCGGGTCGCGGCCACCGTAGCGCATCAGCAACCACCGTGCCCGCCAAATACTGATATTGCCGGGCAATCCGCTTCTGGGTTCTTCCACGACGGCAACCGACACAGCGAAGCATCCTCACGACGGCGCCGCGACGCGTCAACGAGTCCGGCACATGCGCCAGGGGTGAAACCCGAAAGTCACCCGGATAGCCGCCGATGAGTCCTCCATCGACACGGGGGTGAGATGCACCAGAGGTTCAGGCCGCAACTGGACGCGCTGAAACAACGCGGGGCGGACGCGCAGGCCGTCGACCGGGCGGCCGAGGAGGCCGAGCACACCGGTCGATCGATCCGAGCCGTCCTCATCAACGGCCACGTCATCACCGAGGGGCAGCTGACCGCCGCGTCGGCCGACGCGTACGGCATCGCCACCCTCGACCTCGTCGATTACCCCATCGGCCCGGCCGCCGTCACCAAGATCCCGATGGCCCTGGTGCTCAAGCATCGTCGCGGGCATCGCCCTGAACGAGCACGAGATCACCGTCGGCATCACCGACCCGGGTGACGTGCTCGCCCCGGATGAGGTATGCGCCGCGACGGGCCGCACGGTGCGCCCGGTCGCGTCGCGCGCTCCGAGCTGCGCAAGATCATCAACCGGCCGCAGCGCGAGGAGAGCGACCTCGGCGAGGTCACCCAGAGCCTACGCGCGGAGGCGGCACCGGCCGTGTCCAACCGCACGGCCGTGAGCCAGGACGCGCCGATCGTCCGGTACGTCAACTCGCCGCTCAAGCAGGCCATCGTCACGAGCGCCGCGTGCCCCAGAACGGCCGCATCACGGTCGAGATCAACCAGCGGAAGGGTCAGCAAGCTCACCGTGGCCGCCGGCGACGGTTCGAAGCCGCAGGCGCGTCGGCGAGAGGTGAGCGTCCCCGTAGGGGTCGGTCTTGAGGACGCCGGCGCGGCATTCAGGGTCGGATCGGTGCATCGCCTGGATGGCCTCGAGGCCGGCGAGGACGAGGCTGACGGCATGACCATCCCGTGGGCGGCAACCTGGCGGTGTTCGCCGCGCCCGGGGTGTTCGGCCCGATGCGCTGGCGCCTGAACGCCTGGGCGGTGACCGGCCTGGCCGCGCTCGGCTCGGCCGTGCTCGAGACGCTGCATTACGTCCTGGACCTCGGCCGTGTCACCGCCGTCGACGACGTGCTCATCAACGGCGCCGGGGCTGGTCTTGCGGCGGTCCTGGCACGACGCTGGCACCGGCGCGCTCAGCAGCCCGATGCGCCCAGCCCGTCGCGATGAGCGCGAGGGCCGCGGCGTAGGTGGCCATCACGAACACGTCCCGGCCGGCGAAGTCCAGCCCGGCCGCGCCGGCGCCGATGAGCAGGTCGGAGACGAAGAACAGCGCCCCGCCGAGCCCCGCCCGGGCCGAGACGCCGGTCGCGGTGCACGCCATCGCGGCCAGCGCCATGCTGTACCCGAGGATCGGCCCCCGCAGCGCGCCGAGATGGCCCCACAGCAGCGCGTTGAGCCCGGCCCACAGCACCGCGTAGCCGACGACCGCGACGGCCCCGGGGTGCGCCCGGCGCAGGAACGCGGCCAGCAGGCACACCTGGGTGCCGAGGAAGCAGGCCATGCCGGCCAGGAACGGCAGCCGGCCGGGCACGAGCAGGACCACGTCGCCCGCGGTGGCGAACGCCAGTGCGGCCGTCACCGCGTCGCGGCGGCCCCGGCTCACGAGGTACCAGATCAGGATCGGGGCCAGCAGGGGCTTGGCGATCCACTGCAGGACGCGCTGGTCCGCGGCGACCCCGGCCAGCTCCACGGCGGCGGCAGCGACGAACAGCGGCAGCGACAGGCGCCTCATGCCGCGGGCCGCCAGCCGGGACGGCCGAACACGAAGCGCAGCCGGTCCCCCAGCGCGCGGCCGAGCGCACGTCCCACCAGATCGCCGTCCGTCCGGCTCAGGTCGTGAGCTCGTCGACGATCCGCTGCGCGTTGGTGGCGTGCTTGGCGTAGGCGCTGGCGAACGCGCTGCGCTGGACCGCCTGCGCGGCGTTGGTGACGCTCATCTGCTGCCAGCCGTTGACCTTCATCAGCTTGGTGTAGAACTTCGCCGACGCGAACGCCGGGTCCATGAGCTGCTCCGGCGTGCCCCAGATGCTGACCCGCTGCTGGAAGATCCCGACCGAGTCGTAGTTCGTGCCGGTGCCCTCGTGCGGCAGCTTCATCGACTCCGGCACCTTCGGGTTGGCGAGGTTCCTCAGATACGTCTCCTGCAACGCGGTCGCGATCGCCACCACCATCGCCCGCTCCGGCAGGTTCATCTGCCGCGCCACCTCGATCACGATGAACGCGTTGTTGGTCTGCTCCTGGGTCAGCCCCGCCACCGGCTTCGGCACCAGCGGCTGTCCCGGCAGCGCCGCCTGGGCGGCGCCGCGGGCCGCGTTGGCCCGGGCATGGGTCTCGTAGAACTTCGTGGTGTCGAAGCTGGTGTCATCCGCGACCGCCGCCTGCTGCTCGGGGAAGATCGCCCAGGAAACACCGACACTGATCAACGAGGCGACCAGGCTGACCGCGGCGAGCAGCGCCAATCTGCTGATGTGCAGACGACGTGCGGCAGCGCGCCTGCGCCGGGAGGTGGCGCCACGCACCGCGACAGCTTACGAACGTGGCGCCCGTACCGAAAGGCGGGATCCCCGGATAAATCCTGGCTTTAGGAAAAACTAAGGAACATCACGGAACATCATTATTCGGCTCCACCCGCCAGCCCGCGCCGTTTCAGCAGCGGCTCGATGAACGGATCGCGGCCGCGGAACGCGCGATAGACCTCCATCGAGTCCGCACTGCCGCCCTTGGCCAGCAGGCCGTCGCGGAACGCGTCACCGCTGTCGCGGCGCAGGCCGCCCCGCTCGGTCAGCCAGTCGACGGTGTCCGCGTCGAGGACCTCGCTCCAGATGTACGAGTAGTAGCCGGCGCTGTACGCGGCACCGCTGAAGACGTGCGCGAAGTACGGCGTGCGGTAGCGGGGCGGCACGAACGGCGTCGCCACCCCAGCCCGTTGCAGGGCCGCCTCCTCGAACGTCACGACGTCGTCGACCGCCGCCACGTCCTCGACGCTCAGCGTGTGCCAGGCGAGGTCGAGCAGGGTGGCCGCCAGGTACTCCGTCGTGGCGAACCCCTTGTTGAACCGCTCGGCGGCCTGGAGCCGGTCGACGACCTCCTGCGGCAGCGGCTCCCCGGTGCGGTGGTGCAGCGCGTAGCTGGCCAGCACCTCCGGCCAGAGCATCCACACCTCGTTGACCTGTGACGGGTACTCAACGAAGTCGCGCGGCACCCGCGTGCCCGCGAACTTCGGGAAGTACACCTGCGAGAACAGCGTGTGCAGGGCATGGCCGAACTCGTGGAAGAGGGTGCGGACCTCGTCCAGGGTGAGCAGCGTCGGCGCGCCGTCCGGCGCCCGGTTGATGTTGAGGTTGTTGACCGCGACCGGTGCGGTGCCGAACAGCCGCGACTGCGCCACGAGCGCGTTGGCCCAGGCGCCGCCGCGCTTGGACGCGCGGGTGAAGAAGTCGCCGACGTACAGCCCGAGCGGGCCGCCGTCGCGGTCGAAGACCTCGAACACCCGGGCGTCGGGGTGGTACGCCCGCAGGTCCGGCCGTTCCTCGAAGCGCAGCCCGTACAGCCGGCCGGCGGCGAAGAACACCCCGTCGCGCAACACCCGCTCCAGCTCGAAGTACGGGCGCAGCTCGGCCTCGTCGATCGCGTAGCGCTCGCGGCGGATCCGCTCGGTGTAGTACGCCCAGTCCCAGGGCCGCAGCGGGAACGCCGCGTCGCCGTGGGCCTCGTCGATGGCGGCCTGCAGGTCCTCGGCCTCGGCCGTCGCGTTGGCCATCGCCGCCGGCACGAGCTTGGCCAGCATCTCCTCGACCGCCGGCACCGAGCGGGCGGTGTTGTCGGAGATGTTGTACGCCGCGTGGTGCTCGAAGCCGAGCAGCCGCGCCCGCTCGGCGCGCAGCCGGACGATACGCAGCACGATCGCCGTGGTGTCGAGCTCGCCGCCGCGGGACCCACGGCTGACGGACGCGGTGTGCAGGCGTTCGCGCAGCGCGCGGTCGCGCAGCGACGCGAGCGCCGGCTGCGCCGTCGGCAGGATCAGGTTCAGCACGTACTTCCCGTCGAGCCCCCGGTCGCGCCCGGCCACCGCTGCGGCGGCGATCGCGTCGGCGGAGAGCCCCGCAAGCTCCGCCTCGTCGTCGACGACGACGGCGCCGGCCTTCATCTCGTCGCGCACGCGGTTGCCGAAGTCGGTCGCCAGGGCCGCCAGCTCGGCGTTGATCTCCCGCAGCCGCACGTGCTGCTCCGGCGACAGCTCGGCGCCGGCACGCACGAAATCGGTGTGGTACCGCTCCAGCAGCCACGCCGGCTCGGGCTCCAGGCCGAGCTCGTCGCGGTGCTCGTAGAGGGTCTTGATCCGGCGGTACAGCCCCGCGTCGAGCATGATGGCGTCGCCGTGCGCCGACAGCTTCGGGACGACCTCGGCCTCGATCGCCTGCAGCCTCGGCGTAGTGTCGGCGCTGGTCAGGGTGAAGAACACGGCCGAGACGCGCTGCAGGACGCGCCCGGAGCGCTCCAGCGCCACCAGCGTGTTGTCGAAGGTCGGCGGGGCCGGGTCGGCGGAGATGGCCGCGACCTCCGCGCGCTGCTCGGCCATGCCCCGCTCGAAGGCCGGCAGGTAGTGGTCGACCTCGATGCGGTCGAACGGCGGCAGCTGGTACGGCAAGTCGCTCGGCGCGAAGAACGGGTTGTCCGTGGTCACCTACCGACTGTATCGGCCCCCGCCCGGCCGTCACCTCCCCTGCAATCTTTCAGACGCCTTTTGCGACACACCTTGCGGAAACCGCGCCCGGCGATCCCCGGCCGGGCGGATCAGCGGATCGACGGGTCAGCCGCACCGAACAGCAGCCTGGCAATAAATTGATATCAATCACATCGATGCCGAGCTGCGGCCCTCTGGCCGGCGCCGGACCGCGCCGCTCAGTCGAGCGGCCCGGTGTACGCCGCCCGCAGCCGCAGTCGCGTCGGCCGCGCGTACTCCTCCATCGCGTGGGCGAGCCAGCCGACCGTGCGCGCGATGCCGAAGATCGCCTCGCCCGCGCCGCGGGGCATGCCGGCCAGGTGCGTCAGCAGCGCGAGCGCGAAGTCCACGTTCATAGCCGGCAGCCGCATCCGGCGCGCCTCGTCGAGCATCGCCTCCGCGACGGCCAGCCGGGGATGATCCGGTACCGCCCGGCGCACCCGTTCCAGCAACGCCGCGCCGCGCGCGTCCCCGGCGCGGTAGACGGCGTGGCCGAACCCCGGGATCCGCTCCCCGCGCCGCAGCCGCTCCCCCATCGCGTACGAAGCCCGGGAGGCCGCGCCGATCTCGGCGAACATCGACTCGACGCCGAGCGTGGCGCCGCCGTGCAGCGCCCCGCTGGTGACCCCGAGCCCCGCGAGGACCACAGCGTACGGGTCGGCCCGCACCGAGGCGGCCACCCGAGCCGCGAGCGTCGAGGACGCCAGCTCGTGGTCGGCGAGCAACACCATGGCGAACCGCAGCACGTCGGCGAGCCGCTCGTCGGCCCCGTCCCCGGCCAGCCTGCGCCACAGCCGCCCGTGCACGGTCAGGTCCCGCGCGAGCACGCCCGGCTCCACCACGACGTACGGCGTGTGCGGCTCCCCGGACCCGTCCCACACCGGCAGCGCGTCGACCATCCCCGCGACGAGCCCCTGCCCGACCCGCGCGACCGCCGCCGGCTCGAGGTTGAGCCGCACGGGATCGGCGACGGTGAGCGCGGTGACGATGACCTGAAGGCGCTCGAGCGGCAGCACCGCGCAGGACAGCCCACGCTGCGCCTCCCGGGCCGCCGCGACGGCCTCCGCCCCCGCCGCCCACGCCTCGGCCTCCGCTACTCGCGTGTCCGATGCCCGCTTCCTCGCCCCACGCACGGCTACCTCGACGGGCGGTTCGACGGGCGGTTCGGCGGGCGGCTCCAGCCCCGTCCACAGCCAGACGGCGACCTGCTCGAGCCGCCAGGCGTCGGCGAGCACGATGGCGTCCCGCCCGCGGTAGTAGTGCCGGTCCTCGCCGAGCATCGTGACGGCGGACTCGATGACGACCTCGGTTCCGCCGGGCTGCTGCCGGGGCCGCCCACGGCGCGCGAGGCGGTCGATCTCGGCGGGGTCGAAGACGCTGCGCCCGTCGGGGGCCTTGCGCCGGGTCAGCGCTCCCCGGCTGACGTACGAATACAGCGTCGCCGGCTTGACCCCGAGCCGCCGCGCCGCCTCGTCCGCCCCGATCCATCCGCTCACCCTCGGCCCCCCTCCGGCCACCGTTCCGCCACGCACACCATCCGCCCGCCGCGGGCACAGTCACTTCCGGTCCAGCCCGCAGCGATTGTTCGCCCGTCATGTTGCGCAAGCAATGTTGATTTTCATCAACATTGACACTTCTCCGTCCATATCGTCAAGCTGAATCCCATGTCGACCACAACGAAGCCGCGCATCCACTTCCTCGACGTCACCAATCGCGACGGGGTGCAGACCGCCCGGACCGGGCTGTCCAAGTTCGGCAAGACGATGGTGAACTTCCATCTCGGCTGCCTCGGGGTGACGCAGTCCGAGATCGGCTTTCCGTTCCTGTTCCACGAGGTGCCGTACATCCGCGCCCAGGCGGCGCTCGAGCGCGCCGGCGCGTTCGGGCAGCTGCGGCTGTCCGGCTGGTGCCGCGCCGTCCCGGCCGACGTCGAACGCTCCGCGGGGCTCGGGCTGCGCCACTACAACCTGTCGATCTCGACCTCGGACCAGATGCTGCAGAACAAGTTCCGCGGCCGCCTCGACCGCGACGCGCTGATCCGCGAGATGGTCGCGGCCGTGCGGGCGGCCAAGGCGGCGGGCGCGCAGACCGTCGGGGTCAACGCCGAGGACGGCTCGCGCACCGACGAGGGGTTCCTGACGGAGTTCGCGCTCGCGGCGCGGGAGGCGGGCGCCGACCGGCTGCGCTACTGCGACACGATCGGCGGCGACACGCCCGGGCGCATCGGCGAGCGGTTCGCCAAGCTGGCCGGCGCCGTCGGCATGCCCATCGAGACGCACTGCCACAACGACCTCGGCATGGCCGTGGCCAACTCGCTGGCCGGAGCCTTCGGCGACCTGGCTGCCGGGCAGGACGCCTGGATCAACACCTGCGTCAACGGTATCGGCGAGCGCTCCGGCAACGCCGACCTCGTCTCGTGCATCCTGGCGCTGCGGCACGGCTTCGGCGTGCCCGAGGGTGCGGAGATCGGCGACCCGATCGACCTGACGTGGGCGCGCCGCTTCGCCTGGTGGGCGTCGTACGCGTTCGGCCAGCCGCTGCCGAACAACCAGCCCGGCGTGGGTCCGAACGCGTTCGCGCACGAGTCCGGCATCCACGCCGACGGCGCGCTGAAGGACCACCGCAACTACGAGCTCTACGACGACGAGCTGCTCGGCCCGTTCCCGCGGGAGCGGCACGCCCGAGCCGGCCGCATCGTGCTCACCGGTGAGTACGGCGGGCTCGCCGGCTTCCGCCACGTCATGGACGACCTCGGCGTCGAGGTGAGCGACCAGGCGCTGACGTTCAAGCTGGTCCAGCTGTGCAACGCCGCGACCGGCCGCCCGCTCACCGACGACGAGCTACGCCTGATCGCCGCGTACCCGAACGAGCTCGCGCTGCTCTACCCGGGCTACCTGGACCGGCCCTGAGACCCGAAGGGCCTGGCAGGCCCGGCGAGCCGATCAGAGCATCGCGTGCTCGACGATCCAGCCCAGCCGCAGCGTCTCCTCGTACGAGAACTCCAGCGTCACGATCTCTTCATAGCGGCGCGACACCCGCATCGGCGTGAACCGGTGCACGGCACACTCCATCCACACCGGGATGCGAGAGGCCGGATTGGCCAGAACGACATGCTTGCCGCAGCGATGCGCATTCCCCATGGCGGTCAAGCTATCCGTGCCGCCCGGCGCTACCTACCCGGCCAGCCGGAGCCGCCTGATGCGTCAAGCGCACCACGCCGCGGTACACCAATTGGAGGGGAACCTGGGAGCAGAACGCGGTGTCGCCGCACAGACGACCGCGGGGATGCCAGCACGGACCGTGCCCATCTGCGCGACGACGATCGATGCGGCATCGAATAGCGCCGGACACGCAGCGTATCGAGCATGGCCATTACCCGTTCCGTGATTTCCCCGAAACGCACAGTTCACCGCAGAACCCGCTGTTTCGGCCTGACAGAACCGGCACCGCAGGTCATGATTTGCCCGTGGCCAGCCAACTGCGCGTGATGTCGATCTATGAGGGATTTTTCTCCGGCGGCGCCCGGGCCCTGCACACCACCGTGGTGGCCGGGCTGCACGCCGGGGGCAGTCATCACCATGCGGTGCTGAGCATCTATGGCGCCATGCGCCGGGAGACGATCCTGCAGCGCATGGAGGACGACGCCAGCTACCGGTCGCTGCGCGCCGCCGGCGTCGAGGTGCGCCCGCTCGGCCGCCGCATCGGCGGGGACACCGCGGCCCGCAAGACGTTCAGCCCGGCCGAGGTCGCCACCGCCGTCGCGCACGCGGAGCGGGCCGACATCATCCTGTCGCTCAAGGAGCAGCCGCTGCGGCTGGTGAACCTGCCCGGGTTCCCGCGCAAGCCGGTTGTCGTGTGCCTGCACCGCTGCGACCCGGAGAACCAAGGCAGCGCGCTGGTCGAGTTCAAGGCGGCGGTCGCGGACGGCAGGGTGGCCGCCGCGATCTGCTGCGCCGAGTCGACCCGGTCGGCGTACGAGGCCGCCGGTATCCCGTCCGGCCTGCTCGAGGTCATCCCCAACGGCGTGGACCTGTCCCGCTTCCGGCCGGTGCCGGCCCGCTGGCGCGCCGCGCTGCGCCGCTCGCTCGGCGTGCCGGTCAAGGCCGAGGTGGTCACCCTGGCCGCCCGGTATGACCCGATGAAGAACATCCCGCTGTTCCTGGCCGCCGCGCGCCGCTACCTGGAGCGCGCGCCCAACGGCCACGTGCTGCTGTGCGGTGCGGGCATGACCACGGCCAACGCCGAGCTGTGCGGCCTGCTCAACGACCTGTTCGACGACGAGCCGCGGTATCTCGGCCGCCTGCACCTGCTGGGCATCCGCCCCGACATGGAGGCCGTCTTCGCCGCCACCGACGTGGTGGCGCTGACCTCGACCAGCAGCGAGGCGGCGCCGCTGTGCCTCATCGAGGGCGCCATGTGCGGCGCCGTGCCGGTGTCGACCGACGTCGGCGACACGGCCGCCATCGTGGCCGGCCACGGGCTCATCACCCCGCCCGACCCGGAGGCGATCAGCGCCGCCTGGTCTGAGGCGGTCGACCGCCGCGCCGAGTTCGCCCCGCGGCTGCTGGGCAGCCGCGAGCGGTTCAGCCACACCCGGATGATCACCTCGTACGCGACGGTCATCGAACGGGCCCACCGCGCGGCGGGCCTGCGGGTCCCCCAGCGCCTCTAGCGCCCGAGCGACCGGCGCGGCGCCGCCGGCCCACGCAGCGCGCGCAGGCACCCCCCGGCGGCTCGGACCGCTTCACGGGCGATCCGCCGGGCGCGGCAGCCACCTATGTACCCGCATGCCGTCCGGCCTCCGCCGGCAAAGCGAGTCACCAGGGCCCGGGCGATAGCGGGGGCGACGCCCCGTCTACCGCCGTTGACCAGCGCGACCTTGAGGCGCGATTCATTCATGCACCCCAGCCCGGCCCGGGCGTGGCCGACGGCCTGACCGCCATCGGACTCGGCACTGCGGATGGAGAGCGCTCTCCATCCGCACCTTGCCTTTGCTTGCCTCCCGCCCGAATCACCCCGTTTCAACCCCTCCGGCACACGCTAAGTATTGACGGACCGGGCGGCCGGGCGCACCATTTGGAGAGCGCTCTCCGAGCGCGTTCCCGCCGGACCGCCACCGGCGAACGGCACCCGTCCACACCCCTGGGAGCTGCATTGAGAACAAGACGGCTCAGAAACATCGTGATCCCGGTCGGGGTCACCACCGCGGTCGTCGCGTCGATGGTCGTCGGCGCGATCCAGCTCACCGCGGCCAACGCGGCCGACGCCACGTTGCTGTCGCAGGGCCGGCCAGCGCTTGCGTCCTCGACCGAGCTCGGCGAGACGCCGGCCGCGGCCGCCTTCGACGGCAACAGCGCCACCCGCTGGAGCAGCCAGTGGAGCGACCCGCAGTGGCTGCGGGTCGACCTGGGATCCACCGCCACCATCTCCCAGGTCGTACTGCAGTGGGAGGCCGCCTACGCGACGGCCTTCCAGATCCAGACCTCGCCCGACGGCAACGCCTGGACCAGCATCTACAACACCACCACGGGCACCGGCGGCACGCAGACCCTCAACGTCAGCGGCAGCGGGCGGTACGTGCGCATGTACGGCACCCAGCGCGCCAACACCTACGGCTACTCGCTGTACGAGTTCAAGGTCTACGGCACGCTCAACAGCACGCCGCCGGCCTCCAACGGCCCCGGGTACGTGATGGCCAACCCGCCGGTCACCGGCGTGGTCCCGTCGACCGCGACGCCGCCGCCCACCAACCCGCCGACGACCCACCACGAGTTCCAGGCCAACTGCTCGGTGAGCCGCAGCAACCTGCCCGACGACCCGATCGTGTTCTTCGGCCTGCCGGGCGCGTCGCACTCGCACACGTTCATGGGCAACACCACCACCAACGCCAACACGACCCTGGCGTCGCTGCAGGCCGGCGGCACCGCGTGCATCACGCCGGGCGACAAGAGCGCGTACTGGATGCCCACCCTGCTCAACGGCGACCAGGCCGTGCAGCCGATCGGCCGCCAGGTCATCTACTACAAGAGCGGCGTCATCGACTACCGCAGCGTCCGCCCGTTCCCGGCCGGCCTGCGCTACGTCGTCGGCAGCCCGTCCTCGACGCTGGACGAGTTCAAGAACCACCCCGGCGCCGTCGAGGGCTTCGAGTGCGGCGACATCACCAAGCAGTGGGACATCCCCGCCAACTGCGTGGCCGGCACCCAGCTCAACGTCCGGTTCCAGGCCCCCAGCTGCTGGGATGGCCTGCACCTGGACACGCCGGACCACAAGTCGCACATGGCCTACCCGGTCGTGGGCGTCTGCCCGCCGGACCACCCGGTGGCCGTGCCGATGATCGAGTTCAAGATGGCCTGGCCGGTCAGCGGCGACATGAGCAACGTCCACTTCTCCAGTGGCCGCGGCTACTCGTTCCACTACGACTTCTACAACGCGTGGGACGCCCCGACCCTGAAGGCCCTGTCGGACCACTGCATCAACGGTGGGCTGCAGTGTGACCCGCGCGGCTTCGACCTGTACAAGCCGGACCGCGGCGCCGCCCTCAACGAGAACTACGTCCTGCCGTAACCAGCACCGCCACCAACCGTTCCCTTCCACACCGGCAAGGGCCCGCCTCCTTCCACGGGGCGGGCCCTTGCCATCATGGGCAGTTCAGCCTGGCCAGCACCGTGGAGATCATCTGCTGGTGTTCCTGCAGCGTCGGCAGCGTGTCCTTGGCGAAGCGCGCCAGGTCGGGGTTGGTGCCGTGCGCGGCCTCCTCCTGGAACAACCCGATCGCGGCGACGTGGTCGAGGTACTCGGCCGGCACGTACGAGCAGTCGAACGCCCTGCCGTCGAGCCGCGACCAGACACCGAGGATGTTCTGCCGCCCCGGGCTGGTGCCGTCCGGCGCGGTGGCGCCGTTCTGCCCGGCCAGCGCGGCGAGCTTGGTCCCGGCCCGGGTGTGGTCGGTGACCATCCGCGCCCCGAACGCCTTGACGTCGGCGGAGGCGGCCCGGGCCTGCGCCAGCTTCCCGCCGGCGACCTCGAAGTTACCGCCGTACGCGGCCGCCGTGACGAACGCGGAGTCCTGCGGCGAAAGTCCGGTTGGCGCCGCCGTCGCCGGCACACCGCCGAGGGCCATCCCGCTCAACGCCACGACCGCGAGCATCGGCAATCGCATGACAACCTCCCGCAAGAGCGATCTTGGTTGCCTGATTTCCAGGTGTACGGCGGGAAAACCCCCTCCCCGGCGGCAAACGGTCCTCATTCGGCGGCTCCGCGTCGAAGGCCAGCGGCCAGTGCTCGCGCGGCCCCGAGCGCCGGGTGCCCGCTCCTTGAGGCCGGCCTTCCGCCGTCAGGCCGGTGGCGTGAAAGCACTCCGCAGCCGCGGCCGGACCGTCGCCGGGTCCCCGGACAGGGTGGCGGAACAGGTCGGCGCTGGGGCCGGCGCGGGGGCCGGCGCCGGAACAGGCGCTTCCTGGGCCATTCCCTAGGCCATTCCCCAAGGCCATGTCGCGGTGCCGGGAGCAAGGACCGCCAGGGCCCGCAGCGGTCGGGCGCGCCCGCGTCAGGTCGATGTCGGGCGCGGCCCGTCGACCGCGACCGCCTCGAAGCCGGCCGGCCGGCGCACCACCACGCTCGCGTCGAACGTGCCGGCGCCCAGGTCGTACACGACGAGTGCCTTGCCGGTCGGCACCTGCTGGCCGAGGACGGCGGTGAAGGCGTGCGCGGCGGCGACCGGCTCGGGCACGAGCAGCGCGGCGCCGAGCCCGGCCCGGCGGGCGGCCTCGGCGAGCACGGCGCGGCGGGCGGCCTCGGCGAGCACGGCGCGGCGGGCCGTGCCCCACCCGGCCGGATGGGCCAGCGCCACGGTGAAGTCGTCGGACCCGGCGACCCGACGGGCCTCCGCGAACACAAACCGCAGCACCGCCGCGATCAGGTCGGTGACCGCCACCTCGCGGGCGCCGAGCAGGATGGCGTTTCGTCGATGTGCTGCTTCGGGTTGGGCTCCAGCCCCGCGGGATCGAACCGCGCGTGGTGCAGCGCGTCGCCGCCGACGACGAGGTCACCCGGGACCGCGCCCGCACGAGCGGCACCGGTAACGCCGCCAACACCACCCGGGGCGGCCGTGGAACCGTCCGGGGCCGTGGCGCCTTGCACGGGGCCGCCGGCCGGGGGCGCGGGCGAGGCCGGACCCGGCTTTGTCGGGGCGAAGACGGCGGACGGGAGCAACGGGTTGGCATCGAACAGCAGCGGTCTGACACGGCCATCGGGCCAGCGCATCAGGGCTACCGTGTTCGATGTACCGAAGTCGATCCCGAGCCCGAAGGCCGGTGACATGGCCTCATCGTAGTTCCACCGGGCGCTACGATCGCGTTTCGGACCGTTGCGGTCGCAACCCGGACAGTTCCTGGTACGCCTCGATGACCACGGCCGTGCGCCCCTCGACCCCGGCGAGCGGGTCCGGACCCGGATCGGCGGCTGGCACCGGCACAGCGAGCAGGCCGCGGACCCGTTCCCGCCGCTCGTGTGCGCGCAGCGACGCGACGAGCCGGCCCAGCGCCGCGATCCGGGCCGCGAACTGCGCGTCGAGGTCGCGCAGGCGTTCGGCGGCGGCCTCATGCCGCTCGTCGACCTCGTCGAGCAGGTCCCCCGTCGGCAGCCCGGCGCGCGCCAGGCGCAGCTCGGCGGTGTAGCCGTCCAGCCGTGCCCGGGCGCCGATCAGCTTGGCCAGGTGGTAGGCGGTGCGCTCCAGCGTCGGGCGGATGTCGGAGGGCTCCGCCATCGCGCCGAGCGAGGGCCAGCGCCGGGCGATCTCGGCCAGCAGCGCCTCGGCGTCGCGCCAGTCGCGGGCCCCGCCGCCGGTGAGCCGGATGCCGCCGCCGGTCCGGCGGCGCACGACGACCGCCACGGCGAGCAGCAGCGCGGCCGCGACGAGCAGGCCGGCCGCAGACGCGATGGGCCACAGCGCCAGCCCGCACAGCGGGATCGGCCACAGCCACCACGGCGCCCGCGCGGCACGCCGGGGATCGCGGACCACGCATGCGCTCCGCCGCCGGATTTCGTGCCGCCCCATCGGCACATCATGCCGTACGCCGGGCAGCGCGGCCTTCGCGTCCGCGCAGTACGTCTGCCGAAAACCTGTGCCACGGCGGGCGATCCCATCGCAGGCAGTGCCAGTCCGCCGTACGGTGGGCGCCATTGACTTTTAGTTAAGTTTATTTATCGTTGTGCATCAATAGCACCTGTCCTTCTCAGGAGGCAGTGATGACATCCCGACTCCGGCTCGCCCTGGCCGCCGCGGCGGTCCTGGCGACCACCGGCGGTATCACGGCGATCGCCACGCCGGCCCAGGCCGCCGGCTCGCTCACCGCGACGCTCAGCTACGACTCCGACTGGGGCACCGGCTACCAGGCGAAGTACACGATCGCGAACGGGACGGCCGCCACCGTCACGTCGTGGAAGATCGAGTTCGACCTGCCGTCCGGCTCGACGCTCGGCAGCTACTGGGACGTCCTGATGAGCCAGAGCGGCACGCACGTCACGGCGACCAACCGGACGTACAACGGCACCCTCACCGCCGGCGCCTCGACGAGCTTCGGGTTCTTGGTGACCGGCTCCGGCAAGCCCGCGAACTGCAAGCTCAACGGCGCCTCCTGCGCCGGCGTCGTCGACGACCAGGCCCCGTCGGTGCCCTCGAACCTGCAGGTCACCGGCACGACGTCCAGCAGCGTGAGCCTCTCCTGGGGCGCCTCGACGGACAACGTCGGGGTGGCCGGCTACGACATCTACCGAGGCGGCACCCTCGCGACGTCGGTGACCGGCACCAGCGGTACCGTGTCCGGCCTTTCCGCCTCCACGACCTACACCTTCACGGTGAAGGCCCGCGACGCCGCCGGCAACTCCTCCGGCGCGAGCAACCAGGTCAGCGCGACCACCCAGGCCGGCGGGGGTGGCGGAGGCGGCGGAGGCGGGACCACGCTCGCGGTCGCGCCGTACGTCGACATGGGCGCCTGGCCGACGCCGGCCCTCACCGACCTGGCCACCGGCGGCAACCTCAAGAACCTCACGCTCGCGTTCGTCAACAGCGCCGGCTGCAAGGCCTCGTGGTTCAACGCGTACGACCCGCGCGCCGCGTGGGCGAAGGACCAGATCGACGCGATCCGCGCCCGCGGCGGCGACGTGAAGATCTCCTTCGGTGGCGCGAGCGGCATCGAGCTCGCCCAGGCCTGCTCCACGGCGGCCGCGGTCGCGACCGAATACCAGGCGGTCGTCGACGCGTACGGCCTGAAGTACATCGACCTGGACATCGAGGGTGCCGCGGTCGCCGACCCGACCACGATCGCCCGCCGCTCGCAGGCCCTGGCCCTGCTGCAGGCCGCCCGCCCCAACGTGAAGATCTCGCTCACCCTGCCGGTCCTGCCCGAGGGCCTCACCAGCGACGGCGTCAACGTGGTGCGCTCGGCGCGCGACGCCGGCGTCAACCTGGACCTGGTCAACATCATGGCGATGGACTACCAGCGTTCCAGCGGCGACTACGGCAACTTCGCGGTGCAGGCCGCCCAGTCGACGTTCACTCAGCTGAAGGGCCTGTACCCGGCGAAGACCGACGCCCAGGTCTGGCGGATGCTCGGCGTCACCCCGATGGTGGGCAAGAACGACGACGGCGGCACGTACACCCAGGCCCACGCCCGCCAGCTGGTGACCTTCGCACAGACCAACCACCTGGGCATGCTGTCCTTCTGGGAGGTGTCGCGCGACCGCAACGCCTGCAACGGGGCGCTGTACCTGTGCACCAACGTCCCGCAGTCGCCGTACGAGTTCTCGAAGATCTTCGCCGCCTACACCGGCTGACCGGCTTCGCACCGGCGAGCCTCGAACGCGAAGCGGCGCCCGGCCGACGGCCGGGCGCCGCCTGCATAGGACACCCCCGCGGGTACCGGCCCGGCCGGGCATCGGGAGAATGGCCGCCAAATGACCCCGTTGCTCACCGCCGACGTGTTCGGCTGGACCGTGCACCACGCGCGCTGGCGCCGCGCCCGCGCACTGCTCGTGGTGGTCGCCGCGATCGCGATCCTGTCGCTGCACGCCGCGTTCGACCCGCCGGTCGAGTGCACCGACGCCGCCCCGTGCGGCCCGGACGCGCTCAACGCCGTGCTCCTCGGCCTGGTCGTGGCCCTGCCCGTGGCCGCGTTCGTGTCGCTGCCGGTCACCGCGTGGCTGGCCGCCGGGTTCTTCGCCGCCGCCGTGGTGTGGCAGGTCGCGCACCCGGCGCTCGCCTCGCCGGCGTGGCTGACCGGCGCGGACGCGGGCCTCGTGGTGCTGGCGTTCGTGGCCGCCCGGCTCGCGCCGCCGGGGCTGGGCAGCGGCGCGCAGATGTGGGCGGCCACCACGTCGCACCGCACACCGCCCGCGCCTCGGGTCCTGCCGCGCTACGGGCTGGGGTGGCGGCTGCTCGCGGTACCGCTGCTGCTCGGGGCTCTCGCGGTGAGCACCGCGGCGCTGGTGTCGCAGTCCCGCGCCGACGCCCGGCTCGACGGCGCGCGGCGGGTCACGGCGGAGGTGACCCGCCACCCGAACGAGTACTCCCTCGAGGTGCGGCTGCCAGGCGACGCGACCGCGCGGGTCACCGTGTCCGACGCGAGCGAGCACCCCGTCGGCGACCGCGTCGCGTTGCTCGTGGCCGAGGACGGGGCCGGGGACGGGGACGGGCTCTACCAGCTGGTCAGCGAACCTTACGACACCAGCGGCTGGCTGAGCCTCGCCGTGCTGCTGGCCGGGCTCGCCGCGGCCTGCCTGGCCCGGGCGCGGGAGCGCGCCGCGGCCGCAAGGGCGCTGTTCGCGGGCGAGCAGCCGGCGACCGAGGTGTACGTCTGGGCGCTCGGCGGCCACGTCGCCGTCTACGCCACCGACGCCCGCCCAGGCGAGCCGGCGCTCGTGGAGTTCTTCGCGCTGACCCGCAACGGCTCGCAGGACCTCCGCCGCGGCGTGCTCTTCGGCGTCCCCGCCCAGCGCCACTGGTGCGCGGTGGCGGTCGACGGCGAGCTCGTGGTGCCGCGCGGCCCGGCGCGCAGGGCCCGGTTCGCCCCGGTCTTCGGCGGCCCGGCCGGCGGCGACACGGACCTCGCCGCCGTGCCCGACGCGGCCCGGCTGCCGCTGCGCCCCGAGGAGATCATGGCGCTGCGCCCGGAGGACGTCTCGGCCGACCCGGAGACGGTGCACACGCACCGGCATAACCGGTTCTCCGGCTACGCCGCGGTCGTCGCCTCCTCCTGGCCGTTCCTCTTCGTGCTGTCGCGGCTGCTGCCGGCCCTGCCGTACTGGGCCGCGGTCGCCGTCACCGCCCCCGTCACCGCGATCGCCTGCGTCTCGGGCTGGCGGATGTTCCTGCGCCCGCGCGTGAGCTGGAACGGCGCCGGGCTCAGCGTCGTGGGCAGCATCGGTGCGCGGCTGCTGGTCTGGTCGGAGGTGCACGCGGTCCGCACGGACCGCCGCGGCGCGGTCGCCGTCGAGACCGACCGGAACGGCGCCGGCCTGGTCGTCGCCGCGCGTGGAGAGCACGCCTGGCTGCCCCGCGCCCTCGCCGGCGACGAGCGCACGGGCGCGCAGCTGGCCGGGGCGCTGCGCCTGGCCGCGGAGCGGGCGGCCGCCCGGTCGCGGGACCGCGTCCGCGACGTCGTGTCCCTCCCGCCCGCGCCGGTGCCGCCGGTCGCCCCCGCCGTGCTGTACGCGGCCTGGCTCGTCGAGACGCTCGTCTACGCCCTGGCGGTCCGGCTCTAGGCTCCAGCGCCGGCGCGGGGTCAGCCGCAATTCGTCAGAGCGCGGCGGCGAAGACCAGCACCTCCAGCTCGCCGGTGCCGTAGCCGCGGGTGCGCTTCTCCAGCGTCAGGCCGGCCTTGCCCGCCACCCGCTGCGAGGCGACGTTGTCCGGGTGGATGATCGCGATGACGCGCCGCGCGCCCAGGACGTCGCGCGCGTGGTCGCGGCAGGCCACGGCGGCCTCGGTGGCCAGCCCGGCACGCTGGAGGCCGGGCGCGACGTGGTAGCCGAGCTCGATCTCGTCGACGCCGTCCACGCGCTGCATCGTCAGGCCGCAGTCGCCCGCGAACGCCCCGCCCTCGCGCAGGTGCATGACCCACAGCCCGAAGCCGTCGTCGCGGTACCGGCGGCGGTTGTGCCCGATCCACTCGAGCGTCTCCTCGCGGGTCTTCGGCCGCGGGTAGTACCGCATCACCCCGGGGTCGCCGAGCAGTGCCGCGAGATCGTCCAGATCGTCGTCGCGCATCTCCCGCAGCACCAGCCGCGGCGTCGTCAGCACCGTCACAAAACGAATGTAGCGGGAAGTGATATATTGACAATAATCAGCGAGCTCCGGTGTGCTGTGCGACGCTCCCCGCATCCGCCACCCAGGAGGTCCCGTTGCGCAAACTCGCCGCCGCCGCGCTCGCCGCACTGTGCACCGCCGGCGCCGCACTCGCCGCCACCGCCCCCGCACACGCCGCCGATCCGGCCTGCACCGGCACGATCCGGATCGCGTCGATGACCTGGTCGCCGGCCCAGATCATGCCCGGGCAGGGCAGCACCCTGACGCTCGTCGCGCAGAACTGCACCGGCACGGCGCAGCAGGTCTCGTTGTTCTCCTACGGCCGGTTCCTCGGCGCCGGTTCCGACATACCGCCCGGGTGCCCCGTCATCGACCCGCTCGCGCCGCGCCAGATCACCATCGCGGCCGGTGAGACGTACACGGCGACGTCCGGCTACGGCACGTTCGCCACCTGCACCGCCACCCGGCTCCAGGTCACCGCGCAGTTCAGCATCGACGGCACGCCGGTGGCCTCCCGCTCCGCCGACCTGGCGATCGCGCCGATCCCGCCCAAACCGGGGTGCGCGGTGACGTACCGCACCACGAGCCGGTGGGACGGCGGGTTCGTCGCGCAGGTCACCGTCGCCGACATCGCGGCCGCGCCGATCGACGGCTGGAGGCTCGCCTTCAACTTCGGCGGCGACCAGCGCGTCAACGGCGCCTGGAACGCGACCACGGCCCAGTCCGGCGCCGCCGTCACGGCCCGTAACGAGGACTGGAACGCCGTCATCTCCCCCGGTGGTACTGCGACGTTCGGCATCACGGGCACGTGGCACGACAGCGACGCGCCGCCCACGGCCTTCACCGTGAACGGCGCGCCCTGCGAGGTGCGCTGACGCGCGACGTCACTCGACGTAGAGGTTGACCACGGCGCCGATCGGCAGCGCCACCATCACCAGCAGGAAGGCGAGCAGCGCGGCGGCGCCCTTCTGCTGCTGGGCGTGGATCGTCTTGAGCGTGCAGTCGCCGGTGAGGACGAACCAGTCGATGAGGTATCGCGCCACGTACAGCCCCACGTAGGCGACGCCGAGGGCCATGCCGAAGCCGGCCAGGCTCTCCCCCCAGGTGGTGAAGTCCCCGGCGATGGCGCCGTGCAGGATCAGCCCGACGGCGGTGAGCACGGCGGCGGACTCGAGGCCCTCGGTCACGCCGCCGGCCACCACCTCGGTGCGCAGCTTGCCGGGCGCCACGAGACCGTGCAGGTAGAACGCGATCACCAGACCGGCCACGCCGGCGACGGCGAACACGAGCGTGGACAGCAGCGAGGTCCGCAGGTCCGGCGCGTGGCCGATGAACGTGGCCCGCACGACGAGCGCCAGGCCGAGGTAGTAGCCGAGCCGGACCAAGCCGACCGAGAGCGGCACGCCGTTGAGCGCGCCGAGCGGGGTGGCGCGGGTGCGCAGGATCATCCAGTCGGTGATCCAGAACCCGAGGATCGCCAGGACCGTCGCCCACACGATCCCGCCGCCGATCCAGGCCAGCGAGCTCCACTTGGTCAGCTCATGCCCGATCAGGCTGGACACGCCGATGACCTGCACGGCGACGAAGCCGACCCGCTGGACGAGATAGCCCCAGTTGGATCGACGCCAGAGCTCGTCATGGTCGTCGAACGACGTGGCGGCGTTGAGCAGCCACCATCCGCCGCCCACGCCTACGATCACGATGAGCACCTGGAGCACCGCGATCAGGGCGGCGGTACCGTTCATGCCGTCACTCCTACAGAAGTCTCAGCCGTTTTCTCAGCCGTTGTGGTCGATGGTGTGCGGGACGAAGTGGCTCAGGTTGTCGGTGATGAGCCCGGCGCTCTCGCGGATGCCAAGGCCGGCCGGCTCGCCGTCGATCATCCAGACCCCCAGCACCGGATGCCACTCGCCGCCACGCTGGTCGGGGAAGGCTGGCAGCGGCGCGAACGCCTGGCACACGAACGGGCCGCCGTAGTCGCCGGGGGTGCTGGCCACGGTGACGCCGTCGACGACGATGGAGACGTTGGCGCCCTCGCGGCCCAGCAGCGGCTTGCGCACGTAGGACGTCATCCAACCCGGACGCTCGGACTCGAAGTACGCCGGCAGGAGCAGGTCGCGCTTGTCGGGGTCGTCGCCGTACAGGTGCCACAGGACCGGCAGCAGGCCCTTGTTGCTCCAGAGCATCTTGTAGGGCGGCTCGATCCAGACCGTTGAGTCACGGCGCGGGTCGCTCATGTCGCGGAAGCACTGCTTGCCGAACTGCTCCTGGACCATCCACTCCCAGGGGTACAGCTTGAAGACGACGTCGATGTGCTGCCCGTCGGGGTCATAGAAGCGGTCGCCCGCCGCGACGTCGCCGGCCCCGATCTGGTCCATCCAGAGGAATTTCGTGCGGTACCCCAGCGGGCCCAGCGCCTGGCGGGCCGTCTCCATGAGGTACTCGGTGTTGAACAGGTCCTCGCCGCTTTCCTCTTCCCGGTCGCAGGCGAAGTGGATCGTCACCGGGTCGAGCAGGTGCGTGCGGGCCTGACGCAGCCGCGGGATGTTGCGCCGCCACGCCTCGACCAGCATCTCGTGCAACGCGTTCCACTGGTCCTTGCCCTGGCTGGTCTGCTGGTGCCAGTACCACTGGGAAACCGCCGACTCGGGCAGCGCCGTGGGCGTGTCGGCGTTGAACTCCAGCAGCTGCGGCCGGCCCGCGTAGTCGCCGGCGTAGCGCAGGTCGAAGCGGCCGTAGATGCTTGGCGAATAGTCGCCCTTGGACCGGCCGCCGGGCTCGGTCTCGTCGTCCCACCAGGTGCGCTTGATCTGCTCCCAGGCGAACTCGGGGATGCCCAGCAGCTGGAACATGTTGTGGTCGATGACGAAGTCGCCGGCCGCGACACACATCTCGAATAGGGTCGCCGCGTCCGCGGCCAGCGAGTCGATCTCGGCGGAGGTGAAGTCGTAGAACGGCCCCTCGCGCCAGTACGACCTGGTGCCGCCGTCCGGGGCCGGGGTGTCGTTGTAGACGATCCCCTGCGTGGCGAGCTGCTCGCGCCAGTCGGGCCGGACGACGCCGTCGGCGATCCGTCGCACGTCAGCTGCCCGAGCTTCCGTGGCTGCTGCTGCCGAAGCCGCCGGAGGTTACCTTGCCGTTGCTCACGTGCCCGGTCTCGGGCAGGCCCGCGTTCGACCGGCCGATCGAGTCGGTCGACGCGACTCGGCTGCCGCCGCTGAGCCGGTACCCGGGCGACCGCCCACGCCCGTAGCTGCCGGTGTAGTAGTAGTAGCCGGGCTTGCCTTCGTCGCAGCGGACATCGGGCACGACCACGCCGTTCTGATCCGCGCAGTAGGTCTGCTGCTGCCGGCCGCACGCGGCCAGGCCGCCGGTCGTGGCCAGCGCCGCCAGCGCGAGGTAGCTTCGGCCCAGCGGCACCGAAGTGGATCGCCTCATCGTCTGCTCCCTCAGGTGTGCCTATGCACGGTAGATGACCTTCGCTACCGAGGCGACAGGACGGGCCAGTCTGCGACACTGTCAGCTATCTCGCAAGGCCACCGAATTCCAGTCCGATAGCGTGTGTCACTTCGCGTCAACGAGCCCTCTTAGGCTTGGCGCATGGTTCGTGCCGGCCTCTCCCGCGCGCAGGTGTGCGTCGCCGCGCTCGAGCTCGCCGACGAGGTGGGCATCGCGCACTTGACGATGACGGCGCTCGCGCGGCGGCTCGGCGTCGCGATCCCGAGCCTGTACGAGCACGTCCGCGGCATGGCCGACCTCCTCGACGTGATCGCCGCCCGGGCCACGAACGAACTCGCCGAGATCCTGGACGCCGCGCTGCGCGGCCGGACCCGCCACGCCGCCCTGGAGGCGTACGCCGGCACGCTGCGCGCCTGGGCAACCGCCCACCCCGGTCGGTACGCCGCCACGAAGCGCCCGCTGACCGACCCCGAAGGCGCCGCGTCCCAGGCCCGAATCGTCGCCGGCTGCGCGACACTCCTGCGCGGCTACACCCTGGAGGGCCCCGTCGGCATCGACGCCGTCCGCTTCGTGCACAGCGCGGTGCACGGGTTCATCGACATCGAGACCGACGGCGGCTTCCGCGCCGCCCAGAACCTGGACAAGAGCTGGGCCGCGGCCCTGGAGGCCATCGACCGCGCGCTGACGACATGGCCGAGGCCGGCCGAATGACCACCCGCTACCGGCGCCGAGGCGATCACTTGACCTGGCAGACCACCCGCACGTCCCGCTCCTCCCCCACTGCGACGGTCACCGCCGACGGCTCGCAGAGCGCGTCGCCACTGCGCGCCTCGAGCCGGTACGCCCCCGCCGCCAGCACGAACCGGAACCGTTCCCCGTCGCCCAGCCGCTGCCGGGCCACCTCACCACCACCGCGCCGCACGACCACGGTCCCCGCCACGGCGACCGGCTCGCCCGCCGATCCGCTCGCCTCCACCGCGGGTGGCGGCCCTCCGGAGTACACGATCGCACCAGTGACGACACCGGTCGCACCGCCACCACCGTCGCCAACGCCGGACCCGCGGCCACACGCCACCGCCCCGGCCTGCATCAGCAACGCGAGCGCCAGCGCCGCTCCCACAACGAGGCGCCGCCGGACCCGGGCAGCTTGGCTCACAGTCCGCTAGCGTAGCCCCACACACCGTAGCGCTGCTGTCCACACCAGCCCGGCCAGCAGCGCGGCCCCCAGGGCGAGGGCGCCACCGGGCCCGGGCGACTCGGCTCACGGGCCGCCAGCGCAGCCCACGCTACGACGCCGGGTGTGGACGCCGGACAGGCCGGGTTCTCGCGAGGCCGTTTAGTTCGAGCTATAGTCGGCAGGCGCCTGCGGAACCTAGCCGCCGTTGGACGATCAAGACGACAACCGACGTCCGACAGTGGTTGCGTTCCCTGCGTCAGTCCGATCCAGACACCTATCTTGCCGTCAACGTCGCGATCGACATGTTGGCCGAGCGTGGGCCTGGGCTTGGACGTCCGCTGGTCGACACGCTGCAGGGCTCGACCATCGGCAACCTGAAGGAGCTTCGACCGAGGTCCGGTCGGGACGTGTCGATCCGTATCCTGTTCGTCTTCGACCCTTGGTCGCAGGCCGTGCTCCTTGTCGCGGGGAACAAGGCAGGTGAGTGGTCGGGGTGGTACAAGACGGCGATCCCCGTAGCCGAGATCGCCTACGAAGACTGGCTGGCCTTTGAGAGGAAGCGAAGGGAGGAGTCATGACCGAGTTTCACGACTGGGAGGACATCCGCGCCGAACTCGACGACGGCGACCCTGATGCGCTTGCCACTGAGCGTGCCCGCACCGAGGCCTGGGTGAGCGCCTTTCACCTCGCCGAGGAACGCAAGCGACTCGGTCTGACGCAACGTCAGGTGGCAGACCTCATGGGGGTCACTCCGGGCCGGGTCAGCCAGATCGAGAACGGCGACCTCGACGCCAACGAGGTCGCGACCCTGAGCCGTTATGCACAAGCTTTGGGTGCTCGGCTGCGGATCATCTTCGACTACGGCAACGATCTCCGCCAGATCGCCTAACGCCTCGCCACCCAGCGGGCCGGACCTTGGGTCCACGCTAAACGCGACGACGGCGTGGTGGCCCGCTTCGCGGGGGCCACCACGCGGACGAGCGTCTGGAACGCTTGGCTCATCAGGCCGGCTTGGGCCTGACCCCCGCCCGCGCCCTGGTCGGGCCCCTGCCCGGTCAGCTGGCCCCGTTCGGCTGGCCCAGTCAGCCGGGTCCGATCGCCGGAAGCGAGCCCCCGTAAGACTCCATCAGGATGCGCGTCAGCGAATCCCGAATCGTCTCGACCACCTCGGGACCGATGACCCCGGTCCACTCCTCCTCGAGTTCGACGTAGATTTCCTCCACCGCGACCAGGAGGTCACGCCCCAGCGGCGTGAGCGCGACGGTCTTCACCCGCCCGTCCTCCGCGAGCGCACCGCGCTCAACGAACCCGCGCTGCTCCAACTGGTCGAGCGCCTTCGACGCCGCCTGCTTCGACACCCGCATGAGCTGAGCGAGCTGCCCACCAGTGGTCGGCCCACCTCGCGCGGCCAACAGCACATACCCGGCGGATGGCGGAACGTCCCGCCATCCTCGCCGCGCCAGCCGCTCGTGCAACTGCTCGACAAGCAGACGGCCGGCCATCACGAAAAGCCGGGCGAGCGGCACGGAATCGGCGACGTCAGACACGCACGGACCATACCGTCACGAAGTCGCCGAGGCCCGACCATCACGACCTCCGACACGACTGTCGGATCGCTCGAACGGCCGCCCCGCAGCCCCGTCAACTTGGTTGACCATATTCAATCAGCCGAGTAAGCTCTCCGTCAACCAGGTTGACCAGATCTAGGGAGTTGCATCTAGGAAAGTCACCCGCATGACCGCCCGCCGGGGCGTCGGACGACTCACCTCAGAAAACCCGGCTTCGGCGAAGATGCTGCGACTTCCCACGTACAGCTCACCGACCCAGGCGAAGTCCTGCCCAGGTCGCTTGACAATTGGATAGCCCTCGATCGCCAGCGCACCGCGGTCCCGTGCGAAGTCGACCGCGGCGCGCGCCAGCGCCCGGCTGACGCCCTGCCGCCGGTAGCCCGCACGCGTGACGAAGCATGTGACGGCCCAGACGTCGGGGTCGGTCCTGTCCTCGTCACGGTCCACCCACGGCACCCGCGCGGAAAGCAGACGGCGATAGGCCACGCGCGGCTCGACCGCGCACCAGCCGGCGGGCTCGCCGTCGAGGAACGCGACCAGGCCGCTGGTCGAGCGCGCCCCGGGGTCGCCACACCCGGTCTGTTCGCGCAGCCGCTCGGCGCGTTCCTCGACGGACGCCGACGACCCCGATCCGCCGTGGATCTTGAAGTACTGGCACTGGCATCTGAACGGATCACCGCGGGTACCGAAAATGGCCCGCAGGTCGTCCCAGCCCGCCTCGTTGGCGGGCACAACAGAGATCACGTCAGCCCCGTTCCCTTTGTGCGGCTCGTTCAGTCCATGCCGCTCAGCTGTCTGGCGCTATCTGGATTCCTGCCGGAGGGCGATCAGCCGGTCAACCTAGACTGGCGGTCATGCTCGAGACGGTGGTTCCCGGGGTTTACGCCTGGATGCAGCCGGACGGCACCTGGTGGGTCAACAACGCGGGTGCGGTCGCCGCCGGCGACGAGGTGTTCCTGGTCGACACGTGCGCCACGGAGGCGCGCACTCGCAGTTTCCTGACCGCGGTCGAGCAGGCCGCACCCGGCCGACCGATCCGGATGGCGGTCAACACGCACCAGCATGGCGACCACACGTACGGCAACAGTCTCCTACCAGCCGGCACTGTCCTGATCGGACACGAGTGCATGCGCGAAGGGCTGCGGACGGACCCGATCATCGACGGCTGCCCGCCGTTCTGGCAACCGGTGCCGGATTGGGGCAACGTGACGCGGCGCCTGCCTGACGTCGCGGTGCGGGACCGCCTGACGGTCTATGCGGGCGACACCAGGATCGAGCTGCTCCACCCGGGCGGGCCGGCACACACAACGGGTGACCTGGTGGCCTGGCTGCCGGACGAGCGGGTCCTGTTCACCGGCGATCTCGTCTTCAGCGGCCTGACCCCGCTGGTGTTCATGGGCTCACTCCCGGGCGCCATGGGGGCGCTGCACTGGATGGCCGCCCTTGAGCCGGCGTATGTGGTGCCCGGCCACGGACCGCTGTTGACCGGCGAGGAGATCGCCGCGGCTTTCGACAAGATCGGGCGGTACTACGAGCTGGTTCTCGATACGGCAGTGGATGGCCTGTCCGCCGGCCTGACCCCGCTGGAGGCCGCCCGCGAGTGCGACCTGGGCGAGTTCGCGGCGTGGGCCGACGCGGAGCGGATCGTGCTGAACCTGCATCGGGCATACGCCGATCAGCAGGGCAGCGAGCTGGACCTGATCGCCGCGCTGTCGGACGCCGTGGCCTGGCGCGGCGGCCCGATGCCGACCTCGGTGTAGCAAGGCCCCCAACGCCAACGGCCACGCTGCCTCCACCGTGGTCGACGACGCGGGTGAGGCTCAGGCCATCCGGCGAGGACGTGATCGGCCGCAGCCCGCGTCTCGCCGCGCTCGTCACGCCACCATCCGCTGCTCGGCCAGCTCGGTCAGCCGCACGGTGCAGAGGCCGCCGCGCTCGGACGTCACGTCGGTCACCTTCAGCTGCGTGCCGGGGGCGAGGATGAACTCCTCCTCACCGGTGAACGCGGAGAAGCTGCGAATCCCGACCGCCCGCACGGGCCGCACCTCGAAGAGCGTCCGCTTGCCCCGGCTGCCGAGGAACGCCTTGGCCACGCTGAGCTTCGACGTGCACGAGGAGACGCCCCACCAAGTCACGGTCTGGCCGAGCGGATACTGCGGGCGCAGGTCCAGCGACACCCCGCGCCACAGCGGCTCGGTGCGGGCGGGCAGCCGCGACACGGCTGAGAACAGCAGCCTCAGGTAGGGCAGGTACGGGACGACCCGGCCCCGGTCCGGGTTGCGCAGCGTGGCGTTGATCTGCCGGTAGAACGCCGACTCGCAGGTGTACAGATAGAGCGCCGCGACCTCGTCGGAGGTGAGGCCGCCGGACGAGCTGCCGTCCGCTTGGCGCCGGCCGAACTCGTGCGACGTCTCAACGTGCCAGTCGAGGCCCGCCAGCAGCTTGGCCGCCGGGGCGATCGCCTCGCGGAAGTCCAGGAGGGGGGTGTCGAAGACGCCGGTGATCGCGGGAAGGGAGAGGCCCTCGTCCTTGACGCTGGCGAGGCGCTCGAGGTAGAGCTTGTGCAGCTCCATCGTGGAGGCGATGAACGCACCCATGCGCTCGGCACCGTCCCGCGCGCCGTGCTCGTTCCAGCCCTTGCTGGGCAGCCAGTCGATCTCGTCGGCCCCGAGGGTCCGCAGCGCCGCGTTCACGGTCGCGAAGTGGTCCCCGTCGCAGAAGATGTCGCCCTGCGCGGCCGGGTTCGGGTGGTCGATGTGGCGGACCTCGACCGCGGGATACTTCTTCTGCAGTCGCAGCACGACGTTCTTGAGGTTGCGGGCGTGCACGCCCCACCACGCGAACACGACGCCCCGGTCCTGCTCATCGGCGTCCTGCTTGGCCTTCAGGATCTCCTCGACGAGCCGCTCGACGACCGGCCGCCAGAACGCGGTGTGCTGATCGGTGGCCATGGCGCCGTCGCCGCTGGCCGTGAGCGAGGCGTTGAGCAGCAGTACACCCTGGGTCAGCATCGCCTGGAACCACTCCGGCGGCTGCACGGTGTCGTGTTGCTTGAGCAGGGCGCGGATGTCGGCGATCGGCGTCTTCTTCGCGATGCCGTACTTCCACATCGCCGCCGCCTTGATGATGCAGCGGATGCTGACGACCTTGCCGAACTGGCTGTCCGCCCACTCGTGGAAGGTGTTGTCGAACATCGCGATGCCGGTCGCGCTCGCGGGCCGCGGATACGGGTTCTGCCCGAAGACGACGACCTTCCACTTGTGCGGTGGGTTGGGCTTGAGCGCCTGGAAGGTCAGCTCGCGGACGGGCACGACCTGCGGGCTGCGCCCTGGGCCGATGAACGTGGCCGCAGCCGGCTGCGCCTCGATGACCGGCTTGAGCAGCGGCAGCCACGGCTCGCCGCCGCCCTTGAACAGCTCGGCGAGGGCCAGCGGATCGTCCGGGTCGAAGGCCGCCGTCACTTCGTTGTCGCTCATCGTGTGCTCCCCGCTCTCCACTGTGGACCTAGCCCGCACGAGGCTCGGCGCACGGTAACACCGACTCGACGCGCTCGGGTATCTTCGTGGCCCATGACCGTCAAGCAGGAACAGTCGCCGCTCCGGGTCGTGCTGAGCGACGTCAACGCGAAGGTGGTACAGGCGTGGATGTCGGCGTTCGCCGACACTCCCGAGGTCGAGATCGTCAAGGGCTCGATCCT
This sequence comes from Dactylosporangium sp. NPDC051484, assembly GCF_040689395.1. Lineage (NCBI taxonomy): Bacteria > Bacillati > Actinomycetota > Actinomycetes > Micromonosporales > Micromonosporaceae > Dactylosporangium > Dactylosporangium sp. NPDC051484. The sequence goes on along the minus strand of NZ_JBFAZX010000019.1, from coordinate 66,001 downwards.
CGACCAGCACGTCGACGCCTGGGTCAGCCCCACCAACTCCCACGGGGTCATGAACGGCGGCGTCGACGCGGTCATCAAGCGCCACCTCGGCGCCGGCATCCAGCTGCGCGTCCAGCGCGCGATCCGCGACGAGTTCGGGGACTCCCTGCCGATCGGGAGCGCCGTGTGCGTGCCGTCCGGGGCGGCCAACCCGAAGTTCCTGATCTCGACGCCGACGATGGAGCAGTCCGTTCAGAACGTGCGTGAGACGCTGAACGTGGCCCTGGCCTGCGCGGCCGGGTTCCAGGCCGTCCACATGCGCAACGACCGCGAGCCCGGCAGCATCGCGTCGGTGGCGCTGGTCGGCATGGGCGCGGCGACGGGCAAGGTGCCTCCGCAGGTGTGCGCCAACCTGATGTGGGCCGGCTACACCCTGTTCAACGACTGCACCTTCAGCGACTACGAGGAGCTACGCTCCACCGTCCGCGAGCAGCTCGACGACATCGAGAGCCGCCCGGCGACCGAACGGGTCCGCATCGCGCCGCCGACGCAGCGCACCAGGCGCCGTTAGGACCCTGGACCGCGCCTGTCACGGGTCTCATCACGGCGGCGGCTGATCCGCGCCGCGCGGGATAGCATCGGGCCATGCCCTTGACCGCGAACGACGTCGAGCGGTTCGAGGCATCCAGGCGGCGCCTGGAGGCCATGGCCTACCGTCTCCTCGGCTCCGCTGAGGAGGCCGAGGACGCCGTGCAGGAGACGTTTCTGCGCTGGCAGGCCGCCGACGTCGACCGCATCGAGGTCCCCGAGGCCTGGCTGACGAAGGTCCTCACCAACCTGTGCCTCAATCAGCTCACCTCCGCGCGGGCGCGCCGCGAGACCTATGTGGGGCAATGGCTTCCCGAGCCGCTGCTCGGCGGGGACCCGATGCTCGGACCGGCCGACACCGTCGAGCAGCGCGAATCGGTGTCGTACGCGGTCCTCACGCTCATGGAGCGCCTCTCCCCCGGCGAGCGGGCGGTGTACGTGTTGCGGGCGGCCTTCGACTACCCGCACCGGGAGATCGCCGAGATCCTCGACATCACCGAGGCTGCCAGCCAGCAGCTCTTCCACCGCGCCAAGAAGCACATCGCGGACGGCAAGGCCCGCATCGAGATCGACGAGGCCGCCGCCCAGCGGATCGTCAAGGAGTTCCTGGCGGCCGCCACCAGTGGCCGGACCGAGCCGCTCGTGCGCCTGCTCACCGAGGACGCCGTCGCGGTCGGCGACGGCGGCGGGAAGATCCCGGCCCGCGTCAAGCCGTTCGAGGGCGCCGTCGCGGTCGCGAAGTTCCTGTGGGGCCTGTTCAAACCGGGCGAGGCCAAGCGGGCCATCGCCGGCGGCGCGCCCGAGGTCTACGCCTGGACCGCCAACGGCGACCCCGCCGTCGTGGCCGTCGTGGATGGCCGGATCGTCGGCGTCATGTGCCTGGAGGTCACCGCCGAGGGCATCGCCGCGTTCCGCAACCAGGTCAACCCTGACAAGCTCGAACGGGCGGCCGCGCACTGGGCGGCCGCCGACCGCGGGGAGCCTCTGTTCAACGCCTTCTGACCGATGTGAGGTGCTTCACATCGCGTTCCTGTCAGGAAACGGCGAGCCGCCCGGTTCGAGTGGCAGACCCGCGCAAGACAGGAGCAACGAAATGCAGCATCGCATCATCGTCCTCGGCGCCGGATACGCCGGTGCCAGCGTCGCCGGGCGCCTCGCCAAGCGGCTTCGCGGCGAGGACGTCGCCATCACCCTCGTCAACGCCGAGCCCGACTTCGTCGAACGCGTCCGCATGCACCAGCTCGCGACCGGCCAGGACCTCAAGCCCCGGCCATTCGGCGAGATGTTCGCGGGCACCGGCGTCGAACTGAGGCTCGCGAAGGTCACCAGCATCGACGTCGACCGCAAGGCCGTCGCCGTCATCGACGCGAACGGCGCCGAAGAACTCGCCTACGACACGCTCGTCTACGCCCTCGGCAGCGGCTGGAACGCCCAAGACGTTCGCGGTACCGCTGAGTACGCCCATGAGATCGCCAGCCGCCCCGGAGCCCTCCGGCTGCGCGAGCGGCTGGCCCGCCTCGGCGCCGGGCAGAGCGTGGTCGTCGTCGGCGGCGGTCTCACCGGCCTGGAGGCGGCGACCGAGATCGCCGAGGCCCGCCCCGACCTCGGCGTCGCCCTCGCCACCAGCGGCAGCCTCGGTGACTGGCTCTCACCCAAGGGCCGCGAGCACCTGCGAAACGTCTTCGGCAAGCTCGGGATCACCGTGCACGAGCACGCCGCCGTCACCGGCGTCGAGGCCGACCACGTCGCCACCGCCGACGGCCGGGCCATCCCGGCCGCCGTCACCGTGTGGAGCACCGGCTTCGCGGTCCACCCGATCGCGAAGGCGACCGCCCTGGAGGTCACCGGCACCGGCCAGATCGTGGTCGACGGGAGCATGCGCTCGGTCTCGCACCCGGACGTGTACGCCGTCGGCGACGCGGCCATGGTGATGGGCCCCGGGGACAAGCCGTTGCGAATGTCATGCGCCTCGGGAGTTCCGACCGCGTGGCAGGCCGCCGGCGCGATCGCGGCGCGCCTGAGCGGCGGGAAGCTGCCGAAGGTGCCGATCCGCTACTTCAACCAGTGCATCTCACTGGGCCGCAAGGAGGGCTTGATCCAGTACGTCACCGCCGACGACCGCGCCGTGCAGGCGGTACTGATCGGACGGCTCGCCGCCGTCTACAAGGAACTGATCTGCAAGGGCGCCGCCTGGGCCGTCGCCAACCCGACGCTCGGGCTGCCGACCCGGCGCCGCCGCGTGACGCGGGAGCGGGCTGTGGCGGGCTCGGCCGTCAAGGCGCTGGCGTAGAGCACGATGCGAGGCGGGCGCTCTCGAGTGCACCGCCTCGCCGCCCGCCATTCCCGCGCGTGTGCACCCGATCACGGCCCGTCCAGCCGTAGTCTCAACTTCATGGCGACGACTCAGACACACACCCTCGCCGCGCCCGGCGTTGACCTGGTCTACGACGTCCGCGGACCGCTCCCGCCGGCCGGTGACCGGCCTGCGCTGTTCATGATCGGCCAGCCGATGACGGCGGAGGGCTTCGGCACACTCGCCACCCATTTCACGGACCGCACAGTTGTCACGTACGACCCACGCGGCCTGGGCCGAAGCGTGCGCACGGACGGCCGGTCGGATCACACGCCGCAGCAGCAGGCGGCCGACCTGCACCTGCTGATCGAGGCGCTCGGCGCCGGTCCGGTCGACGTGTTCGCGAGCAGCGGCGGTGCGGTGACCGCGCTCGAACTGGTCGCGACCCACCCCGGCGACGTCGTCACGCTGGTGGCACACGAGCCGCCGATCAACGCCGTGCTTCCCGACGCCGCGGGCGCCGAGCGCGCTCGGGCCGCCTTTCACGAGGCGTACCAGGCGAACGGCTCCGGCGCGGGCATGGCCGCGTTCATCGCGATGACCTCCTGGCAGGGCGAGTTCACCGACGCGTTCTTCGCCCAGCCCACGCCCGACCCGGCGATGTTCGGCATGCCGACCGACGACGACGGCACCCGCGACGATCCGCTGTTGTCGAAGAACTCGTGGGCGATCACCGACTACCGCCCCGACGCGGGCCTCCTCACCGCGGCGCCGAGCCGGATCGTGATCGCGGTCGGCGAGGAGTCGGCGGGCACGTACACGGCGCGCACGGCCCTGGGCACCGCGGCCCTGCTCGGCCAGCAGGCGACGGTTTTCCCGAGCCACCATGGCGGCTTTCTCGGTGGTCACTTCGGTTACGCGGGCAAGCCCGAGGAGTTCGCCGCGCGGCTACGCGAGGTTCTGGCCGCCGGCTGACACTCCGCCGGGGGCCACGAGGGCGGGGGTTTCCGCCCCGCCCTCGCCGAAGGACGCGCGGGCAGGGTGAGCGCTCCTAGCCAACGAGGACGACGCGCGTCAGGCCGCGTGTCCGTAGTGGCGTTCGCGGTACTCCTGCAGCGCCCGCCGGACGATGCCCGACTTGCCCTCACGATCGCGGCCCGCGGCCTGCTCCAGCCATTCGAGCATCGAGGGCGGCAGGCGGAATGTGGCGGGCCGCATCACCGGTGCGCCCTGGTCGTCGACCTGCACCATCGGCTCAGCGGCGAACTCGGCCGTCGCGGCCGGGCAGCTGGTGTTGTTGGCCTTCGTCATGACAGTGAAGTCCGGCAGTTCACCCATCGCTGTTCCTCCCGAGCCAGGTCTCGAACTCGGCTCCGCTCGTCGGCTTGGCCCGTGCCACCCGCCAGACGAACGAGTCGTCGTAGCGAACCAGCAGCACGGCAATCGCTCGGCGCTGCGCAGTCACCGAGTACACCGCGAGCACATCCTTGTCGGCGCGGACCCATAACTGATCATGTTGCGGCGCCTCCAACGCCTCGGCGACCTCGGCGATGCTCACCTCAGTGAGCTTCGCCGCCGGTTCACCAACCGCCGGCATCAGCCACAGCAATGCAGCCACGCCGCCAGCGTATGACACGTATGACACACGCCGCCAGGCCTCTCAATCGGCGGGCGTCCGTCCGAGCACCCGCACGTCGGCCCGCACTGCGGTGTGCGTATCCGCAGACCTTCCACCCGGGAGGTCTGGCTTCGCCTGCCTTGGCGCCCCGCCGCTGACTGCCCTGGCTAACGTAGGTCAAGCGCCTCAGCACAAGCGCGGTAGCCGTGCTGTGAGGCCGGCGAGATTGCTGATCACGTCGGCGGCGTCCATGCCATCGGGCGCCGGTCGCCCGCGCCGGTTGACCCAGATCGCGGCCATGCCGGCGGCCTGAGCGCCCGCTACGTCTGCTGTCAGCGAGTCTCCGACATGCAGGACCCCCTCGGCCCTCATCCCCAGCATCGCCAGGCCGCGCCGGAACATCTGCGGCGACGGCTTGTACGCGCCAACGTCCTCGCTGCTGACCACGGCAGCGAATGACAGCCCGTGGTAACTGAGCGCTGCCTCCAGGTCCGCCCGGTCGATGTTGGACACGACGCAGATCGGCAGGCCAACGCTATTCAGGAAGTCGCGCGTACCGGGTCGCAGTGGAGCCGTTCGCCAGTGTCTGAACTGGTCTTCGCACAACGCGACCGCATCCGCGGTACATCCAGTCGCCGCCAACGCCGTGGCGAGGCTGGCCACGGCAATCTCGCGCTGCGGCCGGAAGGGGGAGGCCACCATTGCGGCTTGGAACGCCTGCCACCACGCGCCGTCGATGTGGTCGGGGGTCACCGCCCCGGACGCACTGGCAGCGGCACGGGTGCAGATCGACGCCACTACCTCGTCGTCCTCTTCGACGACGGTGCCGTAGAAGTCGAGCAACAATCCCTCGATCACAACCGTAGTGTCGTCGCGTAGCGGGTCTGCGTCGAGTCAGATCAGTGCGACGACAGCTGCGGGCGGCGCTGTCGCAGGCGATCGCGGACGGTTGCACCACCGTGAACGTCGCTAAGTCCGTCGGGCTTGCGACGATCCGCACGCACAAGCGCAAGGCATGGACCAGCTTGGCGAGAGCCTCGGATGAACGGGGCTGCGACCCGCGCCGCAGCGCCGGATCATGCCCTCATGACCAAGGACGTGGACCGGTCGCAGGCTCCCAGTGTCTTCGAGGTGCTCCGGACAGCGACCGTCTGGTTCGTGGCCGGCGGACTCGGCGCATGCTGCTGCTCTACTCGCTGCACCTGGTCGTCGATGCCCTGCTGCCCGACTCGTGGAATGTCGGCGCCGGCTAGCCAGGGCAGCGGAGAGACCAACTGCTGCACTCCGCTGCCGTTCCGGACCCTTTCGGGCCCGCTTGGCCTTCATGTCGGCGCCTTTTACCAGCGCTTTTGTGGGGCGGGCGGGACTCGAACCCGCGACCAAGGGATTATGAGTCCCCAGCTCTAACCTGCTGAGCTACCGCCCCAAGCGTCGCAAGTTTACCGAGCCATGCAAGTCGAATGCTGCCCCGAAACGGTATGGGCCAGAAAAAATGGCCTCCGAGGAGGCCAGTAAAGCTCCCGCGATAGGACTCGAACCTATAACCTGCCGGTTAACAGCCGGCTGCTCTGCCAATTGAGCTACGCGGGATCGCATCTCCCCCTCCGTTCGAGGGCGACCGGGAAAGAGTACAGCATGACTCGGGGGGTCTGCGCCAGCGGGTATCCCATCCGTTGGCGCGGACCACCGCATCGGGTGCCAGATCTTGGCAAACCGCAGCAAGATCGATGTGTCGGGACGACGATGGACGGGTATGTCAACGCAAGACGGCGCAGCAGGCAACGATGACCCGGCGCCGTCAGAAGGAGGTCGTCGCCATGCGCGGCAAGCTACTGTTCCTCGGCGGTCTGGCCGCGGGCTTCGTGCTCGGCGCCCGGGCCGGTCGGGAGAAGTATGAGGAGCTCAAGACCACTGCTCTGAAGATCAAGGAGAGCCCGACGATGCAGGAGGCCGCCGGGGTCGTCCAGGAGCAGGCGACGCGGCTCTACAGCGAGGGCAAGACCAAGGTCACCGACAGGCTGGCGAACAGCCGCTTCGCCGAGACGGATCTTGGGCAGCGCCTGCTGCACACGTCGCAGTCGCCCGCGATCGAGCGGGACATGGCGACGAGCGGCACGCGCACGACGCCGTCGTCGGGCACCAGCTTCTAGGTCACGACCGAACACGTGCAGGGCCGACCCGGGCAAACCGGGTCGGTCTTCGCGTGTTCGGCCAAAAGACCAAAGCAAGGCCAGCAACAAGGCGAGGCCGTGCGCCAAAGCCGTATAACCGACACGTCCGCGCAAACAGGATGGACGACGCGGCCCTCGACCAAGCGAAGGCCGCGCCGGAAGAGGAGCGTCAGGACGAGGACGAGAAGGCCGCGTCGAAAGCGGCCGCCGGGGCGTCGAAGGCCAGCCTGCGCACGAACTGCAGGGCCTCCGGGGCGCCGACCAGGCGGTCCATGCCGGCGTCCTCCCACTCGATCGAGATCGGGCCGATGTACCCGATCGCGTTGAGGGCCCGGAACGAGTCCTCCCACGGCACGTCGCCGTGGCCGGTGGAGACGAAGTCCCAGCCGCGGCGCATGTCGGCCCACGGCAGGTGCGACGCGAGCCGGCCGCGGCGGCCGTCGCCGGTGCGGACCTTCGCGTCCTTGCAGTCCACGTGGTAGATGCGGTCGGCGAAGTCGAAGATGAAGTTCACCGGGTCGAGCTCCTGCCACACGAAGTGTGACGGGTCCCAGTTGAGACCGAACGCCGGGCGGTTGCCGATCGCGTCGAGGGTGCGCCGCGTCGTCCAGTAGTCGTACGCGATCTCGCTCGGGTGCACCTCGTGCGCGAACTTGACGCCCACCTCGTCGAAGACGTCGAGGATCGGGTTCCACCGGTCGGCGAAGTCCTGGTAGCCGGCCTCGATCATCTCCGGTGGTACCGGCGGGAACATGGCCAGGGTGTGCCAGATCGACGACCCGGTGAAGCCCACGACCACGTCGACGCCGAGCTTGCGCGCGGCCCGCGCGGTGTCCTTGATCTCCTCGGCGGCACGCCGCCGCACGCCCTCGGGCTCGCCGTCTCCCCAGATGCGGGCCGGCAGGATGCCCTGGTGCCGCTGGTCGATCGGGTGGTCGCAGACGGCCTGGCCGACCAGGTGGTTGGAGATGGTCCAGACCTTCAGGTTGTACTTCGCCAGCGTCTCCAGTTTGCGGTCCACGTAGGACTCGTCGGAGATGGCCTTGTCGACCTCGAAGTGATCGCCCCAGCAGGCGATCTCGAGACCGTCGTAGCCCCACTCGGACGCGAGGCGGCAGACCTCCTCGAAGGGAAGATCGGCCCACTGGCCGGTGAAAAGCGTGATTGGACGCGCCATACTGCTGTCCTCCGATGAAGGGGGTTCCAGGCGCGAGGGAGACCTGTTGATTCACAACGGGTGGAACGGAAACGAAGTGGGTTGCGCCCCCACGCTGCAATCCTAAAAGACCTGCTAGCAAAGCAAAAGAGGTTCCCCGCCCGCTCGGACCGCGCCGGGGAATGGAGTCCGGGCGGCGTCGGCGTCGCCGACCCGGAATCCGCAACGGCGCGTCATGTGTCCGAGCGGGCGGGGCCCGAAGGAAGGGCCGTTCGGCGTCTCGGCCCCACCTCCGTCAATCCGGCCGGCGCGAGGCCGACCGAGGTCAATCCGGCCGGCGCGAGGCCGACCGAGGTCAATCCGGCCGGCATGGGGCCGACCGAGGGTCGATCCGGCCGACGCGACGCCGGCCGAGGGTCGATCCGGCCGGCTGGGGCGTCAGCCGATCAGCGTGAACTCGTCGATGTCGAAAAGCGACCCGGAACCGCCGTGGAACACGAGGTACAGACTGGTGGAAGCATTCGTGGCGAGCGGAATCGAGGCCTCCTGGAAGGTGTCCCAGCCGCCCGTGTTCGTCACCGCGAGCGTGCCGAGCAGTGCGCCGGTCGAAGAGCCGGCACGGAACTCCACTGTGCCGCCGGTGCCCGCCGAGGACCACTTGACGCGCACCCCGGCGACCGTGGCGAGGTTGACGCCGGTGTACCCAGCCCAGTCGTTGTTGTCGATGAAGCCCGCCGTCTGGCCGCCCGACGCGGAGCCGTGCGCGGCGACCTGCAGGCCGCTCATCGACGACCACGCCTCGCCCTGCCGGGTGGTGGCGTTACGCAGGAGGGTGAACTGATCGACGTCGAACAGCGAGGTTCCGGTGCCGCGGAACACGAGGTACAGCGAGGTGGCGGCGTTCGAGACGAGCGGCGTGAACACGTCGCGGAACGTCTCCCAGCCGCCGGTGTTGGGCACCGCGACCGAGCCGAGCAGCGGGCCCGTGGTCGACCCGGCGCGGAACTCGATGGTGCCGCCGGCGCCGGCCGAGGAGGCGCGCACGGTGACGCCCTTGACCGCGGACAGGTTGACGTTGTTGAACCCAATCCAGTCATTATTGTCGATGTAGCCGGCAGTCTGGCCGCCTACGGCCGGGGCGTGGCCGGCGGCCTGGACTCCGCCGGTCGAGGAGTACGCCTCGCCCTGGTAGACCGACGCGCCGGACGGCGCGGGCGGCGAGCAGTCGGCGTCGACGCGCTTGGCGGTGTAGCGGATGGCGCCGAGCAGCAGCTTGGTGAAGTTCGTGTCGGTGTAGCTCTCCTCGGTGTGACCCAAGCCGGTGTAGAAGGAGCGTCCGCTGTCGATGGTCTTGCACCAGGTGATCGGGTGGTCACCGTTCATGGTGCCGCCGGAGTACGACGACTCGTTGAGCGACGTCAGCACGTGCGCGGTGCCGCGCGGGTTGGACTGGTAGTTGTACCACTCGTCGGTGCGCACCCAGGTCGCGCCGAGATGCGCCGTCGCCGGGTGGGTGCGGTCCTCGACGTTGACCGTGGCCTGCTGGATCGCCGGGTGCGAGGCGAACCAGGCGCCGACCAGCGTGCCGTAGAAGGGCCAGCCGTACTCGGTGTCGGCCGCGGCGTGCACGCCGACGTACCCGCCGCCGCCACGGATGTACGCCTCGAACGCGGTCTGCTGCGCGTCGTTGAGCACGTCGCCGGTCGTCGACAGGAAGACCACGCTCTGGTACTGCGCGAGGTTGGCGGTGGTGAACGCGGCGGCGTCCTCGGTGGCGGTGACGGTGAAGTTGTTGGTGGTGGCGAGCGCTTGGATGGCGGCGACGCCGTTCGGGATGGACGAGTGGCGGAAGCCGGCCGTCTTCGAGAAGACCAGCACTTTGTACGGTGCGTCGGCCGCGCTGGCGGGCGCGGCGCTCAGGGCACCGGTGGCTAGGAGGCCCACCGTAGCGGCGGCGAGCCACGAGCGGATGGTCATGACAGTTCCTTCACGATCGACTCGTCGGGTCTGCGCGCGCCGCCGCGCTGTCATGTCGGTACAGCTCTGCAGTTGTCGTTTGCCCGGGGCCACGGCCCGGCACCTGGCTGGCGCCGCGCCGGGGCTCCGGTTGTGCTCTCCCCCGCGACCGGTACCTCCACCCGCGGGGCGCAACCGCGGATGGTCCCTCGCTACCGGTGCCGGCGGAGAAGTCGGAGGGGTTCAGCCACGAATTCCCAACAGGTGCTCCATGGCCAGCTGGTCGAGCCGCTCGAACGCCATCCCCCGGGCGGCGACCGTCTCGACGTCGATCTCCTCGGCGCGCAGCGCCTCCAGGGACTCCCCCGGCAGCAGCGTCGGCACCGACAGCTCGTCGACCCGCGCGGTCGCCAGGGCGGCGGACACCTCGGGATCGTCGCGGAACGTGCGCACCTTCTCCTTGAGGATCAGGTAGTTGCGCATGCAGGCCGCCGCGGTGACCCAGACGCCGTCGGCGTCCTCGGTGCGAGGCGGCTTGTAGTCGAAGTGGCGCGGCCCGGCGTACGCCGTGGGGTAGCCGGAGCTGTTCTCCAGCACATCGACGGTCCAGAACGCGCCCCGCAGGTTGCCGGCGCCGAAGCGCAGGTCCTGGTCGAAGCGCGGCCCGTGCTGGCCGTTGAGGTCGATGTGGAACAGCTTGCCGTGCCACAGCGCCTGCGCGATGCCGTGCGCGAAGTTCAGCCCGGCCATCTCCTCGTGCCCGATCTCGGGGTTGAGCCCGACCCGGGACGGCTCGTCCAGCGTGGAGATCAGCGCGAGCGCGTGGCCGATCGTCGGCAGCAGGATGTCGCCGCGCGGCTCGTTCGGCTTGGGCTCGATCGCCAGGCGGATGTCGTAGCCGCGCTCCCGGATATACGCGCAGATCGCGTTGATCGCCTCGCGGTAGCGGTCCAGCGCCGCGCGCATCTGCTTGCCGGCGCCGGACTCCGCACCCTCCCGGCCGCCCCACAGCACGTACGTGGGCGCGCCGAGCTCGGCCGCGAGGTCGATGTTGCGCATCACCTTCTGCAGCGCGAACCGCCGCACGGCGCGGTCGTTGGCGGTGAACGCGCCGTCCTTGAAGATGGGGTGCCCGAACAGGTTCGTGGTGGCCATCGACACGACCATGCCGGTGCCGTCCAGGGCCTCCCGGAAGCGGGTCACGACCTTGTCACGCACGGTCTCGTCGCTGCCGAACGGGATCAGGTCGTCGTCGTGGAAGCTGACGCCGTACGCCCCCAGCTCGGCCAGCCGGTGCACGGTCTCGACCGGGTCGAGCGCCGGTCGCGACGCCGCCCCGAAGACGTCCTGGGCCTGCCAGCCCACCGTCCACAGGCCGAACGAGAACCGGTCGGCCGGCGTAGGGACGTACGGATCATTCATGCGGCCACGCTCACCCAGGAGGAGGAGTCGGACTTCTGGACCGCGTCGAGGACGAGCTGCACCTGCAGAGCGTCCTCGAAGGACGGCGTCGGGTCGGCGCCGGTCGCCACCGCCTCGATGAAGTCGCGCATCTCGTGGGTGAAGGAGTGCTCGTACCCGATGATGTGCCCCGGCGGCCACCAGGCCCCGAAGTACGGGTGCTCGCCCTCGGTCACGAGGATACGGCTCCAGCCCTGCTCGGCCGCGGGCCGCGTGGCGTCGTAGTACTCGAGCTCGTTGAGGCGCTCGAGGTCAAAGGCCAGCGACCCGTACTCGCCGTTGATCTCGACCCGCAGCCCGTTCTTGCGGCCGGTCGCGAACCGGGTCGCCTCATACGTGGCCACCGCGCCGCCGTCGAGCCGGGCGATGAACAGCGCCGCGTCGTCGACGGTGACCTCGCCGGTCGCGACGCCGGCGCTCGCCGACAGGCCGGTGGAGGACTCCGGCAGCGGCCGCTCCTTGATGAACGTCTCGGTCAGCCCGGCGACGCCGGTGATGCGCTGACCGGTGACGAACTGGGTCAGGTCGATGATGTGCGCGCCGATGTCGCCGAGCGCGCCCGAGCCGGCCCGCTCCTGCTGGAGCCGCCAGACGAGCGGGAAGCTCGGATCGACGATCCAGTCCTGCAGGTAGACGGCGCGGACGTGGCGGATCGCGCCGAGCCGGCCGGCGGCGATCAGGTCGTGCATGAGGGTGACGGCGGGGACCCGGCGGTAGTTGAACCCGCAGGCCGAGCGCACACCCAGCGTCCGGGCCTTGACCGCGGCCTCGACCATGGCACGTGCCTCGTCGACCGTGTTCGCCAGCGGCTTCTCGCACAGGACGTGCTTACCCGCCTCGAGTGCGGCGATGGCGATCTCGGCGTGGCTGTCGCCCGGGGTACACACGTCGATGACGTCGATGTCGTCCCGGGCGATCAGCTCGCGCCAGTCGGTGACCGCTTCGGCCCAGCCGAGCCGGCGCGCGGCTTCCGCCACCTTCGCCCCATCGCGACCGCAGACGGCGACCATGCTCGCCCGCGCCGGTAGGTCGAAGACCCGGTTCACCGTGCGCCACGCCTGCGAGTGCGCGGCGCCCATGAAGGCGTAGCCGACCATGCCGACTCGCAGCTCCCCGCTGCTGCCCTGACTGGACACTGGCGGTTCCTCTCTGATTCCGATGGTTCAAGTAGTTCCGGATGGGGTCAGGACTTGAAGCCCAGCGGCAGGTACTTGTCGACGTTCTCCTTGGTGATCGTCTCGGACTGCAACACGATCAGCTTCGGCACCTGCAGCTCGACCAGGTCGCCCATCCCGTTGCCCTGCGCCGCGAGGCGGGCCAGGATGATCGCCGACGAGGCCATCGACGGCGGGTAGGTCACCGTCGCGGTGAGCACCGTGTCGCCGGCCTTGATGTGGTCCATCGCGTCGCGGGAGCCGGCGCCGCCGACCATGAAGAACTCCTTGCGCCCCGCCTGCTGGATCGCGGCGAGCACGCCGATGCCCTGGTCGTCGTCGTGGTTCCACACGGCGTCGAGCTTCGGCGCCGCCTGCAGCAGGTTGGCCGCGGCGGCCTGGCCCGACTGCACGGTGAAGCCGGCGGCGACGCGGTGCTTGACGCTCAGCCCGTAGTTCTTCAGCGCGTCGGCGAAGCCCTTCGAGCGGTCCTTGGTCAGCTGCAGCTCGTCGATGCCGGGGATCTCGCCGATGACCGCGTCCGTCTTGCCCTTGAGCTTCTCGCCGATGTAGTGACCGGCGGCGATGCCCATGCCGTAGTTGTCGCCCTTGATGAGGCTGAACGAGGCGGCGGAGTCGGAGAACTCGCGGTCGAGGTTGATGACGATGATGCCGGCGTCCGTGGCCTTCTTGCCGATGGCGGTGAGCTGCGCGCCGTCCTGCGGCAGCAGGACGATGGCGTCCGGCTTGCTCGCGATGAGGGTCTCCAGCGCGGCGATCTGGGCGGGCGCGTCCTTACCGGCGTCGACCACCTTGAGCGTCACGTCGGAGAACTTCGCCGCCTGCGCCTTGGCGTTGGCGGTGATCGCGCCGATCCAGCCGTGGTCGGCGGCCGGTGCGGAGAAGCCGATGGTGACCTGCTTGCCGGGTGCCGCGCTCGCGGCGTTGCCCTCCTTGACGTTGGTCTGAGGTGCGCTGTCCTTGGTCTCGTTCGACGTGCAGCCGGCCAGCAGCGCGCCGGCGCCGAGGGCCGCCCCGCCGAGCAGAAGCCGGCGGCGGGACATGTCGGGCGAGATTGCGCTCATCTCACGACCTCCTGGTCGTCTGTGGGATGTTGGGTGTTCGGGGGTGTACTTCATGAGCTGTTTTCGGGTGCACTGATCCGCGCTACCGTCCGGCGTGGACGTCGCGAGCGATCGGGGGAAGGCGCTATGAGGAGGCGGGCCTGCGCCAGAGCGATGTGACCCGGAACTGCTGAACGAGCACGGCGATGACGATGATGCCGCCGTTGATGACCCGCTGGATGTCCAGCGGCAGGTTGTTGACCACGAACAGGTTGGTGATCTGGCTGAAGATCAGCACGCCGAGCAGGGAGCCGATGATGGTGCCGCGGCCGCCCGTCAGCGCGGTGCCGCCGATGATCGCGGCGGCGATCGCGCTGAGCTCGTAGCCGTCGCCGTTGGTGTTGCTGCCGGAGGTGGTCTGCGAGACGACCATCAGCGCCGCGATGCCGCAGCAGAGGCCGCCCAGCACATACAGCAGCACCGTCTGCAGGCGGACGTTGATGCCGGCCAGGCGGGCCGCCTCGGTGTTGCCGCCGATGGCGATCGTGCGCCGGCCGAAGGTGGTGCGGTTGAGCAGGACCCAGCCGAGCACGACGACGACCAGGAAGATGATGATCGTGTACGGCACGCCGAGGAACTTGTCGCCGGCGAGGCTGATGATGAACTTGTTGTTGGTGATCTGCGTGTGCGACCCGGAGATGTTCTGGGCCAGGCCGCGGGCGGACACCATCATCGCCAGCGTGGCGATGAACGGCACCAGGCGTCCGTAGGCGATGAGCACGCCGTTGACGAGCCCGGCGGCGGCGCCGACGGCCAGCGCGGCGAAGACCATCGCACCGGCGCCGTAGCTCTGCGTCGCCACCGTCGTGCACCACACGCTCGCCAGGGCCAGCAACGCGCCGACCGACAGGTCGATGCCGCCGCTGATGATGACGAACGTCATGCCGACGGTGATCACGCCGATGCTGGAGGCCAGGGAGAGCACCGTGAGCTCGTTGCTCCACAGGCGCTCGATGTCGAGGAAGATGTCCGGCCGGGTGATCGCACCGATGATCAGCAGGAGCAGGAGCACGCCGATCAGGGCGAGGTTGCGCTTGGCGTTGTCCGCGCCGTCGCGCTGCCACCAGCTCTGCGCGGTGACGCGAGGTGGCTCGTGGACTCCCACCGGTTCCGTCGGGCTGATGCTATTGGCGGTGCTCATGCTGCGGTCCCTTCGGGGGCGGTGCTCGCCAGGTCGGCCCCGTCGAGCAGCGAGCCGGCCATCACCAGGTCGAGCACGGTGTCTTCGTCGAGTTCACCGGCGGGCGCCTCGCGCACGACCCTGCCCTCCCGCATGACCAGCACGCGGTCGGAGAGGCCGAGCACCTCGGGCACCTCGCTGGACACGAGCAGCACGCCGACACCCTCGTCGGCGAGCTTGCGGATCACCTGGTACAGCTCGGCCCGCGCACCCACGTCGACGCCGCGGGTGGGCTCGTCGAGCAGCAGCAGCCGGGTCTCGCCGAGCAGCCACCGGCCGACGACGACCTTCTGCTGGTTGCCGCCGGACAGCGTGCGCACCGGGCGGCGGACGTCGGCCGGGCGCAGGTCGAGGTCGCGGGTGACGTCCTCGGCCGCCTCGCGCTCGCGCCCGGCGTCGGTGAAGCCGGCCCGCGCGTAGCGGGCGAAGCCGGCCAGGGTCACGTTGCGGTAGATCGGCTCGCCGAGCAGCAGCGCCTGGCTCTTACGCTCCTCCGGCGCCATGCCGATGCCGGCCCGCACGGCGGCGCTGACGCTGCCGCGGCGCAGCTTCCGGCCGTTGAGCTCCACCGTCCCGGCGGCGGGCCGGCGCGCGCCGTAGATGCTCTCGAGCACCTCGGAGCGGCCGGAGCCGACCAGGCCGGTGATGCCCACGATCTCCCCGCCGTGGACGGCCAGCGACACGTCGCTGAAGCGGCCCGGCAGCGTCAGCCCCTCGACCCGCAGCAGCGGCTCGCCCTCGAAGGTGCGCGCGGCCGGTCGCTCGGGGAAGACGTACTCGATGGTGCGGCCGGTCATCCGGCTCACCAGCTCGCGGTTGGGGGTGGTCTTCGCGTCGAGGTTCGCGGCGGTGGTGCGGCCGTCCTTGAGCACGGTGACCCGGTCGCCGATCTCGCGGATCTCGTCGAGGCGGTGGGAGATGTAGATGACCGCGATGCCCTGCGCGGTGAGGCCGCGCACGATGCGGAACAGGTTCTGCACCTCGTCGTGGGCCAGCACGGCGCTCGGCTCGTCCATGATGAGCAGCCGTGCCTCGCGCGACAGCGCCCGGCCCATGCTGACGATCTGCTTCGCGGCCGCGGGCAGCTTGCCGACCTCGCGGCCGCCCGGGATCTCCGGGTGGCCGAGGCGCAGCAGGATCGCGGCCGCGCCGCGGCGCATCGCCCGCCGGGCCACGAAGCCGCCGGTGTTGGGCTCGTGGCCGAGATACATGTTCTCGGCCACGCTGAGCCCGTCGACCAGGTCGAGCTCCTGGTAGATGGTGGCGATGCCGGCCTTCATGGCCGCCTGCGGGCTGCCGAAGGCGGCCGGCTCGCCCTGCCACCAGATCTCCCCCGAGTCCGGGGTGTGCGCGCCGGAGAGGATCTTGATCAGCGTCGACTTGCCCGCGCCGTTCTGCCCGAGCAGGCAGTGCACCTCGCCCGCGCGCACCTCGAGCTGGACGCCGTCGAGCGCACGGACGCCGGGGAACGTCTTGACCACATCGGTGAGCCGGAGGACCACGTCCGCCGGGGAGTGTTCGGGGGTCCGTGCCGGTGGTTCTGTCATGATGGCCGTCCATATGCGAGTTCGCTCGCCAGCACCGCGGCGCCCACGACGCCGGCGCGAGGGCCGAGCTCGGACAGGACGACCGGCAGGTTGCCGGTCGCAAGGGGCAGCGAGCGCCGGTACACCACGCTGCGGATCTCGGCGAGCAGGATGTGCCCGAGGCCGGCCAGGCCGCCGCCGATCACGATCATCGACGGGTTGATGAAGCTGACCAGGCCGGCGAGCACCCCGCCGACGCGCCGCCCGCCGTCGCGGATGAGCCGGATGCAGGTGACGTCGCCCTCGGCCGCACCGTCGGCGACGTCCTTCGCGGTCACCGCGCCGTTGGCGGTGAGGCGGTCCGCGAGCGCCGGGGAGGCGCCACTGCGGGCCGCGGCGGTCGCGTCGCGAGCGAGCGCGCCGCCGCCGAAGAGCGCCTCCAGGCAGCCGACGTTGCCGCACGCGCAGATCGGCCCGTGGCTGTCGACCTGGATGTGGCCGATGTCGCCGGCGCATCCGTCGGTGCCCCGGTAGACCTCGCCGTTGAGGTAGATGCCGCAGCCGATGCCCGTGCCGACCTTGAGGAACAGCAGGTTGTCGACCGAGTGCGCGACGCCGCCGTAGCGCTCGCCGATGCTCATGATGTTGACGTCGTTGTCGACGACGACCGGGCAGTTGTGCTCGCGCCCGAGCGCCTCCCGCACCGGGAACCGGTCCCAGCCGGGCATGATCGGCGGAGAGACCGGCACCCCGTCGCGGAAGCTGACCGGGCCGGGCACGCCGATGCCGATGGCGTTGAGGCGCTCGTAGGCGCCCTCCGCCTTGAACTTGTGCAGGATCTCGTTGACCCGCTGCAGGATCACCTTCGGTCCTGAACGGATGTCGGAGCGCTCCCCGTAGGCGGCGATCGGCTCCAGCCGGCCGTCGCTGATCTCCACGTCGATCGAGCTGGCGCCCAGGTCGACCGCGGCGAAGCGCAGCCCCGGGTTGAGCTCGACCAGCGTCGAACGCCGCCCGCCACGGCTCGCGGCCGGCCCCGCCTCGCGGATCAGCCCGGTCGCGACCAGCGCGTCCAGGTCCGCCAGCAGCCGGGGCCGCGGCACCTCGAGACGATCGGCCAGCTCCGCACGCGACAACGCACCGGTGTCCCGCAACAGGCGGAGCAGGCGCGACTGAACCGGGTTGTCAATGGCACTGACCGTGTTCATGGGGCACCTCCTCGTCAGGTCGCAGGCAGGCGTCCGCGACATGCGGCTACACCACCACACCGGCACGCCGGCCCCGGTTTGCCGGGCCGTGTGCCGTGCGTTACACCCGTGTTGCGTCGAGACTTTAGGCCGTCCCACCCCCCGCGTCTAGAGCTTCTGGCGCTCGTAACCAAACTTTTGCTGGTTTTGACGTAAGTTCGGACGCAATCGAAAATATGCACGTTTCCGCAGGCCAGATGCCCTCCATAGAGATCATCCGACCTTTCCAAAACCGGGGCAAACTAGGTCAGCAGAAGTTTTCCCAGCCGGCGGCTCGCGAGCCACAGCCCGCCCGCTGCCAGGGCTGCCAGATAGACCGCGTGCCAGACCAGTCCCCACTGCGGTGAGCCGGTGCACAGCCCGCGCACGAGCGCGACGCCGTGATACAGCGGGGTTGCCTCGACCAGCACCCGGGCCACGAGCGGATAGCCCGACGGCGGCGCGAACGTCCCGCTGAACAGAAACAGCCCGAACTGCGCCACGTTGACGTAGTCGAAGTCCTGCCACGAGCGCAGCAGCGTCGACAACGCCATGCCCAGCCCGCCGAACGCGAACCCGACCAGCATCGCCGCCGGGAACGCCGCCAGCGCCCACAGCGGGGCGGTCAGCCCGAGCGCCACCATCACCGTCAGGAACGCCGCGCAGTAGAACCCGCCGCGGATCATCGCCCACAGCAGCTCACCCCCGGACAGCTGCATCGGCGTGACCGGCGTGGCCAGCGTGGCGTCGTAGAGCTTCATGAACTTCAACTTGCCGTAGAAGTTCATGACGGTCTCGGCCAGCGCACCGTTCATGCCCGACGCGGCGAGCATCGCCGGCGCCACGAACTGCGCATACGTCACCATTCGCCCGTCGGCCAGCGGCACGTCGCCGATCAGCCGCCCCACCCCGACGCCGATCGAGAGCAGATACAGCAGCGGCTCGGCGAACCCGGACAGCAGCACCCACCAGTACAACGCATGCCGCGCCGCCGCCAGGTTACGCGCGGTGACCGACAGCGCGCCCCTGGCGTCGCGCTCGATCCGCCCATAGACCATCGTTGTGACCATCAGTCCTCCAGCCGGTGGGTGAAGCCGCGCAGGGCCAGCGCATAGCCGGCCGCGATCCAGGCCAGCAGGACGGCCGTGTGCGCCCAGACACCCCAGGCGGTCGGGGTGCCCAGCGTGGCCGCGCGGCACAGCTCGACGCCGTGCCACAGCGGTGAGGCGTAGGCCAGCGCGCGGGCCGGCGCGGGCAGGCTCTCCACCGGGAAGAACACGCCGGCGAACAGCGACATCGGCACCACGACCAGGCGGAACAGCACGGCGAAATAGCCGTCGCTGTCCACCGCCGCCGCGAAACCGAACGTCGGAGCCCCGAACGCCAGGCCGACCAGCACCGCGGGCAGCGGTGCGGCGAGCGCCCACCACGAGTGCAGGGCTCCGAAGGGCAGCAGCACCAGCAGGAACGCGACCGCGGCCAGCGCGGTCCGCAGCGCCAGATACAGCAGGTGTCCCCGCATGATCGCCCCCGTCGTCAGCGGCGTGGCGCGCATCGCGTGGTAGCTGCGAATCCAGTTGAACGCCGAGAACACCGGCCAGGTCGACTCGCCGACGGCGACCTGCAACGCGGTCGAGGCGAGCAGGCCGGGGCCGATGTAGTCCAGATACGGCACGCCGAGCCCGCCGCCCGGGCGCGCGTCGACGTAGCTGCCGACCGTCACGCCCATGGCGATCAGGAACATGGCCGGCAGGGCGAACGAGCTGAACACCGTCGAGCGCCACGTGCGCCGATAGGAGGTGAGGTGGTATTCCAGAGCGGCCAGGGTGCCCATCACTCCACCAACGTCCGCCCGGTGAGGTGCAGGAACACGTCCTCCAGCGAGCCGCGCCGGACCAGCGTGCTCGACGGCACCAGGCCGCGCCCGGCGATCTCGGCCACCGCGGCGTCGCCGTCCGCCGTGTAGATCAGGACGCGGTCCGGCAGCACCTCGACGCGCTCACCGATGCCGTCGAGCTTGTCAGCGGCCGTGTCCGACGGCTCCTCGCCGAAGCGCACCTCGACCACCTCGCGCGTCGAGTGCCGCTCGATCAGTTGCCGCGGCGAGCCCTCCGCGACGATCCGCCCCGCGTCCATCACGACGAGCCGGTCGCACAACTGCTCGGCCTCGTCCATGTAGTGCGTCGTGAGGACCAGCGTCACGCCGCGCTGCTTGAGCCGGAACAGCCGCTCCCAGACCAGGTGCCGGGCCTGCGGATCCAGCCCGGTGGTCGGCTCGTCGAGCAGCACGATGTCGGGTTCGTTGACCAGCGCCCGGGCGATCGTCAGCCGTCGCTTCATGCCACCGGACAGCGGCTCCACCTTGTCGCCGGCCCGGTCGGCCAGCTGCACGAAGTCGAGCAACTCCCTGGCACGCTCCCGCGCGACCCGCCGCGGCACCCCGAAATAGCGTGCGTAGGCGACGAGGTTTTCCAGCACGGTCAGCTCCGGGTCGAGCGTGTCCTGCTGCGGGCACACGCCCAGCCGCGCCCGGATCGCGGGGCCGTCCCGCGCCGCGTCGAGGCCGAGGATGCGCAGCGACCCGCTCGTCGGGCGCGACACGCACCCGATCATCCGCATCGTCGAGGACTTGCCCGCACCGTTGGGGCCCAGGAACCCGAAGGCCTCGCCGGCTGCCACCCGCACGTCGATCCCATCGACCGCCGTGAAGTCACCGAACCGCTTGACCAGCGCGGTCGCCGCGATCAATGCCCCGTTGTTCGCCACGGCCCCGACCATAGCCCCGGGGTACGACAATTTTGGACGCTATTACGATGCCCCCGTGCGCCTCAACCCGCGCTGGCTCGGGCTGGCCGCGACAACCCTGCTGGCCGCCAGCGGTTTCCTGGCCGGCAAGCCGCTACCCCACGACGCCGCGTGGGTGACCGGCGTCTGCGTCTGGTTCGTCGGCCTGGCCCTGCTGGCCCGCGCCTGGTGGGCCCTGCGCGACACCACCGGCACCCGCGAACTGCTCGTCACCGCGGCGATCTGGAGCGCGCCGCTGCTGATCGCGCCGCCCATGGGTGCCCTGGACGTGTACGCGTACGCCTGCCAGGGCCAGCTCTTCGACGCCGGGTTCAACCTGTACGAACACGGGCCGTCGGCGCTGCCGTGCACCTGGCTGTCCGACGTACCGCCGCTGTGGCGCGACACCCCGACCCCCTACGGCCCGCTGTGGTTCGCGATCTCCGGCGGCGCCGCCTGGCTCGCGCACGGCCACCTCGTCGTCGCCGTCGGCCTGTTCCGCCTGGTCGCGGTGCTGGGGCTGGTGCTGTGCGTGGCGGCGGCGCACCGCCTCACCGACGGTAACGCCGCACTGGCCGCCAGCCCGCTCGTGCTGATCCACGTCGTCTCCGGTGTGCACAACGACATCCTGCTCGCCGGCTTCGTGCTGGCCGGCTTCGCGTTCGCCACCCGCGGCCGGTCGGGGCTGTCCGGCGCCGCCTTCGGGCTCGCCGCGGCCGTGAAGGTCACCGCCGTGGTCGCCGCGCCCTTCGCGGTGCTGCTCGTGCTGTTCCGCGGCAACGGGCTGTGCCGCCGCGCGCCGGTGAGCTTCACCGGGGCGATGCTGCTGACGTACACCGTGCTCGCCGCCACGACCGGCCACGGCCTCGGCTTCGTCCGGGCGCTCGGCTCCACCGCCGAGCTCAAGCAGTGGCTGTCGATCCCGACGGGGGTGGGCATGGCCGCCGGTTACGTGCTGCGCGCCGCGGGCCGGCCGGCGGCGTTCGACACCGCGGTGGCCGTGGCCCGCACGCTCGGGTTCGCCGCCCTCGCCGCGATCCTGTTGTACCTCTGGTGGCGGGCGCTGCGCACGGCGCGCCGCACGCCGGCGGAGGCCGCCG
Organism: Dactylosporangium sp. NPDC051484; assembly: GCF_040689395.1. Lineage (NCBI taxonomy): Bacteria > Bacillati > Actinomycetota > Actinomycetes > Micromonosporales > Micromonosporaceae > Dactylosporangium > Dactylosporangium sp. NPDC051484. The sequence continues at coordinate 44,685 of NZ_JBFAZX010000019.1, read as the reverse complement.
ACCCGGTGCTCACCGCCGCCGGCCTGGCGCTGCTGGCCACGGCCGTGCTCGGGCCGGTGTTCTACGCCTGGTACGCGCTCGCCGGCATCGCGGTGCTCGCCGGCACGCACCTGACCGGCCGGCTGCGCACCGGCGTGCACGTCGCCGTCGTGGCGCTGCCGTTCCTGACCCTGCCGGACAGCCTGGGCCTGGCCACGAAGACGAAGCTGCCGGGCGCGTTCCTCGACGTCGCACTGGTCGTCGCGGTACTCGTGCGCCTGATCCGGTCCCGCCGCCGAGTGCCGGCGGCGAGCAAGCCCTAAGAGGCGGTACCGACGCCGGATCTCGCCCAGGCGACCAGCTCGTGCGTCTGCTCGGCCACGCCCGTCGCCTGCGGGTCGACGTCCTCGTCGTAGCGGACCGTCCAGCACAGCCCGTTGACGCCGGGGACGCGCCGCCCCACGACCCGCACGCCGCCACGCACGCCGGTGATCTCGTCGAGCGGGTGGTGCGAGGTGTGCGCGATCGACTTGTTGACCCGCACCCGGACCTGCTCGGGCACTCTGTCGGGGTCGAGCAGGGTGAGCAGCAGCGGCGGGAGGTCGGCCACCACGGCGTACTCCTCGTCGCCGACCGGCAGCTCGCGCGCCGCGACCACGGCGAGCTGGCGGCCCGACCAGGTGGCCTTGTGGATCTCGTGCCAGCCCAGGCGCTGCTCGACGCCGGGCAGCCACAGGCCGTGGTTCGTCGCCACCACGACGTTGTCGCCGGTGGCGACGGCCCAGGCGACCACGCGCTCGTCGGGGCCGAGCTTGGGGCGCTTGTCGGCGGGCAGCCGCCGCCGCTTCAGAAAGCCGAACACGTGCTAACCGTCCCCCAAAATCGTGATATCGGCGAAATGTCCGACCGCTTGCGGTCGGGCGGGGCGCTCGCCGGCAGCGGCGAGGTCCTCGGACATTTCGGACCCAACGGCGGTTCGCGGCGACACCGGAAGCGCCGCGGCGGTCCCAGGTGGGCGTAGACCTGGCGTCACCAGCGGCTCGCGCCGCGATCCCGCAGCGCCCGGGCGTGCTGCTCCAGCGACACCAGCTCGCTGAACAGCCGCAGGTGGTCCTCGGCGTTGCTCACCGGGTTGATGCGCTGCAGCTTGGACTTGAGCTCGGCGATGGTCCGGTTGAGCGCCATCAGCTGGAGGCGGTTGATCGTCGCCTCGACGTAGCGCGGGTCGGGCTCACCGTCCAGGCGCAGCGGCTCCACCGCCAGCTCCGCGACCAGCGCGCCGGCGGCCAGGTCGAGGCACGCCTCGCGGACCTGTTCGATCCACACCGCGCCGCCGCTGCCACTGGACGCGCCGCCCGCCTCGGCGACCGCGGTGCGCAGGACCGAATACACCGGATGGGTGTACATGTCGGCGCCGACCGCGTCGAACATCGGGCCGGCCAGCGCCGGCTGCTGCAGCGCCAGCTTGAGCGCCTCCCGCTCGACCAGCGCCTCGGCGCTGTCGGGGGCGAGGATGCGCCGCTGCGGCTGGGCGGGCACGGGGTCGGCGACGCCCTTGGCGGCCGCGTTGACCGAGCGCTGCACGGTCTCGAGCTCCATGCCGAGGTCGCCGGCGAGCTTGCGGGCATACTCCGGCCGCAGCGTGCGGTCCTTGATCTTGGCGACCAGGGGCGCGGTCGCCCGCAGCGCGCCGACGCGGCCCTCGGCGGTGTCGAGGTCGAAGCGCTGGATCACCGAGCGCAGCGCGAAGTCGAGCAGCGGCTGGCGGTCGGCGACCAGGTCGCGCACGGCCACATCGCCCTTGGCCAGGCGCAGGTCGCAGGGGTCCATGTTGTCGGGGCCGACCGCGATGAACGTCTGGGCGACGAAGCGCTGGTCGTCCTCGAACGCACGCAACGCCGCCTTCTGCCCGGCCGCGTCCCCGTCGAACGTGAAGATGATCTCGCCGCCGTAGCCGTCGGCGTCCAGCAGCAGCCGGCGCAGCACCGAGATGTGGTCGCCACCGAACGCGGTGCCGCAGGTCGCGACCGCCACCGGCACCCCGGCGAGGTGGCACGCCATCACGTCGGTGTAGCCCTCGACGATGACGACCCGGCTCTGCTTGGCGATCTCCCGTTTGGCCTGGTCGATGCCATAAAGCACGTGCGACTTCTTGTACAGCGGGGTCTCGGGCGTGTTGAGATACTTCGGGCCGTCGTCGTCGTCGAACAGCCGCCGCGCGCCGAAACCGATCACGTCGCCGGAGATGTCCTTGATCGGCCACACCAGCCGGCGGCGGAACCGGTCGATGAGCCCGCCGGAGCGCCCCTCGCGGGAGAGGCCGGCGCTGGTCAGCTCCTGCGCGGAGTATCCCTTCTGGCGCAGGTGCTTGCTCAGGCGATCCCAGCCGTCGGGGGCGAACCCGCACCCGTAGCGCTCGGCGGCCTCCTTGCTGAACCCGCGCTGGGCCAGGAACTCGCGGGCCTGGCGGGCGCCCGGCGTGCCGAGCTGCTCGGCGTAGAACCGGGCGGCCTCGGCGTGCGCGGCGATCAGCCGCTGCTTCTGCCCGGCGGGGCGGATCGGGGCGCTGCCGGCCTCGACGTATCGCAGCTGCAGCCCGGCGCGCGCGGCGAGGCGCTCGACCGACTCGACGAAGCTCAGGTGGTCGTGGTCCATCAGGAACTTGATGGCGTCGCCGCCGGCGCCGCAGCCGTGGCAGAAATACACGTTCCGGGTGGGCGAGACGTTGAACGAGGCGGTCTTCTCGTCGTGGAACGGGCACAGGCCCTTGAGGTTGCCACCGCCCGCGGAACGCAGCGTGACGTGCTCGGAGATCACGTCCTCGATCGACGTGCGCTCCCGGACCAGGGCGATGTCCTCATCCTTGATCTTGCCGGCCACTCCCCACCTCCCACCGGTCCGACGCCTACATCCTGCCTCGTGGCACCGACAATTTACGACTCGCGGGACGGCGGCGGGTTGCCGGGCCGTGCCATGCTGCGCCCATGCCGATCGAGTCCGGGCCGCAACGGCCGCCCGTCGCGCCGTGGTATCGCCGGCGCTGGGTGATGATCGCCACGCTTGGGCTCTCCGGCCGTCTGCCCGACGATCGGCGCCGCCGCCGGCGCGCCCTGCGCCGCCTGACGGTCGCCGCCGTCCTCGTGGCCGCCCTGGTGCTCGTGCCGACGGCCTGGATCCGCGCCGAGGCCTCCGGCCGGGTCGTCCCGGCGGACCGCGCCCCGGCGGCGGATGTGGCGATCGTGTTCGGCGCTCAGCTCGAGAACGGCGGCAAGGAGCCGATGTCGTTCCTGCGCAACCGGCTCGACGCGGCGGCCGCGCTGATCTCCTCCGGCAAGGTGAAGGCGCTGCTGATCTCCGGTGACGCGGGCGGCGGCTCCGGCAACGAGGTCGAGGCGATGAGCGACTACCTCGCGGCGCGGGGCGTGGACCCGGCCCGGCTGGTGCTCGACCCATATGGCCTGGACACCTACGACACGTGCCGGCGCGCCCACGACGTGTACGGCGTCGACCGCGCACTCCTGGTCAGTCAGGACGCGCATCTGTACCGCGCGGTCACCCTCTGCAGAGGTGTCGGCGTCGACGCGTGGGGCGTGCCGGCCGGCTGCCGGGGCTGCCAGCGGGTGACGATCTGGTACAACGAGACCAGAGAGGTCGGGGCCGGTTGGAAGGCCGCGTGGGACGCGATGCGGCATCGGCCGCCGGCCGTGCAGTCCCCGCCGGATCAGGCACTCCGGCAGGCGGTGGCCGCACACACTCCATAGTGGATGACGCGCCGAGCGGGACGACACGCGAGACTTCGCGCGACACGCCAGACGGGCGACAACCGTCCTCGCCACACCCGCCCGCCATCGCCGTTTTCGCCGTGCGCGGCCGGACACTTCGGCATACTTGACCAGGTCCTTGGGCGCCGCATCGACGCGGCCGGATCTGTCAGGTGCGATGCGATGGGTGGTGCGAGTCCGGTGACGGCGTGCGTGCGCATGGGGCGCCCTGCGAAACGGGTTGGGCGGCGCGGCTGATGGTGATCGTGCTACGGACCACTGACGACGTCCTGCGCTGGTCCGGCGGCCTCGTCGGCCCGCCGCTGCGCGCGGCGATCGGGCGGCTGCCCGAGCCGTCCCGCGAGGTCGCCGAGCTGCAGCTGGGCTGGCACTGCGGCCGCGACGCGCCGGGCGCTTCGCTGCACAGCGCGCTCACCCTGGTGTGCGCGGCCGCGGTCGGCGGCGACCCGCACGACGCGGTGCCATCCGCCGTCGCGGTCGAGCTCATGCATCACTGGGCGGCGATCCGCCGCGACCTGGTCGACGGGCGCTCCGACGGGGCCGCGTGGAGCGTGGTCGGCACCCAGCCGGCGGCGCTGGGCGGCGAGGCGCTGCTCGCCCTCGCGTTCGACGTCGTGGCCACCGGCGACCCCACCCACATCGCGCCGGGCCGGCCGCGGCAGCGCTCCGGACAGCCGGGGCCGGACCGGGCCATGATGCGCATCCTGGGCGATACCGTGCAGGAGCTCCTGCACGGCCAGCACGCCTCGCTCGCGCTGCGCGAGACCCGCCCGGACTTCGCCGCGCAGGAGCGCACCGACCTGCTGCGCGACTGCCTGGCCATGGTGGAGCAGCGCACCGGCGCGCTGTTCGGCTGCGCCTGCGCCCTCGGCGCCGTGGCCGGCGGCGGCAGGGCGGAACAGGTCGAGCGGCTGCGCCTGTTCGGCGTCCGGCTGGGCCTCGCCGTGCAGTTCACCGAGGACCTGCTGGGCATCTGGGCCGACGACGGCCCGGGCCGGCCGGCATACCCGGACCTGCGCCGCCGCCGGCGCTCGCTGCCCGTCGCCGCGGCGATCGCGGCCGGCGCCGACGAGCTGACCGGGCTGTTCGACGGCCGGGGCCGGCTCAGCGACGCCGACGCCGAGCGCGCGGCGAAGACGATCGAGCAGGCCGGCGCCCGCGACTGGTGTCGCCGCCAGGCCGAGGAGCTGCTCTCCCAGGCGCTGCTCACCCTGGACCTGGCCTCCCCGTCACCCGCCTCGGTGGCCGAGCTCGTCGCGCTGGCCCGCCGCGCGACCGCCGCGCCGCGCTGAGCGCCGCGGCGGACGCGCCGGTCGGTCAATTGATGGCGGCCACGACCTTTGCGGCCCGGTCGGCGTGCTTCTGGTACGCCCCTGGGAACGCCGAGCGCTGCACCGCCTGAGCGGCGGCCGTCACGCTCATGTTCTGCCAGCCCTTGACCCTGCTCAGCGCGTTGTAGAACAGCATCGCCGAGTGGGCCGGGTTCATGAGCTCGACCACGGTGCCCCAGCCCTGGCTGGCGCGCTGCTGGAACAGCCCGACCGAGTCGTGGTCCTGCGAGACGCCCTCGTGCGGCAGCTTCAGCGAGGCCGGCACGGCGCGGCTGGCGACGTTGTAGAGGTCGCTCTCCTGCATCGCGGTGGCGACGGCGACGACGAGAGCCCTGGTGGGCAGGCCCTGGGCGCGGCCCTGCCGCACGATCGTCACGGCGTTGTTCATCTGGGTCTGGTCGAGCCCGGCGACCGGGCGCGGCGGCTGTGGCGCGGCCGGCCCGGTCGGCCCGGTCGGCGTGGTCGGTGTGGCCGGCGCGGCTGACATGGTCGGCATGGTCGCGGACGCGGTGGGCGACGCCTCGGCCGCCGAGCCGGCGGCGGTGCCCTCCAGCAGCGGCGACACGAGCGCCGCGTCGTACGCGTAGGCGGACGCGGCGACCGCGACCGGCGGGTGCACGGCCGGCGGCCGGCCGGCGGAGCCCGTGGCGAACAGCGTCGCGGACAGCACGACGACGGACACGGCCCCGATTCGCACAGGCGGGCCGACCCGCCGGTGTCTGGGCTGGAACTGGCGCGGTAGTGACTTCACGTAAGCGATTCCTCATCGAAGACGGCGCGATCTGGGCGCACGGCAGGACGCCGCGGCGTCAGCGCGCGAAACGGAACGGCGCGGAAACGGCTGCGCGGGAAGGCTGCGAAAGAGCGCGCGGACGGAGAGCGCGCAAAGACGGCACGAATAGACGGCACGGAAATACGGCGCGGAAAATACGGCGCGAATCAGCGCACGGTGAAGCACACGCCGGTGCGGGCGTGCGAAGGACTACGCACGGGAGAGGGCGCGCGGTATCGGCGCGATCCCACGACTCGGCCGGGGTCGCGCGGCGATTGGGCGTCGATCAGCGTTGGAGCGCGGCCAGGGCGTTACGTCCTGGCGTTCACCCGTCCTAGAGCATGGCGGCGGGCGGCCGCTGTCGGAGCATGGAGATGCAGCACGAACAGTTCTCCTTCCGGTGCCGCCTACCGGGTTAGCTGACGGGTTCGGACGGGAGGATTCGCCCTACCGTGACTCGGTCACGGATACACCCCAAGGACTGCATGGGTCCCCGGCCCGCGTTGCCGAAGTGCGCTGTGCGACTCGGCGGTGCGGCTCGACGGCGCCCACCCGGCGGCACCGTGATCGGCGCACGTCGACCGAGCAGACGACCCGACCATACTGGGCGGTTTCCGCCTCAGCCAGCCACAGCACCGGGATCCCACCCGATGCGCCGACATGCTCACCGTACGCTGTCACCCGGCCGGTCATCTTGTCCGTCATCCGGTTACCGTGCAGCGTCCGCGACCGTGTCGTCCGTCACGGCGACGCCGCCGCTGACGCACGGCGGCGGACACGGCCCGCTGCCTAGGGTTGGGGCATGAGCATCCCCTCGGTGAGGCTGAACTCCGGCCTCGACATGCCCGTCGTCGGCTACGGCACCTACCCGCTCAAGGGCCGCCGCGCCACGGATGCGGTCCTCGCCGCGATCGGTTCCGGCTACCGCCTGATCGACACCGCAGCTTCATACGACAACGAGGACGCCGTCGGCGCCGCCGTGCGCGAGTCGGGCCTGCCTCGCGCCGAGCTCTTCATCACGACCAAACTGCGCGGCAGCGACCAGGGCCGCGGCTCCACCCGGGCCGGCCTGCAGCGCTCGCTGGAGCGCCTCGGCCTGGACTACGTCGACCTCTACCTCATCCACTGGCCGCTGCCCGCGGTCGGTCGCTATGTGGAGTCGTACGCCGAGATGGCCGAGCTGCAGCGCGAGGGCCTGATCCGCTCGCTGGGCGTGTCGAACTTCCTGCCGGAGCACCTCGACGCCGTCGTGGCCGAGACCGGCATCCAGCCGGCCGTCGACCAGCTGCAGGTCTCCCCCTCGCACCCACGGCCGGAACTCGTCGCCGCGGTACAGCGGACCGGCACCGTGGCCCAGGCGTGGAGCCCGCTTGAGCGCAACACCGGCATCCTCGAGCACTCGTCGGTCGCCGCGATCGCCGGCCGCCTCGACGTCACCAGCGCCCAGGTCGTGCTGCGCTGGCTGCTACAACGCGACGTCACCGTGATCCCGCACTCCGGCAGCCCGGACCGCCAGCGCACCAACGCCGACCTGTTCGGCTTCGAACTGACCGCCGACGACATGGCCGCGATCGACGCCCTCGACACCTGCGTCCCGGTCAAGCAGGACCCCCGGACCTGGGAAGAGTTCTAGCACGATCCGCCCGCCCGCAGCCGGTTCGTGAGCCTCGTCCCTCTCCGGCCTCGTCGGCGCTCGTGCCTATTGGTCATCGGCCTTGTCATGGTGGATGGCCGCTGGCCGTTACGCCCGGACCTACCACCGAACGTGTACACATTCGGGTACACTTTCAGGGTGCGCATGGAGACGCTGTCGGTACGTGAGACCCGCGAACGGTTGTCGAGGCTGCTCGACCGCTTTCGAAGTGGGGACCGCACTCCCATCGGGGTCGGTTCCCACCGCAAGACCGAGGCGGTCATGATTCCGGTCGAGGTGTATGACGAGCTCACGGCGGAGCGATCAAGTTCGGTGACTCAGGCGACCGCCTCCCTCCGGGCCGAAGGGCTGACGCCAAGCGATGAAGCGGCGGCGATCACGCAACGGTGGGCCCGCGGCGAGATCAGCACCATGCAGATGAGAGCGATGATCCGCCGATTGCACGGCATCACATAAGCAAGGATCCGTACAGCGACCCAGCCACCGGAGTGCTGTACAACCACTTGGGCATCACCGACGCCGGGGCGCTGCGCCGCATCGAAGCCGACCTGAGCTACGCCGCCATCGTCGACCTCGGCACACGCGCGCTGCCGGGCGATTACGACCTCGCCCACCTCCAGGCGTTCCACCGCGAGATCTTCGGCGACATCTATCCATGGGCCGGGACGATCCGGTCGGTCGGAATCGCCAGAACCGAACCGTTCTGCCTCCCGCAGCACATTCAGCCCTATTCCGCCGAGGTGTTCTCGACGGTTGCGAAGGAATCACATCTTCGCGGCCTGGCCCGAAGCGTTTTCGTCGACCGTTTGACGCACTACCTCGCCGAGGTGAACGCGATCCACCCCTTCCGCGAGGGAAACGGGCGCACTCAGCGCGCATTCTTCCGCCAGCTCGCACGGCAGGCCGGATGGCCGATCGACTGGTCCCGGTTGGATCCCGACGAGAACAACGCTGCCTCGATCGCGTCCCTCCGCGGCGACAACACGCTGCTTCGGTCCATGCTGGACGGCCTCACGCCGCATTGACCCACCGGCGTCAGCCGCCGGAGTCGTCGAGTTCGGCGCGCGCGGGCCCCGGTCAAGCGGGACCCGCGCACCCGGCAGGAGTTTCGGGGCGGTCACTTCGCCTTGCAGGCGGAGCGGCGGTCGAACTCCTCCCGGCTCAAGTACGTAGTCTCGAACTGCACTCGCCCGTCGTGCAGTTCCTCCGGCTTGAACACCGCGTACGGCTTACCGCCGTTGGGGTAGCGGAGGAACACCACGTACTCCGTCGCCGGATCCAGCGGCCCGGCCAGCGCAATGTCGAGCGTCCCGCCAGACGGTGCCTCCGTGCCCACCACGACCGCCGTGATCACGGTGGGCTGAGCGAAGCTCACCTGCCACACGGCCGGCACATTCGTGTCGAGCAGTTTGTCCTTCCTCAACCGCAGCGGGATGATCCGGACCTGGTTCACCGGCGACGGCGGGCAGTTGGTGAGCCGCACCTGCACCTGCGAGCCATCGGCGAGAACGGCGACCGGAGAGTACGGCTCACTCGGAACGCACGCGGTCACCATTGTCGCCGCCAGCACACCGACCATCGCTGTCAGAAGTTGCAGCCCGTGGCGGCGCCGTAGCTGCCGTCGTCCAGTCCGGCCCATCGTTCGAAATGATTGCACGAGCCTCCTCGGCTACACCACCGCTTCCGCGCCGGCCGGACGCGGGCTGCGAAACGGTCAGCCGCCGGAGTCGTCGAGTTCGGCGCCCTCGGGGACTTCGTCGGTGTCGCGATCGGCGAGCCAGCCCTCGGGCAGCACCACCTTGCCCGGGGTGCCTGTCCGCCCCCTTGGCTGGCCGAGGATCTCGGTGGGGAACGGGGCCGTGTGGTCCAGCTGGGCCAGCAGGTCCGACAGTTCCGTCAGGGACGACGCCATGGCCAGCGAGCGGCGCAGTTCGCCGCCCGCCGGGAAGCCCTTCAAATACCACGCCACGTGCTTGCGGAAGTCCGTCACACCGTCGCGCTGCGTACCCAGCCACTCCGTCAGCAGCTCGGCGTGGCGGTACATGAGGGCGGCCACCTCACCCAGTGACGGCAGCGCCCGCGCCCGCGAGCCCGCGAACGCGGCGGCCAGGTCGGCGAACAGCCACGGCCGTCCCAGGCAGCCGCGGCCGATGACCACGCCGTCGCAGCCCGTGGCGCTCATCATCCGCAGGGCGTCCGTCGCCTCCCAGATGTCGCCGTTGCCCAGGACCGGGATGTCCAGGGACTCCTTGAGCGCGGCGATCGCGGACCAGTCGGCCTCGCCCGAGTAGCGCTGGGCGGCCGTTCGCGCGTGCAGCGCCACCCACGCCACGCCGGCGTCCTGGGCGGTCCGGGCGGCGTCCAGGAAGGTGCGGTGGTCGTCGTCGATGCCGATGCGCATCTTCACCGTCACCGGCAGGCCCTGGGCCGCCTCGACCGCCGACGAGACGATCGAGGCGAACAGGCGGCGCTTCCACGGCAGGGCCGAGCCGCCGCCGCGGCGGGTGACCTTCGGGACACTGCAGCCGAAGTTCATGTCGATGTGATCGGCGAGGTCCTCCTCGACGACCATCTCGACGGCCTTGCGGATCGTGGCCGGGTCGACGCCGTAGAGCTGCAGGCTGCGCGGGTGCTCGCCGTCGCCGAAGCGGATCATCGACATGGTCTTCGGGTTGCGCTCGACCAGGGCGCGGGTGGTGATCATCTCGCAGACGTACAGGCCGGCGCCCTGCTCGCGGCACAGCCGACGGAACGCCACGTTGGTGATGCCGGCCATCGGGGCCAGCACCACGGGCGGGTCGACGACGTGGGGTCCAAGCTGCAGCGGCACGCCTCCGAGCATCGCACGAGGGCGGTCGGGACCCAAAAAACGCAGGACGCAAAAGCAATGATTGAACGTGCGCGAAATTCGCATCCCCGATACAGCAATACGCATCCCGAAGTGTGGAAACGTGCGGAGTACCGCGCGAAACAGAGAGCGCTCTCATGCGCGTTTCTGCGCATGGAACCGCTCCCAGGTGCAGCAGGAATCGAAAGGCGTACCAATCCGTGTGCCGATAATCACCCGCCATGGCGGCGGACCGGAAAGTCGCCTTACGGTGTGCCGCACACCCCGGCCCTAACGAGGACTTAGGCCGTTCCGCTGTGGGTATGGAGGCGCTGTGCGGAAGTTCGTGTACGACTTCGAAGAGGGCAATCGCGACCTCAAGGACCTGCTTGGTGGCAAGGGCGCCAACCTGGCGGAGATGACCAACCTGGGGCTGCCGGTGCCGCCCGGCTTCACCATCACCACGGACGCCTGCCGTGCGTACCTCGAAACGGGCACGATCCCGTGCCGCGACGAGATCAGCGAGCACCTGGCCGCCCTTGAACGGAAGATGGGGCGCCGACTGGGCGACGCGGGTGACCCCCTGCTCGTCTCGGTGCGCTCGGGCGCCAAGTTCTCCATGCCCGGCATGATGGAGACCGTCCTCAACGTCGGGCTGACCGACGACAGCGTGGCCGGGCTGGCCGCGCAGTCCGGCGGCGACGAGCGCTTCGCGTGGGACTCCTACCGCCGGCTGATCCAGATGTTCGGCAAGACCGTCTGCGGCGTGCCGGGCGAGGAGTTCGAGCACGCGCTCGACGACGCCAAGGTCCGCGCCGGCACCCGCGAGGACCTGGGGCTGCGGGCCGAGCACCTCAAGGCGCTCGTCGGGGACTACAAGCGCATCTTCCGCGAGCACACCGGGCGCGACTTCCCGCAGGACCCGCGCGAGCAGCTCGACCTCGCCGTCGGCGCGGTGTTCGGCTCGTGGAACGCCGACCGGGCGGTGCTGTACCGCCGGCAGGAGCGCATCCCGGCCAACCTCGGCACGGCGGTGAACGTGGTCGCGATGGTGTTCGGCAACCTGGGCGCCGACTCCGGCACCGGCGTGGCGTTCACCCGCGACCCCGCGACGGGCGAGCGCGGCGTGTACGGCGACTACCTCGCCAACGCGCAGGGCGAGGACGTGGTCGCCGGCATCCGCAACACCATGCCGCTGCAGGACCTGGAGCAGCTCGACCGGGTGAGCTACGACGAGCTGATGACGATCATGGCCAAGCTCGAAGAGCACTACAAGGACCTGTGCGACATCGAGTTCACCATCGAGCGCGGCAAGCTCTGGATGCTGCAGACGCGGGTCGGCAAGCGCACCGCCGCGGCGGCGTTCGTCATCGCCACGCACCTCGTCGACGAGGGCGTGATCGACCTCGACGAGGCGATGCAGCGGGTCACCGGCGCGCAGCTGGCGCAGCTGATGTTCCCGACGTTCGACCTGTCCGGCGAGCCGGAGCAGCTGACCCGCGGGGTCGGCGCGTCGCCGGGCGCGGCCGTGGGCAAGGCGGTCTTCGACGCCCAGCACGCGGTGGCCATGGCGAAGGAGGGCGAGCAGGTCATCCTCGTGCGCCGCGAGACCAACCCGGACGACCTGCCCGGGATGATCGCCGCGCAGGGCATCCTGACCAGCCGGGGCGGCAAGACCTCGCACGCCGCGGTGGTCGCCCGGGGCATGGGCAAGACCTGCGTGTGCGGCGCTGACGAGCTGGACGTGAACCTCCACAAGGGACAGTTCACGGTGGACGGTCACGTGGTGTCCGAGGGCGACGTCATCTCCGTCGACGGTACGACCGGGCGCGTCTACCTCGGCGAGGTGCCGGTCCAGCCCTCGCCCGTGGTGCAGTACTTCGAGGGCACGCTCGACCCGCGATCGGATCAGCTCGTCGCCGCGGTACACCGGATCCTGACGCACGCCGACGCACGGCGGGTGCTGAAGGTCCGCACCAACGCCGACACCGGCGAGGACGCGGCCCGCGCGCGGCGCTTCGGCGCCCAGGGCATCGGCCTGTGCCGCACCGAGCACATGTTCCTCGGCGAGCGCCGCGCGCTGGTCGAGCGGCTGATCCTGGCCCGCACACCCGAGCAGCGCGACGCCGCGCTGGCCGAGCTGCTGCCGCTGCAGCGCGACGACTTCACCGACCTGTTCCGCGAGATGGCGGGGCTGCCGGTGACGGTGCGGCTCATCGACCCGCCGCTGCACGAGTTCCTGCCGCCCCTGGAGGACCTCGCGGTCAAGGTCGCGGTCGCCCAGGAGCGCGGCGAGGATCCGGGCCACGACAAGGATCTCCTGGATGCGGTACGCCGGATGCACGAGGAGAACCCGATGCTCGGCCTGCGCGGCGTGCGCCTCGGCCTGGTGATCCCGGGGCTGTTCGCCATGCAGGTGCGCGCGATCGTCGAGGCGGCCGCGGCCGTCGAGGGCGCGCACCCGGAGATCATGGTGCCGCTCGTCGGCGCGGTGCAGGAGCTGGAGACGATCCGCGCGGAGGCCGAGAAGATCATCGGCGAGTTCGACGTCGACGTGAAGATCGGCACGATGATCGAGGTGCCGCGGGCGGCGCTGACCGCCGGCGACATCGCGCAGGCCGCCGACTTCTTCTCCTTCGGCACCAACGACCTGACCCAGATGGGCTGGGGGTTCTCCCGCGACGACGTCGAGGGGGCCTTCTTCTGGCGCTACCTCGAGCTGGGCATCTTCGGCGTCTCGCCGTTCGAGTCGATCGACCGCGACGGTGTGGGCCGGCTGGTGCGCATCGCGGTCGACGAGGGCCGTGCCGCCCGTCCGGAACTGCACTTCGGCGTCTGCGGCGAGCACGGCGGCGACCCCGACTCCGTGCACTTCTTCCACGAGGTGGGCCTGGACTACGTGTCCTGCTCGCCGTTCCGGGTGCCGGTCGCGCGCCTGGAGGCCGGTCGTGCGGCCATCGAGTCCACCGGTTCCGACTCGCGGTGACGCGGCGGAGCAGGGTGAAGGATCACCGGGTTTCGAGTCCCCGGTGAGCACGAGAAAGGCCGGGGCAACGGCGCCCCGGCCTTTTTCATTTCTCGTCTTTCGTTCCTCGTGCGCGAGGCGTCACATGTCCAGGTCGTCCTCGATGCGCAGCAACTGGTGGCGGGCCAGCGCCAGGTTGGCCCGCGACCGGCTGAGCGCCAGGTAGAGGAACAGCCCCTTGCCGGTGCGGCCGGTGACCGGGCGGATCAGGTGGTACTGGCTGCCCAGCGTGATCAGGATGTCCTCGATGCCCTCCTTGAGGTTGAGCATCTCGATGGTGCGCATCTTGGCCCGCACGACGTCGGTGTTGCCGGCCGCGGCCACGGTCAGGTCGAGATCCTTCGACCCGCCGAGCACGCCCAGCGCCATACCGCTGTTGTAGTCGACGAGCGCGACGCCGATCGCGCCGTCGATGGTCATGAGTTCCTTGAGCGCAGTCTCCATGTCCGCCATGGCTACCTCCGTAAGTCGCGTGCTTGGTGAAGTTGGGTAAGAGTCGTTGCCGCGTCTCGGCCTGCGGTGGGCACCGCCGTTGCGGTTCACCACGGCACCGGCTCTGGCAGCGCATGTGCGAAGCTGAGCGCGGCGCCGGCCACGACGCGGGAGATCACCGCGATCGACCGCCGCGCCGCGTGGTGCAGCATGCCCACGTTGGCGTCGGCCCGCGCCAGGAGCACCAGCACCGCCCCGTGGTCGGCCATGTACATGGCCGTGTATCCGCCGGAGCCACCGATGAGCACCTCCTGGAATTCCTCGTGACCGGCGCTGTCGGCGATGCGCTGGCTGACGCCGAGGCAGGCCGCCGCGAGTGCCGCGATGCCCTCAGGCGCCAACGCCGGGGCGTCGTCGGCGATGAGCAGGCCGTCGGTGCTGGCCACCAGGCACCCGGTGATCGCCGGAACGGCCTGGCGCAGCCGGGCCAGCTCCGCGAAAAGTGCGGTACGTGGCTCCACGTCGGTCCTCATCATCGAGTCGTCTCTCCTTTCCGCCACGCCCGTTCGACGTGGCCGGCGGATCTACCGCAGCGACTGCAGTGCCACCAGGATCCGCTTGAGCAGCGTGTCGTCCGGCGCCGTGTCGATCGCCCCCGGCAGCACGGCGAGCGCGCTGGCACCGACCGGTAGCTGGCGCCGGCCCAGTGCCGCTGGGGGGTCGTCGAAGGAATAGGTGCCGGGGACCCGTTGCGCCAGATATGCGGCCTCCTGCGCCGCCGCTGCGATGGCTGTTGCACTGGGCGCCCGCGCCACCGGGGGCTCCGGCCGGACGACCAGCCCGGCCGCCGCGAGCCGGCGCACGTCCAGCGTCACGGCGTAGGCCGAGCGCCCCAGCAGACCGGCCAGGTCCTGCGGGGTGCGTATGCCGTCCGCGTGCAGGACGATCTCCCACTGCAGTCCGGACAGCAGCACTCGGTCGAGTCCCGGCCGGAGGACCGGTACGACCGGTGCGTGGTCGGTTGCGTCGGAGGGGTGCACCTCGTCCAGCATGCGCCGCTGCCGGGCGACGTTGTCGCACACCTGGTGCGACAACACGGTGCCGTCCGCGCCGAGCCAGTGCTCGACGCCCTCGTCGAAGCGCAGCTCGGCGCCGGGCGTGCCGAGCACGAAGAAGGCCGCGTCGTAGAGCACCTGCAGCGCACACAGCTCGAGCTGGGCCTCGGTCACGTGACCGCCATCCACCAGCACGCGGGCCGGCCGCGAGGGCATGATCTCCCACACCTTCTCGGACACCAGCCCGGCGGCGGTCAGCAGCCGGTCGACACTGGGCGCGGCCGGCGACTCGACGCCGTTGACCCGGCCCTCGCGCAGGAACACGACCCCGCCGGGCTCGCCGTGCACGGTGAGCGCGCCGGTCGCGCCCGCGGCGGCGAGCTCGGCGAGCGCCGTCTCGGGCGTGGTGCCCCTGGCGAACCGGGGCTGTCTGCTGGGGGCATCTGCCCTCGCCCCCACCGTGATAGTGCTCACGCGAGATCGTCGGCCAGCGAGCGGATGCGGCGCCGGGCGATGGCCAGGTTGCCCTCGTTCCGGTCGAGCCAGACGTGGAGCACCAGGCGTGAGTCGAAGGTGGTCCGTACCGGCCGGATCAGGTGGTAGGCGGCCGTTGTGCTGATGATGACGTCCTCCACGGTGTCGCCCGGCACCGCCGGGGCATAGGCCGCGGTCTGCATGGCGGCATAGATGACGCTCGCCGTGCCGAGAGCGGCGGCGGCCGGATCGGCATGCGGCGCGACGTCCACCTGGCCGCCCTCCAGCCCAAGGGTCTGCCCGGTGGTGTAGTCGATGAGGCTGGCCCCGATGGCACCTCTGATGGCCATGGCACGGCGAAGACATTCATCGATTTCAGGCACAGGTTCTCCCGTTGGGCGGGCCGGGGACGTGCATGCGCCGGGCAACCAGCCCATGACGATGCGCTCATGGAAAGTTACACCGTGCTCATGGATCAGCCACTCCCCGCTTTTGGGTAGTAAGGATTAACCGTTCGTACCTTAAATTCTGCAATTTGCACGTTCCCCATCGCGACCCCAGGAAAAGGACTAAAGTGCCCTCCCCCACGGCGCGACACGCGGCTGCGACGACCGGCGACCCGGCGTATGGTGAGTCCCCACGTCGACCGCGGAGGTGTGCATGGGGAGTCGCTGGTACGCGCTGATCGTGGATGCGGTCGATCCGCAGCGCCTGGCCCGGTGGTGGGCCGAGGTGCTGGACCATCGCGTGGAGAGCGTTTCCCCACAGGAGGTCGTGATCGGCCCGGCCATCGAGGGCCATCCGCGCATCGTCTTCGTCCGGCACGACCGTGAGCTCCAGACGAAGAACCGCCTGCACCTGGACCTGCGCCCCGACGACCTCGACGCCGAGCTGGAGCGGCTCGTGAACATGGGCGCCCGGCACGTGGACGTCGGCCAGCCCGACGATGCCGCATGGGTCGTCCTCGCCGACCCCGAGGGCAACGAGTTCTGCGTCATCCGGCGCGGACGATGAAGCGGCGCTGCGCGAGCCCGCCGGTAGATCCCTGCGCCGAAGGATCAGGACTCTTCTAAGCTCGACACGTGACCCTTTCGGACGAGGCCCGCTTCGCACCTGAACCCGAGAAGGACTCGGTCACAACGTCCGCCGACAACGGGCGCACCCCGTTCCAGCGCGACCGTGCCCGGGTGCTGCACTCGGCCGGGTTCCGCCGGCTGGCCGCCAAGACCCAGGTGCACACCGCCGGCACCGACGCGTTCCTGCGCACCCGGCTCACCCACTCGCTGGAGGTCGCGCAGATCGGCCGCGAGATGGGCGCCCGGCTGGGCTGCGACCCCGACGTCGTGGACACCGCCGGGCTCGCGCACGACCTCGGCCACCCGCCGTTCGGGCACAACGGCGAGGACGCGCTCGACGAGATCGCCCGCCCGTGCGGCGGCTTCGAGGGCAACGCGCAGACGCTGCGGGTGCTCACCCGGCTGGAGGCCAAGGTCGGTGGGGCCGGGCTCAACCTGACCCGCGCCTCGCTGGACGCCGTGTCGAAGTACCCGTGGCCGCGCGAGCCGGGCCGGCGCAAGTTCGGCGTGTATCCCGACGACGCCGAGGTCTTCGCGTGGCTGCGGGTCGAGCCCGGCCCCCGCCGCTGCCTGGAGGCGCAGGTCATGGACTGGTCCGACGACGTGGCCTACTCCGTGCACGACCTCGAGGACGGCATCCACGGCGGATACGTCCACCTGGCCCCGCTGCGCGGCGACGCCACCGAGCGCGAGGCGCTGTGCGCCGACGTCGCCGCCGCGTATTCGCAGGAGTCGGCCGCCGACCTCGGCGCCATCCTGCTGGAGCTGCTCGCCGACCCCGTGTTCGAGCCGCTGGACCACTATGACGGCAGCCACGCCGCGCAGATCGCGCTCAAGCGGATGACGAGCGTGCTCACCGGCCGCTTCGCCGCGGCGGCGGTCACCGCGACCCGGGAGCGCTACGGCCCGCAGCCGCTGCGCCGCTACGACGCCGACCTCATCGTCCCGCCCTTGACTCGCGCGCACTGCGCCCTGCTGAAGGGCATCGCGCTGCGCTATGTCATGCGGCGTCCGGGGTCCGCGCAGCGCTACGCCGACGAGTCGCACATCCTGCAGTCGCTCGTCGCGGCCCTGCTCGAGCGCGCGCCCGACGGCCTCGACCCGGTCTTCGCCCCGATGTGGCGCGCCGCCCCCGACGACGCCGCGCGGCTGCGGGTGGTGATCGACCAGGTCGCGAGCCTGACCGATCCAGCCGCGGTGGCATGGCACTCGCGCCTCGTTGGAGCCTGAACTACCTCGTCGGAGCTTGAATAAGTGGAGTGGAAGGCTGACGGCATGGCTGATGAGCGGACGTTCGTGATCGTCGGGGCGAGCCTCGCCGGCGCGAAGGCGGCGGAGACGCTGCGCGCCGAGGGCTTCACCGGCAAGGTGATCCTGATCGGCGAGGAGACCTACCGTCCCTACGAGCGCCCCCCGTTGTCGAAGGGGCACCTACTGGGCAAGGAGGGCGCGCGCGAGAAGGCGTTCGTGCATCCCCCGCAGTGGTATGCCGAGCACGACGTCGACCTGCGCCCGGCGACCCGTGTCACACACCTGGACCCGGCCGCGCACACCGTCACCCTCGACGGCGTCGACGAGCTGCACTACGACAAGCTGCTACTCACCACCGGCTCGCGGGTGCGCACGCTGGACATCCCGGGCGCGACTCTCACCGGCGTGCGATACCTGCGCACGCTCGACGAGTCCGACGCGCTGCTCTCGCATCTGCGGGACGCCTCGAACGTCGTCGTCATCGGCGCCGGCTGGATCGGCCTGGAGGCCGCCGCCGCGGCCCGCCACCACGGCGCGAACGTCACCGTCGTCGAGGTCGCCGACCTTCCCCTCCAGCGCGTCCTCGGCGACGAGGTCGCCACGGTTTACGCCGACCTGCACCGCGCCCACGGCGTGCGGTTGCGCTTCGGCGCCTCGGCGGCCGAGTTCCGCGGCAGCGACGGCCGCCTGACCTCCGTCGTGCTGGCGGACGGCACCGAACTGCCCGCCGACGTCGCCATCGTGGGCGTGGGCATCCGCCCCAACACGGAGCTGGCCGTGGACGGCGGCCTGGCCGTGGACAACGGCATCCTGGTCGACGCCGGCCTGCACACGTCGGACCCGGACATCTACGCCGCCGGCGATGTCGTCAACCTCGACCACCCGGGCCTGGGCCACCGCATCCGGGTGGAGCACTGGGCGAACGCGCTGAACGGCGGCAAGTTCGCGGGCCGTGCCCTGCTGGGCGAGGAGGTCGTCTTCGACCGGGTCCCGTACTTCTACTCCGACCAGTACGACCTGGGCATGGAGTACTCCGGCTTCGCCGCGCCGGGCGGCTACGACCGCGTGGTCTTCCGCGGCGACCCCTCGGTGGCCGGCGACAAGGCCCCCGAGTTCATCGCCTTCTGGGTGAAGGACGGGCGCGTCCTGGCGGGCATGAACGCCAACGTCTGGGACGTCACCGACGACATCCAGAACCTGGTCCGCGCCGGCTGGGCCGGCACCACGGTCGACCTGGACCGCCTGTCCGACCCGGCGGTCCCGCTCGGCGAACTGCTCGCCTGACGCGTCGCCTGACACCGATCCGGACACCGAGGCGTCGCGGCGACCCGCCACCGGCGTGCCCGTCGCGGCGCCTCTCACGGACGCTCGCCGGCTTACGCCGCCGTCTTGCGCATACGAAGGCGCCGTCCGCGCGTCCGGCGCGCCACCACGACGGCGCCGGCCGCGGCGACCAGGACGCCGCCGAGCACGGCGGCGATCTGGATCGCCGCGCTGCGACCCAGGCCGGTGCCGTCCGCCGCGGGCGCGCCGGCCAGGGTCCAGTCGTGGGAGGCCTTGCCCGATTCGTACACCGCGCGCTGGCCGCCGGGGCCGGTTGCGAGGGTTCGGTACGCGGGGTTGAGGTCGGTGAGCATCCGCACCGCGACGGTGACCGTGCTGACCGGTCCCGGGCAGGTGTAGTCGACGATCGCGCCCTTCAGGTCCAGGGCCATCGGCGGCTCGACCGCGCCGGCGCAGGGCTGTGCGCCGGCGCTGACCGCGATCTGCCTGAGAAGATACGCCGTGAACCGCTCGGACGACGCGATCGTGGCGGGGTCGGTGTGCCGGTAGTCCACGGCGCCGTCGAGCATGACGCGGTCCTGCGGCAGCACCCCGAGCGACACGCCGAGCAGGGTGAGGTCGTCCGGGCCGCCGGCCCGCCAGCGCACGCGCACGACCTCGGGCCGCTGCTCGTCGAGCGTGATGGCCACGGTCTGCGGATCGCCGAACGGGTGCGCCGCCGCCGGAGCCGGCGTGAACGCGACCGAAGCGACCGCGAGCGCGGCGGCGGCGAGTGCGGACAGTGGCCGGGCGGCGGCCGTCCGGCGCCGCCGCCGATGCCCGTGCGAGACCAAGGACCACGCTCCCGGCGGTACCGATGCTGCGAACGGCGCCAAGTCTGCCGGGCGCTGCGAAACCGTGCGGGCGATGGCCGGTGATCAACTGGGAACGTCGGCGTGAACATCGAAGGCACAGGACGGCGAAGCCCCACCCGGTTGGCCTCGCCGTCGCGGGCTACTTCGCGACCTTCTGGAGGCGCTTGGCGCGCACGCCGTGCTCGATGCGGTCGCCGAGTTCCTTGTCGACGTTGTGCCAGTACTCGAAGGCGCGCACCAGGACCGGCTCGCTCACGCCGTCGAGGAGGTGGCCCACGATGTTGTTCACCAGGCGTTCGCGGGCCGCGTCGTCGAGGACCTCACGCACCATCGTGCCGGCCTGGCCCCAGTCGTCGTCCTCGGCGTGCGGCGTGTACGCGGTGCGCACCATCTCGCCGTCGGCGTACCACTTGCCGCCGTCGTCGGTCAGCTCCGGCCGGGCCGCCGGGCCACCGTAGGAGTTCGGGGCGTAGACCGGGTCGCTGACGTTCTTCACCCGCATGCCGCCGTCCTTGGAGTAGCTGTGCACCTCCACCCGCGGCGAGTTCACCGGAATCTGCTTGTAGTTGACGCCGAGTCGCGCGCGGTGCGCGTCGGAGTAGCTGAACCCCCGGGCCAGCAGCATCTTGTCCGGCGACAGGCCCGTGCCGGCCACAAGGTTGTTGGGCTCGAACGCGAGCTGCTCCATCTCGGTGTGGTAGTCGGTGACGTTGCGGTTGAGCGTCATCCGGCCGACCTCGCGCAGCGGGTAGTCGCTGTGCGGCCACACCTTCGTGAGGTCGAACGGGTTGAAGCGGTAGGTCTTGGCCTCCTCGAACGGCATGATCTGCACCTTGAGCGTCCAGCTGGGGAACTCCCCGGCCGCGATGTGCTCGTACAGGTCGCGCTGGTGGTAGTCGGCGTCGACCGAGGCCATCCGGTCGCCCTCTTCCTGGGTGAGGAACTCGATGCCCTGGTCGGTCTTGAAGTGGTACTTCACCCAGAACCGCACACCCTGGGCGTTGATCCACATGTAGGCGTGACTGCCGTAGCCGTTCATGTTCCGCCACGCGCGCGGAATGCCGCGGTCCCCCATCAGCCAGGTCACCATGTGCGCCGACTCGGGCGAGAGGGTCCAGAAGTCCCACTGCATGTCGTGGTCGCGCAGGTTGTTGTTCGCGCGCCGCTTCTGCGACCGGATGAAGTGCTGGAACTTCAGCGGGTCGCGGATGAAGAAGATGGGCGTGTTGTTGCCGACGATGTCGAGGTTGCCCTCGCTCGTGTAGAACTTCACGGCGAACCCGCGCGGGTCGCGCCAGGTGTCGGGGCTGCCCCGCTCCCCCGCGACGGTGGAGAACCGGACGATCACGTCGGTCTCGGCGCCGGGCTGGAACACCGCGGCCCGAGTGAAGGCGCTGACGTCCTGGGTCGTCTTGAAGATCCCGAACGCGCCGCCGCCCTTGGCGTGCGGCTGACGCTCCGGGATGCGCTCCCGGTTGAAGACCGCCATCTGCTCGATCAGGTAGTGGTCCTGCAGCAGCAGCGGTCCGTCGGGGCCGACCGACAGCGAATGCTCGTCGCTGGCGACGGGAATCCCGGCGTCGGTCGTGGTCGGTGGGCGTTCTTGTGTCGTCACGCGGAACTCCTTGCATCGGTTCGGAAACGCATCGGTTCGCAAAACCGGCTTCCTCCGGCAACTGACGTTTCCCCCTGCGGCCCGCGCGCGCCGGCCAAATCGGAATTTTCACCGCACAATCGGGCCGTCTACTCCAACCTGACACCGTTACTGGAAGGAGTCAACTCTTGCGCGACCGCCGGGCGCCGATCGCCATAAGGCGAAAATCCATGTGGATGACAGCGAGTGGAAGGTGAGCGGCTCAGGCGGCCTCGCGCAGCGAGTTGCCGGCGTGGGCCTCGCCCTGCACCAGGCGCAGGCGCGCCGGGGTCGGGGCCGGGGCCGGTGGTTCCTCGTCGAGCGCGGCCGGGCGGCGCCATCGCCACGGCGGGCCCTGGCGGCCGGCGGGCGGGCGGCCCGGGTCGAACGCCGGGCGGGAGAGCGCGACGACGATCGCGTATCCGGCCAGCACGAAGGCGTGGCTGACCAGCCGGGTCGTCTCCACCGTGCCGGCCAGCAGGTCGCTGGTGCTCAGCAGGGCCAGCAGCGCGACGAACGCGGTGAGCATCGGCAGGGCGCCGGCGGGCGTGGCGCGGCGGGTGGCGATCCAGGCGAAGCCGGCGCCGATCGCCACGTTCCAGGCGGCGGACTCATGGAAGACGTGACCGGATCCGTGCGTGTGGACGGCGGTAGCGGCGCTGGCGACCTGGGCGATGCCGAGCACGAACTGGGCCGCGCCGAACGCGCCGAGCAGCACCCGCAGGACGAGGACCAGGCGGCGCCGCGACAGCCCCCGGGCGGCCCGCGCCGTTCCGGCCGGCATGGCCGCCGTCCTTTCCGCCGGCTGGGGGCCGTCGTCTCGCGCTGATCGGAAGCCCGCGAGCAGGCTCTCCACGGACGGCGGGGCGGCCGGCATCGGCTGCAGGCGGACGAGCCGGGTCACGGCCACGGCCTCGCGCTCCCACTCCCGGCACGCCGGGCATCCCGCCAGGTGGGCGTCGACGAGCGCCGGCTCGATCGGTTCGTCCTCCCCGTCGAGCCGGGCCGACAACGCCTCTCGGTACCGCTCACACTCCACGGTTGGATTGTCGCCGCGCGCGCCGCGGAAGTTCCACCCGGACCCGAGGGGCCGCCGAGCCGGGCCGTGGACATCCGGCCAGGTGGCGCGGTGCCTCCGGGCGCTCGGGCGGCTCCGCCGGCATGATCGGCTGATGCCCGCTACGACCCCACGCGGCGCAGCAGGTACGTATCCATGATCCAGCCCTTGCGGGCCCGGGCCCGCGTGCGTACCGCCTCGATCTCGTCGAGGACCTCGCCCAGGCGCCCGGCCATCAGCAGCTCGTCCGGGGTGCCCAGGTAGGCGCCCCAGTAGATGTCGATCGGCTCGTCGCGGTACAGGCGGCAGGCCAGGCCGGCGTCGAGCATGACGACCACGTCGTCGCAGCCCTCGGGCCAGGCCGCGGCAAGGCGGCGCCCGGTGGTGATGTGCACCGGCCCGGCGACCCGGTTGAGCGTGACCCGGTGGCGCGCGGCGAGGATCTGCACGCTGCTGATGCCCGGGATCACCTCGTACTCGACCTCGTGCCCCGCCTCGCGGATCGTCTCCAGGACGCGGATCGTCCCGTCGTACAGCGCCGGGTCGCCCCACGCCAGGATCCCGCCGACGCCGTCCTCGCCCAGCTCACGCTCGATCGCCTCGGCGAGCAGCCGGGCCCGCTCGTCGCGCCAGTCCCGGACCGCGCCCGTGTAGTCGGTGGCGACCCGGTCCCGCGGCGGGTCCGGGATCACGATCGTGCGGTAGTCGCCGGTGACGTACCGCGCGCACAGCGCCATGCGGGCCTCGGTCAGCTCGACGGCGGCCTCGCCCTTGTCCAGGACGAAGAACGCGTCCACGGCGTTCATCGCATTGATCGCCTGGATGGTGACCTGGTCCGGGTCCCCGGCGCCGACCCCGATGATCAACACTTTGCGCATGTCGCCATCGTATGTGCGGCCTCAGGCCGGGTAGGCGCGGGTCTCCGCGGCCTTGACGGCGGCCCACACCTCCCGCCCCCGGGTGAGCTCCAAGTGGGCCGCGGCCGCGGGCGTCACGTCGGCGGCGGCGATCAGCGCTCCGGCCAGCTGGATGCGCAGGTTGTCGCCGTGGCGCTGGATGCCGGCGATGGTGGCCGGCCAGGCGTTGCGCGGGCTGCCGTCGGGGCGGGCAGGGTACAGCGCGACCGCGGCCGGCGCGAACGCCACGAACGCGTCGCCCTGCAGCGCGTCCGCGGCGGTGAGCAGAACGCCGCCCACGTCGACCGCGTGGCCGTCGGCCCAGCCGCGGTAGAGGTTGAGGCCCACCAGGCGGGCCACGTACTCGGTCCGCGGCCGCGCGGTGATCTCGGCCGCGCCGCCCTCCTGCACGACCGCGCCGCCCTCGATGATCACCAGCCGGTCGGCGAGCACCAGCGCGTCGAGCGGGTCGTGCGTGACCAGCAGCGTGGCGCCCGGATGATCGGTGAGGTGCCGCTGCAGCTCGGCGCGGGTGTCGGCCCGCGTCCCGGCGTCCAGCGCGGCGAGGGGCTCGTCGAGGAGCAACAGCCGCGGTTGTACGGCAAGAGCCCGCGCCAGCGCCACCCGCTGCGCCTGGCCACCGGAGAGCTGGCGCGGCTTGCGCCGGGCGAAGTCGGCCAGCCCCACCCGGCCCAGCCAATCCATGGCCCCGGCCCGGGCGGTCCGGCGGTCGGCGCCCTGGCGGCGGGGCCCGAAGGCGACGTTGTCCAGCGCGCTCAGGTGCGGAAAGAGCAGGTAGTCCTGGAACACCACGCCGATCTGCCGGCGCTCGGGCGGGGTCCAGACCCGCTGCCCGGGCCGGTCGAGATCGCGGCCATCGAGCGTGATGTGCCCGTCGGTGAGCGCGGCCAGCCCGGCCAGCGCCCGCAGCGCGGTGGTCTTGCCCGCCCCGTTGGGCCCGAGCAGGGCAACGACCTCGCCCGCGGCGATGCTGAGCGCGGCGTCCAGGCGGAAGGTGCCGCGGTCGACCACGATCCGCGCGTCCAGGTAGGCCGTCATGCGGTGATCCACCGGTCGCGCAGCGAGGCCAGGATCGCCACCGAGACGGCGAGCAGGATGAGGCTCAGCACGATCGCGGCCTGCAGGTCGGTCTCGAGCGCGAGGTACACCTCCAGCGGCATCGTCCTCGTCGTGCCCGGGAGGCTGCCGGCGAACGTGATCGTCGCGCCGAACTCGCCCAGCGCCCGGGCCCAGCACAGCACGCCCCCGGCGGCGATGCCGGGCGCCACCAGCGGCAGCGTCACGCGCGTGAAGGCCGTCCAGCGCCCCGCGCCGAGCGTCGCCGCGGCCTCC
The DNA here is from genome assembly GCF_040689395.1 of Dactylosporangium sp. NPDC051484. Classification (NCBI taxonomy): domain Bacteria; kingdom Bacillati; phylum Actinomycetota; class Actinomycetes; order Micromonosporales; family Micromonosporaceae; genus Dactylosporangium; species Dactylosporangium sp. NPDC051484. The sequence continues at coordinate 19,950 of NZ_JBFAZX010000019.1, read as the reverse complement.
TCGTAGCGGCTGTCGGCGCCGCGCAGCGCACCCTCGACGGCGATGATGAGGAACGGCATCGCGACGAACGCCTCGGCCAGCACGACCGCGGTCGTGGTGAACGGCAGCGTGATGCCGAACGTGCGGTCCAGCCACGCGCCGAGCAGGCCGCGGCGGCCGAAGACCAGCAGCAGCGCGACGCCGCCGACGACCGGCGGCAGCACCAGCGGCACGGTCACCAGCGCGCGCACCAGCCGGCGGCCGGGGAAGTCGACCCGGGCGAGCAGCCACGCCAGTGGCACGCCGAGCGCGAGGCACAGCAGCGTGGCGATGGTGGCACTCTGCAGCGACAGTCGCAGCGCGGTCAGCACGCCGGGCTGGGCGAGGCGCTCGGGCAGCGTCGTCCAGGGCGTCCGGATCAGCAGGCCGGCCAGCGGCAGGACGAGAAAGGCGAGGCCGAGGCCGGCGGGCACCAGCAGCGCGGCTGGTACCCGCCGGGAGCCGTCACGGCGCCTGGAAGCCGGCATCCGAGAGCACGCTCTTACCCTTGTCCGACAGCACCCACGCCACGAACGCCTGCGCGCCCGCCGCGTTCGGCGCGTTCTTGACCACGATGATCGGGTAGTCGTTGATCGCGCCCGCCGACTCCGGGAACTCGATGCCTTCGACGTCGGCGGCGGCGGTGGTGGCCTTGGCGTCGGTGCGATACACGAGTGCGGCGTCGACCTCGCCCAGCTTCACCTTCGACAGCGCGCCCTTGACGTCCTGCTCAAGCGTGACCGGAGTGAGCTTCACGCTCGCGGCGTCCAGCGCCTTCTTGGCCGCCGCGCCGCACGGCACCTGCTCCGCGCACAGCGCGACCTTCACGCCGGGCTTGGTCAGGTCGGACAGGCCCTTGACGCCCTTCGGGTTGCCCTTCGGCACCGCGATCACGAGCTGATTCTTGACGAACGTGGTCGCCGTGCCCACGCCGTTGCCGGCGTCGGTGACGGTCTTCATGTTGGCCGGCGCCGCCGAGGCGAACACGTCGGCGGGCGCGCCCTGGTTGATCTGCGTGGCGAGCGCGGAGCTGCCGGCGAAGTTGAACGTGACCTTGGCGCCCGGGTTGGCCGCCTCGAAGTCCTTGCCGATCTTGTTGAAGGACTCGGTGAGCGATGCCGCGGCGAAGACCGTGACGGTGCCGGTGACCCCCTTCGACGTGGGCGTCGTCGGCGTCGCCGACTGGTTCGACGTGTCGGTCTTGTCACTGCAGCCGGCCAGGCCGGCCAGGCCGACCGCGAAGACCGTGAACGCTGCCAGTGCGGCACGTCTCATGAGTGGTTCCTCCCTTTGTCAACGCGCTCCACAACGACGGTGGTCGACTTGATCACCGCGACGGCCAGCGACCCGACCTGTAGGTCGAGCTCGTCCGCCGCCTCGCGGCTCATCAGCGAGACGATCCGGAACGGCCCGGCCTGGATGTCGACCTGCGCCATCACCGTGTCCTTGACCACGGCGGTGACGATGCCCCGCAGGCGGTTGCGCGCGGACGAGCCGTCCGAGCCCTCCTCCGCCTCCGCGGCCTGCGCCCGAGCGAACGCGGCCAGGTCGATTCCGTCGATCACGCGGTGGCCGTTGTCGTCGCGCCCCGCGGCGAGCCGCCCCGAGTCGACCCAGCGGCGCAGCGTGTCGGCGCTGACGCCGAGCAGCTCGGCCGCCTCGCCGATGCGGAACTTGGTCATGGGCGGAAGCTTATCCACCGCAGTTGCGAGGACAAATCCGCGTTGGGGTTGGCATCTGCCCAAGAAAAATATGGCCAGGCATGATTGACACATGACGCAGCGATGGCCCGAGGTGCTCGACCTGCTGGCGAGCGCGGTGGCCGCCGGCCCGGCGACCGTCGTGGTCGACGGCACGGACCCGGCGGTCGTGACGTCCACCGCGCAGCGGCTGGCATCGACGCTGTCCGCTTCGCGCGAGGCCGGCGAGGACATCGTCCGAAGCGACGCAAGCATCGCCATCGACGGTGGCGGTCCCCGCGTGGTCGTGTGGCTGCGCACGTCCCGGCACCGCCACGCGGAGGAGGCCAACCGCGGCGACGCCGCCGACATCGTCGTCGACCTGCACGACCCCGCCTGGCCGGTCGTGCGCCACATCAACCCGCGGCTGCTCGATCACGGCTGGTGGTATCTGCGCGAGTCCCGTGCCTTCTTCGGCGTGCGCGCCGCGACATGGGACACGAAGTTCGGCGACGACCTGCCCGCGTACGCCGCCGCCGTGCACCGTGCCGGCCTCCCCCGCGGCGGCACCGTCCTCGACGCCGGCTGCGGCACCGGCCGGGCGCTGCCCGCCCTGCGCGCAGCGGTCGGCTCGGAGGGTGTGGTCCTAGGCCTGGACCTGACCCCGCAGATGCTGGACGTGGCGCGGGCCCGTGGCGAGCGGCTGATCCTCGGCGACGCCCGCCGCCTGCCCCTCGCCGCCGCCTCGCTGGACGCCGTCTTCGCCGCCGGCCTGGTCATGCACCTGCCGGACGCCACCAAAGGCCTGCGAGAGCTCGCCCGGGTCACGGTGCCGGGCGGCCACCTGGTGCTGTTCCACCCGTCGGGCCGCGCCGCCCTGGCCGCCCGCCACGGCCGGGTGCTGCGCCCGGACGAACCGCTGTCGCGCTCCCCACTGACCGAGTCGTGCTCGCGATCGGGTTGGACCCTGACGGACTACGACGACGGCGACGACCGCTTCTTCGCCCTCGCGATCCGTCGCGCGGACCGCTGACGGCCCGGCGTCCCTTGGTCAGACGGCGACCATCAGGCCCAGGCCGGTCAGGAAGTCGCGGGCCTTGCGCGCCTCGCCCGTCGGCAGCAGCGTCCACGGCACCACCAGGACGCCCGCGCCGCCGATCACCACCACCCAGAACTCGCCGGTGTCCTCGACCCGCTCGACCGCCGTCCACTCGTAGCCGGCCCGCAGGCTCTGCGTGTGCACGCGGACCGCCTCGTCGGTCAGCTCATACGTCGCCGTCTCCACGAACACGCCCGTGCGCGCCTTCGCCGCCGCACGGGTGAGCAGCCACGGGCCCACGAGGAGCACCACGCCGGGGGTGATCAGGATGCCGGCACCGACGGGGATGCCGAGGAGGAGCGCGCCGAGGCCGGCCGCCGAAAGCCCACCGCCCACGAGGCTCCACGAACGCAGCTTGCCGCGCATCCGCGCCCGCACCGACCTGCGGGTCCGGCCCCGGTCCGGCTGGACCGTCAGCGTGATGTGCATCGTCCCCCGTTCATCGACTGCTGCCGCGACAGTACGCCACCGCGATCACTACCTGCGCGGCGCCCGGGAGCGCTTGCGGCCCGCACGAACGACGGCGGCGATCAGCGCGCCGACGGCCGGCAGCGGCGGGTCTCAGATGCCGCCGACGGAGGAGCCGACCGTCCAGTAGACCTGGTTGTAGTCCTCGAGCACGAGCCCGTCTCCCGCGTCGCGGTAGGTCGTGACGCCGCAGTTCTCCGGCCCCCCGCCCTCGGGCCAGTGCTGCGCCTGCGAGTAGCTCCAGCCCTCCAGCAGGAACCGGAAGCAGCGCAGCGTGCCGCCGTGCGTGACGACCATGATCTTCTGGCCGGCGTGGTCGCGGCAGAGCGCGTTGAGAAACGTGTGCACCCGCCCGGTGACGTCGGCGAGGCTCTCCCCGCCGGGCGGGCGGGCCATGAAGCCGCCGAAGGTCTGCCAGTACTCGTTGAGCCACGGGAACGCCGCCTCGGCCTCGGCCGTCGTCATGTCGTAGGCGAAGCCCGGGTCGCGCTCGCGGATGAACAGCTCCGACTTGACCGGCATCCCGTTGCGCTCGGCGGCCGGGTATGCCTCGAGGATCCCCTGCGCGGTCTGCTCGGTGCGCGTGTAGCCGCTGGTGAACACATGGTCGAAGACTCCGAAGCGGTCGCGGATGCCCTGACCGGTCTGCGCGGCCTGCTTGTGCCCGTCCGGGGTCAGCTCGACGAGGTGGTCGGGCACGCCCCGCAGGGCCCGGCGGGCCGCGTCGTCGGCGAAGTAGACGCTGCCCTTCTTGGCGATGTTGCGGGCGGACTCGGCGTGCCGGACGAGGACCAGCAGGGCGGGGTGTGCGTGGGTCACCTACGACTCGTACTGCTCCTGCGGCACCGGTATCAAGGTGACCTCGGACACCTCAATGAATGGGATCGCCTCGCCGTTGACCTGATCCTGCAGCTCACGACCGCTGTACTTGCCAGTGATCCGCAGCCACTGCTGGTCGGCCAGGCCCTCGGGCAGCTCGCCGCCGAGCGCGACCTTCACCGGCCGGGCGTCGGCGGCGCAGCAGCTGACCATCATCCGGGCCAGCAGCCAAGAGTCCTGCGGGCCACGCATCGCGAAGCCGGTGAGCTCGATGCGCCGCTCGCCGAGCGAGGCGCCCCGATCGAAGATCGCCCGGGAGGCGTAGTCGAGCATCGTCAGCCGCACCGGGTCGCCCGCCGGCAGCGGTGCGTACTCAGAGCGTGCGGTGACCGCCGACCCGGTGCGCCCGGCCGCGTAGGAGCCCAGCGCCGGCGGGGCGAACAGCAGCAGCCCGAGCACCGGCGCCAGCAGCAGCCAGGCCACCTTCGGCCCGCCGTGCGCGTGGCCGTGCCCGTCGTGCTCGTGCTCGTGCTCGTGCTCGTGACGGTGTCCGGGCCGCAGCTCATACCACAGCGTGAAGAGCCCGACGAGCACCAGAAGGACGCCGGCGGCCACGAGGTAGGGCTGCAGCCCCGCCTTGACGTAGTTGAGGTATTGCCCGGTCAGGCTGGCGCGCAGCACCGCGCCCCCGACCAGCAGCAGGATGACGGCCTGGGCCTGCTTGTTCACAACAGCACCGGTCCCAACGCGGCGGCGGCGAGGATCGCCACGACGAACGTGGCGGGGGCGAAGCGCAGCGCGAACCGGCGGCCGAAGATGCCGGCCTGCATCGCGAACAGCTTCAGGTCGACCATCGGCCCGACGACGAGGAACGCCAGGCGCGCGGTCAGCGAGAACTGGGTGAGCGACGCGGCGACGAACGCGTCTGCCTCCGAGCAGATCGACAGCAGCACGGCCAGCAGGCCGAGGGCCACGATCGCCAGCACCGGGTTGGCGGCCAGGTGCGCGAGCCACGACTGGGGCACCACGACCGCGATGATCGCCGCTGAGGCCGCCCCGATGACCAGAAACCCGCCGGCGTGCAGGACGTCGTGACGCACCGAAGCCCAGAACGCCGGCCACTTGGCCATGCCCTCCAGGTGGGCCCGCGACGGCATGCGCAGCCAGCTGCCCTTACCGAACGCCTGCCACAACCAGCCCATCAGGCACGCGACCACGAGGCTGGTCACGGCCCGGGCGATCACCATCTGCGGCTGGCCGGGGAACGCGACCGCCGTCGAGATCAGCACGATCGGGTTCACGGCCGGCGAGGCGAGCAGGAACGCGAACGCGGCGGCCGGCGTCACCCCGCGGCGCACCAGCGCCCCGGCCACCGGCACCGACGCGCACTCACAGCCGGGCAGCACCACGCCGGCGACACTCGCCGTCGGCACCGCGAACGCCGGATGCGACGGCAACGCCCGGGTGAAGAACGAGGGCGGCACGAACACGGCGATGATCGCGGACAGCACCACGCCGAAGACGAGGAACGGCATCGCCTGGGTCAGCACGGACACGAACACGGTGAGCCAGGTCTGCAGCGCCGGCGTGGCGAGCGATCGCGTGATCGGGCCGCGCAGCAGCACCACGAGCACGAGCACGGCCGCCAGCACCTCGACCGATCCGACCCGCCACCGTCGCCGCGCGGGCACCGGCTCGGACGGCGCGGGCGTCTCCTGGGTCAGCGTCACGGGAGGAGGCTACCCGTTCGATTGGTACCGTCGGCATGAAGCGCTGACGAACACTTCGGAGTGTGAACCCATGGTCGCTGACTTCGACTCCCAGGCCTGCGCGCTGGCCCACGGCGCCGTCGAGCCGGCGCCGGACGGCCGCGCCGTGGTCGCGGTGTTCGACTCGCCCGTCGCCACCCACCTGCTGCACTTCGCCGCGACGCTGGGCTACCGGGTCGCGCTCGCCGATCCGCGGCTCGACGGTGCTGGCCTGGCGGACGTGACCATCGACGCCGGCACCGACGTAGTGGTGACCGACCACGACCGCCCCGAACTGGGCGCGGCGCTACGCGACGCGCTGGCCTCGCCGGCCCGCTGGGTCGGGGTGATGGGCAGCCCGCGGCACACCGCGCCGCACGTCGCGGCGCTGCGGGCGCTCGGCGTCACCGAGGACGACATCGCCCGGGTACACCGGCCGATCGGGCTGAACATCGGCTCGCGGACCCCCGCCGAGATCGCCCTGGCAACCCTCGCCGGCCTGCTCGCCGACAGAAACAACCGCCCCGGCGGCTTCGCCTTCTAACGCTCCACCGGCGGCTCCCATCGGCACACAGGCCCCCGCAAGACGGCCCACCCAGCGCCCACAAAAGACCGCAGCCACTGCGCGCAGCCCCCGCAGATAACTGCGGCTACCGCGCACAGCGCCCACAGAACACTGCGGTTACCGCGCACAGCGTCCACACGGAACCGCAACCACTGCCCGCAGCACCCACAGAACCCGCGGCTACCGCGCACAGCCCCTGCACGCACGGAACCACTGCGCGCAAGCGCCCGCAAAAAGTGCTCGCGAAGCGGGCATGGGGGTGTGGGGTGGGAACCCCCCACCGATGCTCGAGCGAAGCGAGAGCCAGGCTAACTAACAGCCAGGGAGCCGCTCGAGCAGGTAGCGCTCGACCTGGTCCAGGGACACGCGCTCCTGGGCCATCGAGTCGCGGTCACGGATGGTCACGGCGTCGTCGTTGAGCGTCTCGAAGTCGACCGTCAGGCAGAACGGGGTGCCGATCTCGTCCTGGCGACGGTACCGCCGGCCGATGCCCTGCGCGTCGTCGAAGTCGACCGTCCAGCGCTTGCGCAGCTGGGCGGCCAGGTCGCGGGCCTTCGGCGACAGGTCGGCGTTGCGCGACAGCGGCAGGACCGCCGCCTTGACCGGGGCGAGCCGCTTGTCGAACCGCATGACCGTGCGCTTGTCGACGCTGCCGCTGGTGTTCGGCGCCTCGTCCTCGTCATACGCCTCGAGCAGGAACGCGAGCACCGCGCGGGTCAGACCGGCGGCCGGCTCGATGACGTAGGGCACCCAGCGTTCCTTCTTCTCCTGGTCGAAGTACGACAGGTCGACGCCGGAGTGCTTGGAGTGGGTGGTGAGGTCGAAGTCGGTCCGGTTGGCGATGCCCTCGAGCTCGGAGAACTCCTGGCCGCCGAAGCGGAAGCGGTACTCGATGTCGACCGTGCGCTTCGAGTAGTGGGAGAGCTTCTCCTTCGGGTGCTCGTAGTAGCGCAGGTTGTCCGCGGAGAGGCCGAGGTCGATGTACCAGTTCCAGCGCTCCTGCAGCCAGTACTCGTGCCACTGCTCGTCGCTGCCGGGCTCGACGAAGAACTCCATCTCCATCTGCTCGAACTCGCGGGTGCGGAAGATGAAGTTGCCCGGGGTGATCTCGTTGCGGAAGCTCTTGCCGACCTGCGCGATGCCGAACGGCGGCTTCTTGCGGGCGGCGCCGGCGACGTTGTTGAAGTTGACGAAGATGCCCTGGGCGGTCTCCGGCCGCAGGTAGTGCAGGCCCTCGTCGTTCTCGACCGCGCCCAGGTAGGTCTTCATCAGGCCGTTGAACATGCGCGGCTCGCTGAAGGTGCCCTTGTTGCCGCAGTTGGGGCAGTTGATCTCGCCGAGCACGAAGGGCTTGGCCGCGCCGTTCTTCTCGACCCACGCCTCCTCGAGGTGGTCGGCGCGGAACCGCTTGTGACACGAGGCACACTCGGTCAGCGGGTCGACGAACGCGTCGACATGACCCGAGGCGGTCCAGACGTCGCGGGCCAGGATGACGGCGGAGTCGAGGCCGACGATGTCGTCGCGCTGCTGGACCATGTTTCGCCACCACTGGCGGCGGACGTTGTCCTTGAGCTCGACACCCAGCGGGCCGTAGTCCCAGGCCGAACGCGTGCCCCCGTAGATCTCGCTCGACGGGAAGACAAAGCCGCGGCGCTTCGCGAGGCTGACGACGGAATCGATGCGGTCTGCGGCCATGGTTCCTCCTCGGCCTCACGGCGACTGGCTGTCGGCAAGGCTGGTTGTCGTATGTGGAGACTGTAGGGACGTCGTGTGTAGCGGAGCACCGGCGGATGCCCGGCGCTGACCCGGACAAAACCGTCAACGTCACCATCGACGGTACGGTTGCGCCGGGGCGAGCCGCACCAGATTAACCGGCGCGCCACGGTGCCCGGCGCTCCGGGCTGGGCTCGCCGAAGCCCGCCGAAGCTAATCCAGCCCGCCGCAGATCAGGTATCGGGCGCCGGCCTGTTCCATGGTGTACCGCTCCTGCCTCCAGTTGCCGTCCTGCAGCACCCGGGCCGGGACGGTGATCACGTTCTCGAACGTGACGTCGTCGGCGTTGACCGCGAAGTCGGTGACCCGCGCCCGGCCGTAGCGGTCCTCGAACCAGCCGAGGGAGTGGGTCTTGCGCTCGCTGTCGCACAGTTGCCGCCGGGCGGTGGCGAAGTCCTCGTCACGCACGGCCGTCAGGTAGTCCTTCACGACCGAGGCGACCTGGTCCTTGCCGAGGGAGTTGGCGTAGGGCAGCAGGAAGCCGAGGCCGACGACGCCGGCGATGCAGCACAGCACTAGGACGAGGCCGCCGACCCCCAGGGCGATCCACAGCCCCCGCAGATCGCGGTCGCGCGGGGGCGCCGCGAAGGGGGCGAGCACGCCCGGCCCGCGCGGCGGCGGGGGTACCTCGTCGGGCACGCTCCACTCGGGGTGGGGGCCGACCTGAGGCGGCATCATGGCATCAGCCTATCCAACCTCAGGCACGGTCACTGGCGGTGACCTTGAGCTCCCCGCCGGGTCCGCTCTCGGCCAGCACCTCGAACGCCGAGGGCTCGTCGAGCGCCTGGGCAAGCAGCGGGGTGGCGTGCACCTTCACGTCGAAGTTGGACAGCGCCCGCCGGTACGAGCCGACGGACTCCCACTCCGTGACGATGCTCCAGTGCGCCGGATCGTCGTACGCGCGTCCGAGGCGGCCGCGAAGGTACCCTGGGCAGGCTGCGAGGGCGGCGAGCGCGGCGTGCGCGCGCCCGGCGAAGTCCTCGTCGTCCTCGACGACGAACCTGGTCATCACGAGCATGTGGCCGAGCATACGGAACCGCGGGCACACGGAACCGCGGGCACATGGAAGGAAGCGCTAGAGCATGACCGAGCGGGTGCTGAACCGGCTGGCCCGGCTCAACCGGACCCTGGCGTTCCTGTTAGCCGCCGCGGTGGTGTTCGCCGGGCTGCTGCTGCCGGGCATCGTCGGATCGGCGGTGCTGCTGCTCGTGGCCGCCGGCCTGATCTGGGTGCTGAGCAAGACCTGGGCGGTGACGCCGCCGCCGATGCGCGTCACCCGAGTGCTCATCCTCACGCTGCTGGTGGTCGCGGCCGCATACAAAGCAAGTTGACAACGATTCCCATTATCAGGCACGCTCGGAGGGTGGTTCTCCAGGTCGAACGGGCGATCGTCGCCTACGATGGCCGGCCGGTGCTCGACCGGGTCTCGCTCTCGGTGCGCGCCGGCGAAGTGGTCGCCGTGCTCGGCGCCAACGGCTCGGGCAAGTCCACGCTCGTGAAGGCCTCAATGGGGCTGGTCCCGCTCGCCGACGGCGAGGTGCGGCTCTTCGACACCCCGCTGCGGCGCTTCCGCGGCTGGCACCGCATCGGCTACGTGCCGCAACGCGTCGGCGCCGGCAGCGGCGTGCCCGCCACCGTCGCCGAGGTCGTCGCCGAGGGCCGGCTGGCCCGGCGCGGCTTCCTGCGCCCCGCCTCCACCGCCGACCGGCGGGCCGTCGACGAGGCGCTGAGCGCGGTCGGCCTCGCCGATCGCTCCCGCGAGCCGGTCTCCGTGCTCTCCGGCGGCCAGCAGCAGCGCGTGCTCATCGCCCGCGCCCTGGCCGGCGGGCCCGAGCTGCTGGTGCTCGACGAGCCCACCGCCGGGGTCGACGCGGTCAGCCAGGAGCTGTTCGCCGGGTGCCTGCGGCACTTCGTCGGCCAGGGCGGCACGGTGGTGTTCGTCGCGCACGAGCTGGGCCCGCTGCGGCCGCTGATCACCCGCGCGATCGTGGTGAACCGCGGCGAGATCGTGCACGACGGGGCACCGCCGGAGACCGACAACGACCACGTGCACCCGCACGCCGCCGCGGCCTGAGCGGGCACATGAACATCTTCGCGTACGACTTCATGATCCGCGCCCTGCTCGGGGCGCTCGTCACCGGCGCCTCCGCCCCGGCCATCGGCGTCTACCTGGTGCAGCGGCGGCTGTCGCTGATCGGCGACGGTCTCGGCCACGTCGCGCTCACCGGTGTCGGGCTGGGGCTGCTGCTGCACAGCTCCCCCGTGCTGATGGCGGTGCTCGCCGCGGCGGCCGGCGCCGTCGTCATCGAGCTGGTCCGCGAGCGCGGCCGGACCTCCGGCGACATCGCCCTGTCGATGCTGTTCTACGGCGGCATCTCCGGCGGCGTGGTGCTGGTCAACCTCTCCGACGAGCAGAGCAGCCGGAGCCTGGTGACATACCTGTTCGGTTCGCCGCTGACGACCAGCCGGCAGGACCTGACCGTGATGCTGATCCTCGGCGCCGCGGTGCTGGCCGTGGCGTTCCTGCTGCGCCCGTGGCTGTTCGCCGTGTGCCACGACGAGGAGTACGCGCGCGTGTCCGGCCTGCCGGTGCGCACGCTCAACCTGATCCTCGCCATCACCACGGCCGTCACCGTCACCGTCGCCATGCGGGCCGTCGGGCTGCTGCTCGTCAGCGCGCTCATGGTGGTCCCGGTGGCGACCGCACAGCAGATCACCCGCGGGTTCCGGGCCACGATGCTGGCCGCCGTCGGCCTCGGCCTGCTCGTCTCCGGCTTCGGCGTGTGGCTGTCGACCGCGATCGACACCGGGCCCGGGGCCACCGTCGTGCTGCTGGCGATCGCCGGATTCTTCGTTGTCACCGTCGGCGCCGCGGCCGTACGCGCCACGCGCGGCGCCCGCCGGCGCTCCGGAGCACTTCCGGCCGAGTCGCCGGGTACACCGGGCGCGGCCGGCCCCCTCGACCTCGCCGGCGACGCACATGCCGGGGCCTGACAGCTACGAGGCGGCCGGCGAGCTACTGCGAGCCCTGTCGGCACCGCTGCGGATCCGGATCGTCACCGAGCTCGCCGACGGCCCCCGCTGCGTGCACGAGCTGGTCGAGACGCTCGGCGCGCCGCAGCCCCTCGTCTCGCAGCATCTGCGCGTCCTGCGCGGCGCCGGCGTGGTGCGCGGGGCACGCCGGGGCCGAGAGATTGCATACACTCTGATCGATGAGCATGTCGCGCACATCGTGGCTGACGCGGTGAGCCACGTCCGGGAGGACCGTTAGCGGAGCTCGGTCCGGAGCCGATCCAGGACTTAGAACCGGCGGCGCACGTCCTGCGCCGTCGACGGGCCCGGGGCCCAGTCGGCGGTCCAGGCGCCGGCGGGGGGCGGTGGCACGATGCCGTCCTCGAGCGAGCGGTAGCGCCCCCGCAGGACGCGCTTGGCCGCGGACGCCTCGACGGCGTCGGCGTTGTCCCACAACTCGCGGAAGAACGCCTCGGCCCGCAGCGTCGCCTGCCGGCAGAACAGGTCGGCCAGCTCCACACCCTCCGGGCGCTCCGCGCGCTCGGCTCGGGCCTTCACGCACGCCGCCGACATCGCGAACAGCTCCGCCCCGATGTCCACGACCCGGCCGAGGAAGCCCTGCTTGCGCTCGAGCCTGCCCTGCCAGCGGGCCATCCCGTAGAAGGTCTCGCGGGCGAGCCGGCGCGAGGCCCGCTCGACGTAGCGCAGGTGCCCGGCGAGCGGCCCGAACTCTGCGTAACCGCCCGGCAGCTGCCCCTTGCCGGCCACGAGCGTCGGCAGCCACTTCGCGTAGAAGCCGCCGGCCCGCCCGGCCGCCTTCGCCTTGCGCCCGAGGCCGGCCTCGGGGTCGATGAGATCCCCGGCGACGGACAGGTGCGCGTCGACGGCCTCGCGGGCGATGGCCAGGTGCATGATCTCGGTCGAGCCCTCGAAGATCCGATTGATCCGCAGGTCGCGCAGCATCTGCTCGGCCGGGATCGCGCGCTCGCCGCGGGCGGCGAGCGAGTCGGCGGTCTCGTAGCCGCGCCCGCCCCGGATCTGCACCAGGTCGTCGGCGATCCTCCAGGCAAGCTCCGTGGCGTAGAGCTTGACCAGCGCCGCCTCGATGCGGATGTCGTTGCGGTTGTCGTCGGCCAGGCGGCAGGAGACCTCGAGCATCGCCTCCATGCCGTACGTCGACCCGGCCATGAACGCGATCTTCTTCTCGATCGCCTCGTAGGCGCCGATCGGCCGGCCCATCTGCACCCGCTCGGCGGCCCACTCGCGCGCCACACCGAGGCACCACTTGCCGGCCCCGACGCACATCGCGGGCAGCGACAGCCGCCCGGTGTTGAGCGTGCTCAGCGCGACGCGCAGGCCGTGGCCCTCGCCGCCGATGACGTTCGCGGCCGGCACCCGCACGTCGTGGAAGCGGGTGACGGAGTTCTCCAGGCCGCGCAGCCCCATGAACGCGTTGCGCCGCTCGACCGTCACGCCGGGCGCGTCACCCTCGACCACGAACGCGGTGATGCCGCCGCGGTGCCCCTCGCTCCTGGGCACCAGCGCCATGACCACGAACAGCGTGGCCAGGGTGCCGTTGGTCGCCCACAGCTTGACGCCGTTGAGCAGGTAGTCACCCTCCGGCGTCGGTACCGCCGAGGTGCGCAGATTCGCCGGGTAGGAGCCCACCTCGGGCTCGGTGAGCAGGAACGCCGACACCTCGCCGCCGGCCAGCCGGGGCAGGAAGCGCTGCTTCTGCTCGTCCGTGCCGACCAGCTTGAGCGGCTGCGGCACGCCGATGGACTGGTGCGCCGACAGCAGCGCGCCGATGGACGGGTTGACCGAGCCGGTGAGCATCAGCGCGCGGCAGTAGTCGAGATTGGTCAGGCCGAGCCCGCCGTACTCCTCGTCGATCTTCATCCCGAAGGCACCCAGCTCGCCCAGCGAGCGCAGGACCTCGTCCGGGATGCGCGCGTCGCGCTCGATCTGCTGGCCGTCGACCTCGGCGGACAGGTACGCGGCGAGCTTCGCCTGGAACTCGGCGCCGCGAGCCTCGGCGGCCGGGTCGAGCTCCGGCAACGGGTCGATGAGATCGAGGCGCAACCGGCCGAGGAAGAGCTCCTTGCCGAAGCTGGGCTTCTTCCACTCGGTCTCGCGGCTCTCCTCGATGACCTTGCGCGCTTCCCGCTCCGCGCGCACCGACGTGGAAACCATGGCCACCCCCAGGTAGACGGTCCTAGGTGTAGAGCAACCTACGGCCAGGTTATTACCCACCGGTAGCGTTCGCCATGCCTCAGGCGAGGCAGCGGGCCAGGATCGCCTCGGCGACCTCAGATGGCGCCTAATCGGGGATCCAGTGACTGATCCCCGCAAGCCGGACGAACCGGTAGTCCGCGTCCACGTGCTCGGCGCAGGTGCGGGCGGCCGTGGCGCCGATGGCCCGGTCGCCGTCGCTCCACACGTACGGAGCGCTCGCGCTGCTCGGGGTCGGTGGTGCGCCGGGTGAGACGCCCCGCTGATCGAGGGCGTGGGTGCGCAGGCCGGCGGCGTGCAGCGCCGGGGTGACGGCCGCCCACTCGCCGCTGTGCTGGGGGAAGCCGTCCGTGCAGCAGCAGTACCGGGTCCCCGTCCATCGGACCACCGGCCACCACGTCGAACGTCAGCGAGCGCGCCGTGATTTTCATGACCAGAGACTAGGGGTCAACAACGTTCACTGTTACCGTCGGAAAACAACTGCACATCCGGCAGGGGAGCGCACAGCGCTGAGAGTGCGGCCGCCACGCGGCGCCGCAGACCCTCGAACCTGATCTGGGTAATGCCAGCGCAGGGAGCTCGGTCACCTCACGCAAGCCGCCACGTCCGTCCGTTCATGCGGCGGGCGTGGCGTCGCGTCTCCTTCTGGTTCACCCCCGAACTAGGAGGTATCACCAATGCAGACCCGTTGGCGCACCGTCGACATCGTCGTCGCGTCGATCATCGCCGTGGCCTTCGCCGCGGTCTTCTACGCGTGGAACAACGTGTGGACCGCGCTGGAGAGCAGCTTCGCGCTGCCGTGGCGCGCCGTGATCTACGGCGTGTGGCTGGTCCCGGCGGTGCTCGGCCCGCTGGTCATCCGTAAGCCCGGCGCCGGGCTCTACACCGAGATCGTCGCCGCGACCGTCTCGGCGCTGTTCGGCTCGGCCTGGGGCCTCACGGTGGTGGTGTCCGGCCTGGTGCAGGGCATCGGCGGCGAGTTCGGCTTCGCGGCGACCGGCTACCGCGGGTACCGGCTGGGCAACGCCCTGGTCGCGGGTGGCCTGGCCGGCCTCGGCGCGGCGCTGTTCGACCTAAGTGTCTACTACGGCGACACCTTCACCGCCGGGCAGAAGTGGACCTACGCCGCGATCGTCGTCGTCAGCGGCGTGGTGATCGCCGGCGCCGGGAGCTGGGCCCTGCAGCGCGCCCTGTCGAAGACCGGTGTGCTGGACCGCTTCCCCTCCGGCCGGGAGCGGGTCGCGGTCTGAGCACCGTCGAGTTCCGCGGGTTCGGGTGGCGGCACGCCGGCCGCAAGGCCTGGGCGGTCCGCCACCTCGACCTGCGCATCGAGCACGGCGAGCGGGTGCTGTTACAGGGCGCCTCGGGTGCGGGCAAGTCCACCGTGCTCGCCGCGATGGCCGGCCTGCTCGCCGAGGACTCCGGCGAGCAGGAGGGCGAGATCCTCATCGACGGCCGCCCCGCCCAGCAGCGGCGCGGCGAGACCGGCATCGTGTTCCAGGACCCGCAGACCCAGCTGGTCATGAGCCGGGCCGGCGACGACGTCGCGTTCGGCCTGGAGAACCGGGGCGTGCCGCGCGCGGAGATCTGGCCCCGGGTCGACGCGGCCCTGGCGGCGGTGGGCTTCCCCTACGGCCGCGACCGGGGCACCGCGGCCCTGTCCGGCGGCGAGCAGCAGCGGCTGGCCATCGCCGGGGTCATCGCGCTGCGCCCCGGGCTGCTGCTGCTTGACGAGCCGACCGCAAACCTCGACCCGGAGGGCGCGCAGCTGGTTCGCACCGCCATCGCCAAGGCGCTGCAGGACCTCGACGCGACGATGGTGCTCGTCGAGCACCGGGTCGACGAGGCGCTGCCGCTGGTCGACCGCACGATCGTCATCGGCGAGGACCCCGACGCGGTGTGGACGCCGGCCGCGCCCGGGTCGTTGCCGATGCCGGCCCGCAAGGCGCCTGGGCCGCCCGGCGAGGCGCTGCTCACCGCCGAGGGGCTGGGACTGGCGCACACGGACAAGACGATCGACGAGGTCGTACTGGGCGGGCAGGCCCTCGCCGTCGAGGGCCCGAACGGCGCCGGCAAGACCACCCTGGCCCTGCTGCTCGGCGGGCTGACCCGACCCACCCGCGGCCGGGTCGTGGCCGCGCCGGCGCTCGCCGGCCCGGACGCCGCCCGCCCACCGCACCGCTGGCGGGCGGCCCGGCTGGCCGGACGGATCGGCTCGGTGTTCCAGAACCCGGAGCACCAGTTCGTGACCGACACCGTGCGGGCCGAGCTCGCGCTGGGCGGCGCGTCCCCAGCCACCGTCGACGAGCTGCTGTCCCGCCTCTACCTGGACCGGCTGGCGCTGGCCAACCCGTTCACCCTCTCCGGCGGGGAGCAGCGGCGCCTCAGCGTGGCGACCGCGCTGGCGGCGGCACCGCGAGTGCTGGTGCTCGACGAGCCGACGTTCGGCCAGGACCTGCGCACCTGGCGCGAGCTGGTCACCCTGCTGGCCGACCTGCGCGACGAGGGGCGGGCGCTGGTGCTGGTCACCCATGACCCGCAGTTCGTCGCCGCGATCGGCGACCGGCGGCTGGAGCTGACGCGGTGAGCACCTGGCTGGGCCGGCGCGACGCCACCGCGAAGCTGCTCGCCGCGCTGCTGGTGACCGCGGCCGTGGTGAGCACCCTCGACCCCGTCGCGTCGCTGACCGTGATCGGGGCGCTGCTGGCGGCGCTGCCGCTGACCGGCGTCTCCCCCGGCGCCCTGTTGCGGCGCGGCTGGCCGATCCTCGCCTCCGCGGCCGGCATCTTCGTCTTCACCGTGCTGCTCGGCTCACGGGACTCGCCGGTCCTCGCCCACCTCAGTCTCGGCGGTGCGGGCCTCGACGTGCGCGAGAACGCCGTCGGATACGCGCTGCGCCTGCTCGCCATCGGGCTGCCCGGCTTCGTGGTGTTCGCCACGATCGACCCGACCGACCTGGCCGACTCGCTCGTGGCGCACCTGCGGGTCTCGCCGCGCTTCGCGATCGGCGCGCTGGCCGCGCTGCGACTGGCGCCGTTGCTGGCCGACGAGTACCGGCTGATCCGGCTGGCGCGGCGGGCCCGCGGTACCAGGGCCGGGCTCTTCTCCACGCTCTTCGGGCTTCTGGTGGCCGCCATCCGGCGGGGCATCCGGCTGGCGACGGCGATGGAGGCGCGCGGGTTCGACCGTGGCGGCCCGCGCACCATCGCCCGGGAAACGCATTTCAGCTGGTCTGATGTATCGGTGATAGTCGTTGGCTTAATGCTCGCCGCCGCCGTGATCGTGCTGAAGTTCGCTCGGACATAGGCGTATCGCTACCTGTTGTTCGGAATCAGCGTCGAGATTCGCCCGTGAGGACCATCAACCCGAAACGGAGCCTCCATGGGTCACGGCCACCACCACCATCACCACGAGGACATGCCGCAGGCCGCCGGCGACGTGCCCGCGGTGCTCGACGCGTCGATCCCGGACAGCGAGCTCTCCCCCGGCGACGTCTCCCGCCGCGGCTTCCTGCGCCGCGCCGGCCTGCTGGGCGCGGCCGCCGCCGCGGGCGGCGCGCTGGCCAACGCCGGCGTCGCCCACGCCCACGGCGGCGACGAGCACGACTTCGACGGCCGGGACCGCCACGGGCACGGCCGCCCGACGTTCAACAACTACAAATGGCTCGCCGGCGACCACCACATCCACACCCAGTTCAGCAGCGACGGCATGTACCGGGTCGACGACCACGTCAAGCACGCCTCCGCCTACGGCCTGGACTGGATGGTCATCACCGACCACGGCACCGTCCAGCACTCCAAGATCGGCGTGGACAAGGTCAACCCGCTGATCCGCGCCGCCCGCGACGACTACAAGGACATGCTCGTCTTCCAGGGCCTGGAGTGGAACATCCCGGCCGCGGAGCACGGCACGGTCTTCGTGCACCCGGGCGCCAACGAGCTCGCCGTGCTCAAGGAGTTCGAGGGCACGTTCGACGGTTCGGTCGTCGGCGCGGTCGACCCGAACGCGGTCACCGAGGCCTTGGCCATCGCCGGCGTCAAGTTCCTCGGCGACCAGGTCACCAAGCGCAGGGTCCAGGATGCGCTGTTCCTGGCCAACCACCCGGCCCGCAACGGCGTCGACTCGCCGCATGAGATCCGCGGCTGGCGCGACGCCAACCCGAGGATCGCGATCGGCTTCGAGGGCGCCCCGGGCCACCAGGCCGCAGGCATCGCCAAGCCCAACGGTGGCGGCGCCGGCCGCGGCTTCTACGAGAACGCCCCCAACGCCAAGTCCTTCCCCGGCTACCCACTGGAGAGCTACCGCACCTGGGGCGGCTTCGACTGGATGACCTCGACCGTCGGCGGTCTCTGGGACAGCCTCCTGGCCGAGGGCAAGACCTGGTGGATCAGCGCCAACTCGGACTCGCACGTGGTGTACGAGGAGACGGCGAAGCGCCCGGGCAACACCGACTTCAACACCAACGGGTTCCACTTCGACCCGGTGTACGGGCAGCCGACCAGCCTGACCCCGGGCGACTTCTGGCCGGGCTTCTACAGCCGCACCCACGTCGGCGCGCGCAACTTCAGCTACCAGGCGGTCATGGACGCCCTGCGGGCCGGGCGTGTCTGGGTCGACCACGGCGGCCTGATCAGCGGCCTCGACGTGCAGGTGCGTGTCAAGGGCACCCCGTTCGGCGTCACCCTCGGCGACTCGCTGGTGGTGCGCCGCGGCCAGAGCGCCGAGCTGGTCATCAGGATCAACCTGGCCAACAAGGCGAACTGGGCGAACTTCGTGCCGGCCCTGGCCCGCGTCGACGTCATCCGGGGCGAGGTCACCGGCCCGGTCGCCGACCAGGACTCCTTCACGGCCCCGAACACCAAGGTCGTGAAGAGCTTCGAGGTCAACAAGTCGACCGGCACCGTGTCGTTCACCTACGACCTCGGCCCGGCCGACAAGCCGTTCTACGTCCGCCTGCGCGGCACCGACGGCAACCGCACCGCCCCCGGCTACCTCGGCGCGGCGATCGACCCGGTCGGCCCGGCGATCGACGTGCTCGGCGACGCCGACCCGTGGAAGGACCTCTGGTTCTACGCGAACCCGATCTGGGTCTTCCCGCGGTAATGCGGTTCCCCGACGTCCAGGCGGCCGACCACCACATCCTGGCGGCCGGCCGCCCCGCGTTCACATACTTCGACGGCGGCCAGGTCGCCGTCGGCACCGAGGCGGACACGCCCCCGGAGGGGGCCCGCCAGGTGTTGTTCGAGGGCGCGGAGCGGCTCACGGGCACGGTCGCGGTCTCGGCCATCGTGGCCGGGTCTGCGATCGAGAAGGTCGTGGTCCTGGGTGGCATGACGGCGGTTGCGGAGATGCTCGTCGACACGCGGGACTTCGTCCGGCCGGTCTGGCGCGACGGCGTGCTCACGCTGGTCTGCCAGTTCGCCCGCAACGGCGTGCTCGTGCCGTTCGAGCCGCCGAACAACCGGCCCTGCTGCACCGATCACTGACTCCCGCACACGGGGCCCGCCGAGATTTCGGCGGGCCCCGACTAATCTCTGCGGGAGGCGCTCATCACCCTCGGCGACATCGCGAAGGACGAAGGCCGGATGCTCGGCTCCGTGCACGACGCCGACGACGCCGTGCAGGAAACTCTGGTCCGGGCCTGGCGCCACCGCGACGGCATCCCGGGCGATGCGCCGCGCCCCTGGCTGTTCACCATCGCCACCAACCGCTGCCTCACGATGCTGCGGCGCCGCCGGCGCCGGGAGCTGCCGGCCGACCTGGAGCCGGGCGCGGCCCCGGACGCCGAGGTGGCCTGGCTGGAGCCCTACCGGAGGCGCGGGTGGTGGCTCGCGAGGGTATGGCGCTCGCGTTCGTCGCCGCCCTGCAGCACCTGCCGGCCCGGCAGCGGGCGGCCCTGCTGCTGCGCCACCTCCTCGGCTTCAGCGCCCTGGAGACCGCCGGCATTCTCGGCACCTCCACCGCCGCGCCCCGGGGTTGTAGCGGTGACGGAACCGTTCACCGCAGGAGCTCGCGCACGAGCGCTGGTTCGCGGCCACCTCGCGCAAGGACCTCGACGCGCTGATGGCGCCGATCGCCGCGGACGTGGTGTCCTACGAGCACGTGGCGCCGCTGCAGTACATCGGGATCGACGCGGTCCGCGAGGTGTGCCGGCAGGGGCTGCAGGCATCGGACGACACGGTCACCGGGGATGTGCTCGACCTGCGGGTCGTCGTGGACGGCGACCTCGCGGTCGGCTGGGGCCTGAACCGGATCCGGGTATCGCGACCGGACGGCTCGGCGGCGGAGTACCACTCCCGCGGCACCCGGGTGTTCCGGCGGACCGGCGGTGAGTGGAAGCTGGTCCACCAGCACCTGTCGCTCCCGCAGGGCTGAGCTTCAACGGCCCTCAGGGTGGGACGTCCGGCGGGGCCGGGTCGTGGGGTGCGAAGCCGGTCGAGCGCTCGACCGGCGGGGGAGCGAAGGGGGGGGCCCCCCCCCCCCCGGTGCCCCCCCCCCCCCCGCCCCCCCAGCAAACCCCCCGGCCCCCCCAGACCC
>NZ_JBFAZX010000018.1:0-141941 GCF_040689395.1 Dactylosporangium sp. NPDC051484 | reverse complement strand
CCGGGCTGAGTCGATTCGGGTCGGTGGGGCGTTCCCAAGGACGGCGAAGATCGTGGGTGAGACGCCGGGCGAGTCGCAGCTGGGTGTGGCAGACGATCACGAGCCAGGTCCATCGATCGGCGGCCTCGGGGCTGCGGAGCCTTGGTGCGGTCCAGCCGAGGGTCTGTTTGAACAGGCGGAAGGTGTGTTCCAGGTCGAACCTGCGCAGAAACGCCTGCCAGAGCCTGTCCACATGGGACGGTGAGGCGCCGGTGCGGGATGACCACAGCCACAACGGTTTCGGGTCCCGGTCGCCGGGCAGGTGCTGCACGGTGAGCCGGATCAGGGTGCCTTCCAGCACGGGAAGGTCACCCTCGTGGTCCAGCCAGGCAGCGCGGCGGGTCAGGCGGGGATGCAACCGGTCCCACGCCTGCGCGTTCGCTCCGCCGTAGCGGGTGGTGTCGGTGGTGGTCGCTGCCTGTGGTGCCGGCCAGGTGTCGGCATCGGCCAAGTGGAACTCGCCGCCGTGCTTGGCCGGTCGGCCGATCGTCCCCGGCAGCCGCGGCGGTGCGGGCAGCCGCAACACCCGGTCGGCGCGCAACCGGCCCAGGACCTCGACTGGCAGGTCAGCCAGGAGGAACGCCAGCCGGGCCAGGTCGTAGCCGGAGTCGAGGACGACCAGCACGTCCGGGTCGCCGCTGCGCCACTGCCCGGCCTCGACGAGACGGTGCAGCACCGCGCGGACCTGCGCGGCGGTCACCTCGGCCACGTCATCGTCCGGACCCAGCCGTAGCGCGTCCAGCACCGCGGTCCATGACGTCCGGCCGGGTTCCAATGCAGCCACGAAGGAGTACGGCCAGCCTGGGATCTGCTGGTCCTGATTGCGGCCGCGGCCGTGGACATGGCAGAACAGCCGATCCGGGCTGGTGGCCGCGTCGGGGCGCAGCCACGCGCTGACGTCGACGGCGAGGATGAGCCTTCCCTCGCTCGAGCGGGGCAATGGCAGCCCGGCCACAGCCGTGCGCAGCCGTTGCAACTCAAGCCGGCCCTGATTGAGACCGTCGTACATGGCGCCGTGTCCACGCCGGTGCTCCGGCGCCAACGTCAAGTCCACCAACGTCTTGACCGGGCCTTCGGTACACAGCAGCGCGTCGGTCAACTCGAACAACGCGTCGGCCCGCGCGGTCAAACACCGGTAGAACTCCCGCCGGAACCTGCTCAACTCCCCGAACGCGTCCGCCACGGCAGCATCAGGCACACTGGTCACAGAGACAGCCCTTGGTCATAGATCTTCTTCCCTCGACAAGAAGAATGATCAACCAAGGGCTGTCTCCACGACCGGTCAGGGTCACCACCGACCGCCGCAGGTTAAACGCCAAGCCAAGGGTCTGTTTCATAACTGGGGTGGGGCTACGGCGGGCCCAGATTCCGCCTGCGCACGGCCCGCGAAAGCCCGGTTACAACACCGGTAGCCTGGCTTCCGCGGGCCGCACGCAGACGAAATCTGGACTCCGCCTCGCTCCCACCCCAGTTATGAAACAGACCTAAGCGCCGCGACGCAGCAGGGCCACGAACATCGCGTCCGTGCCGTGGCGGTGCGGCCACAGCTGCACCGTCGGGCCGCTGCCGGTCTCCGGCAGCGACGGCGGCAGATACGGGCGGGCGTCGACGAGGTCCACGTCGATCGAGGAGCGCCGGGCCGCCTCCGTGACCGAGACCTCCGTCTCGGCCTGATGCGGCGAGCACGTCACGTAGGCGACGACGCCCCCCGGCCGTACCGCCTGGAAGGCAGCCTGCAGCAGCTCCCGCTGCAGCCGGGTCAGCGGCGGCAGGTCCGACGGCTGGCGCCGCCACCGCGCCTCCGGGCGGCGCCGCAGCGCGCCCAGGCCCGTGCACGGCGCGTCGACGAGGACCCGGTCGAAGGCGCCGGCGGGCAGGTCCGGGTCCTTGCCGACATCGCGGCCGTCGGCGTTGATGGTGTAGACGGGCAGGCCCCTCGTGGCCTGCGCGACGAGCGCGGCCCGGTGGTGGGCGACCTCGACGGCGGTGACGTGGGCGCCTCGCTCGGCGGCGAGCGCGCCGAGCAGGCCCGCCTTGCCCCCGGGGCCCGCGCAGAGGTCGAGCCAGCGCTCGTCGGCGCCGCTGACGGGGGCGCCCGCGAGGACCGACGCGACCAGCTGGCTGCCCTCGTCCTGGACGTGGGCGAGTCCCTCCCGGATCGCCGGGATCGAGGCCGGGTCGCCGCCGCCCGCGAGGACGACCGCGTACGGCGAGTACCGGCCCACGACGGCACCGGGCAGCGAGGCCGCGAGGTCCGCGGGGGCGATGCGGCCGGGGCGGGCACACAGGTGTACCGGCGGCGGAAGATTGTCGGCATCGAGCGCCTGCTCGGCCTCGTCGAGCGAGCCCAGCGCGTCGGCGAAGGCGTTGACGATCCACCGCGGGTGCGCGTGGACGAGCGCGGCCCGGGCGACCGGGTCGGCCGCGGCTTGCGAGCCTTCCGTGCCTTCTCTGCCTTCCAAGCCCTGCCTGACGAGCCGCTCGAGCCACGCGTCGCGGTCCGCCTCGCCGACCCGGCGCAGGACGGCGTTGGCGAAACCGGCAGCGCCGGGCACGAGCGAGCGGACCAGGTCGACCGTGGTCGCGACGGCGGCGTGGGCCCCGACGCGCATGTGCAGCAACTGGTACGCGCCGATGCGCAGCGCGTCGCGGACCGGCGGGTCGATGCGATCCATCGGGCGGTCGGCCGCCGCGGCGACGATCGCGTCGAGGGTTCCGGTCTGGCGCAGCGTGCCGTATGTCAGCTCCGTCGCGAACGCCGCGTCCCGCCCGCTCACGCCGTTCTCGCGCAGCAGCCGCGGCAGGACCAGGTTCGCGTACGCGTCGTCGCGGTGCACGGCGGCGACGGCTTCGTACGCGGCCTCCCGCGCCGGGTCGATCGCCGGACGGCGGCCGCGCGGCGGACGGGGCAGCCGATCGTCGCGCCCGCCAGCGGGCCGCGGCCCGGGCCCGCGCCGGGGCACCGGTTTCATCAAGAGACGCGCTCCCCGGACTCGACCCGCGCGCCGCGCGCCCACGCGTCGGCGGGCATCGCCTTCTTGCCCGGGGCGGTGACCGTGCCGAGCACGACGGGAACGGTGCCGGTGCCGACCAGCACGCGGTTGCGCTCGACGGCGAGCACGCCCGGCGCCGGCGTAGGCGAGCCGCCGATGACGGTCGCCGCGGTCAGCGGCGTGACGGGGCCGAGCTTGAGCCGCTCGCCCCGAAACGTCGTCCACGCCCCCGGCGCCGGGGTGCACGCCCGGATCCGCCTGTCGACCGCGAACGCGGGCTCGGCCCAGCGCACCGCCGCGTCCTCGACAGTCAGCTTCGGGGCCGCCGACACGCCTTCATTCGGCTGCGCTGCCGCGGTGAGCGCCCCCGCCTCGATCCCGTCCAGCACCCGGACGAGCAGCTCGGCGCCCGAGCGCGCCAGGCGCTCGAGGAGGTCGCCGGACGTGTCGCGCGACCCGATCGGCTCGGTGAGCGTGCCGAGCACCGGCCCGGTGTCCAGGCCCTCCTCCAGCAGGAAGACGCTCGCCCCGGTGATCTCGTCACCGTGCAGGACCGAGTGCTGCACGGGCGCGGCGCCGCGCCAGGCCGGCAGCAGCGAGAAGTGCAGGTTCACCCAGCCGTGGCGGGGGATGTCGAGGGCGGCCCGCGGCACCAGGGCGCCGTATGCGACCACGGGTGCGCAGTCGGGCCGCAGCTCCCGCAGCTCCTCCAGGAACTGCGGGTCGCGGGGCTTCGCCGGGGTCAGGACCCGGATGCCGCGCTCGGTCGCCCAGGCGCTGACCGGGGACGGCACCAGCTGGCGGCCTCGACCGGCGGGCGCGTCCGGGCGGGTGACGACCGCCACGAGCTCGTGCCGCGAGGCGGCGATGGCGTCGAGGGAGGGCAGGGCCACGGCCGGCGTGCCCGCGAAGACGAGCCTCACCGGAGGCCGAACAGCCCGTGCGGGCTGGCCTTGACGACCGGCGGCTCGTCGGGGTTGTACCACTCCGCCGCCCGGATCTCCTTCATCGCCTGCTTGCGCCGCTCGGCGTCGAGCCGGTCGACGAACAGCACGCCGTCGAGGTGATCGGTCTCGTGCTGCGCGCAGCGGGCCATCAGCCCGGTGCCGACGATCTGGATGGGGTCGCCGTGCTGGTTGAAGCCCTTGGCGATGACGTTCTGGCGCCGCTTGGTGTCGACATACACCCCCGGGATCGACAGGCAGCCCTCGGGCCCGTCCTGCTCCTCCTCGTCGGGAAACTCGAGCACGGGGTTGACCAGGTGCCCGATGACGTCGTCGACGTCGAACGTGAACAGCCGGAGCCCGACCCCGATCTGGGGCGCGGCGAGGCCGGTGCCGTTCTGCTGGCGCATGGTGTCGAGCAGATCACTCACGACCTTGCGCAGCTCCTTGTCGAAGTCGACGACCGCGTCGGCGGGCGTGCGCAGCACCGGGTCGCCGAACAGGCGGACGGACTGGACGGTCAAGCGGCACCTCATTTATCCGAAATGCGAGTTCGCCCGAAATCGGGCCTTTCCAGTCTAGGCTAGTGCCGTGACCCGAACCGTTTGCCGGGTTGGGGTCGGGGTTTGTGACCCGGCATGGTCACCGCACTAGCGTTGGGGACGTGTCCAACTCGCCTCGCGTCTCGTCGCGGTCGCCGGCCTGGGTGGTCGCCGGGCCGCCCGGGGCGGGCAAGTCCACGGTGGCGGCCCTGCTGCTGCGCCTGCTCTCCCCCACTCCCGCCCTCCTGGACAAGGACACCGTCTACGGCGACTTCGTGGCCGCGACGCTCGCCGCCGCCGGCCGCCCGCCGGGCGAGCGCGAGGGCCCCTGGTACGACGCGAACATCAAGGTCCACGAGTACGCCGGCCTGGCCGCCACGGCCCGCGAGATCCGCTCCCACGGCTGCCCGGTGCTGCTCTCGGGCCCGTTCACCGGCCAGATCTCCGATCCGGCACGCTGGTCGGCGTTCGTCGCGGCGCTGGGCGGCGACCCGGTGCGCCTGGTGTGGGTCCGCTGCGACCCGCAGACCCTGCGCGCCCGGCTGCTGGCGCGCGGCTCATACCGCGACGGCCAGAAGCTGGCCCGCTGGCCGCAGTTCCTGGCGGCGATCCCGCCGGACCGCCCGCCGGCCGTGGCGCACCTGGAGGTCGACAACCGCGCCGGCGCCCCGCCGCTGCTGCAGACCCTGGAGTCGGCCCTGCGCCCCTGACCGGCTCGGCACTCACCTACATCCTCACTGTCAGAGCAGGTCGAGCGGGTCGATCTGGATGCGGACCGCGTCCGCGGACTTGCGAACCGACCTCGCCCCCGCCGCCGCCTTCAGCGACAGCGCCAGGGCCTTGCCCGCCGAGCGGGCCGTGCGCACGAGCATGCGCTCCTGCCCGTCGGCGGCCGGCACCGGGCCCAGCACCTCCGCGCCCGGCGGCAGCTCGGCCAGCGACAGCAGTTCCGCCACCGCCGCCGGCGGGCCGGTCAGCGCCGCGATCCGCGTCGCCGGCGGGAAGCCCAGCTCACGGCGGTCGGCGAGCTCGCGCGCGGCCAGCCAGGCCGGGTCGAAGCGCAGCAGGGCCTGCACGGCGACCAGGCCGCCGTCGGCGACGACGACCACGGGGGCGCCGGGGCGGGCCAGCGCCGCGGCCGCGAACCAGCGCCGCAGCGCCTCCTCCGTGCCCCGCAGGTCGGCGCGGGTGAGGAAGGCCCACGCGTCCAGGAGCAGCACGGCGCCGTAGCCGCCGTCGGCGAGGGGCTCGGCGCCAGGGGTGCAGACGACGAGGGCGGGCTCGCGCGGTATCGAGGTCAGGACCTCGTCGCGGCCGGAGGTGCGCACGGTGGTGTCCGGGAAGGCGCGGGCGAGCTCCTCCGCGGTACGGCGGGCGCCGACGACAGCGGCGCGCAGGCGGCGGCCGCCGCACTCGGGACAGGCGTGGCCCGCGGCCGGGCGGCCGCACCAGCGGCACATCGGCACGCCGTCGGCGGCGGGCAGGGCGAGCGGGCCGGAGCAGTGGGCGCAGCGGGCGGGGGTGTAGCAGTCCGCGCAGGACACGGCGGGCAGGTAGCCGCGGCGGGGCACCTGGATGAGAACGGGGGCACCGCCGGCCAGGGCCTCGCGGGCGGCCCGCCACGCGACGGAGGGCAGGCGCGCGGCGGCCGCCTGCGGGTCGCGGGCGCGCTCGTGCTCGCCCACGGTGAGCACCCGGGGCATGCACCGGCGCAGCTCGTCGCGGGCTGCGCTGACCTCGATCGCCCAGCCGGTCTCCACCAGCTGCTGGGCCTCCGCCGTGCGCCCGAAGCCGCCCACGATCGCCGCGCAGCGCTCCTGCTCGGCGCGGGCCAGCAGGACCTGCCGGGCGTGCGGATAGGGCGCCCGCGGCTCGCTGTGCAGGTCGTCGCCGTCATCCCAGATCGCGACCAGGCCGAGGCCAGCGACCGGGGCGAACGCGGCGGCCCGCGTGCCGATGACGATCCGGGCGGTACCGCGGGCGGCGGCCAGGAACCGGCGGTAGCGCTCGGCGGGCCCGAGCGCGGCGGAGAGCGCCACGTGGTGACCGGGCCCGCCGAGCACCCGCAGCAGGGCCGCGTCGAGCCGGTCGAGGTCGCGGGCGTCGGCGACCACGATGAGCGCGCCGCGCCCGGCGGCGAGGCAGGTCGCGGCGGCCTCGGCGAGGCGCGCCGGCCAGTCCTCGCCGGGCAGTGCGGTCCACACGGCGCGGGGCATCCGCCCGTCGGAGAGCGCGCGCAACAGGGCGGCGCCGGCCGTGTACCGCGGCCAGCCGCCCCGAACGAGAGGGCCGGGCGGGGCCGTGGCGGGAGGGGCCGGCGAAGCGGCCTCGGCCTCGGCTTTGGCGTGGCGGGGCGGCACGGCGAGGCGCAGCACGTCGGAGAGGGTGCCGGCGTAGCGGTCGGCGATCTCCCGGGCGAGCCGGGCGACCGGCGGGGTGAGCACGACCTCGCCGGAGACGCAGCGCTCGAGGAACAGCAGTTTGCCGTCGTGCTCGGAGGCCGCGGTGCGCTCAAGGACGAAGCCGTCGACGAGCTGGCCGGCGAAGCGGACGCGCACCCGGGTGCCGGGCAGCGCGGTGTCCGCGGCGGAGTGCGGGACGAGATAGTCGAAGGGCCGGTCGAGGTGCGGCAGGGGGCTGTCGACGCAGACGCGGGCGACCGGGAATTCGTCGGCGGCGCGTTTCGCGGGGGCGGTGGCGCGGGCGGCGCGGGCCCGTCCCCCGGCATTTCCGGCAATGCGTTCGGCGGCGGCGCGCGGCTTCAGCTCCGACTCGGGGAACAGCGCCGGCTCAATAGGCTCCGATCGATCATCCGAGGCTTCCAAGAATGGCGTTGGCCGATCAATCCGGGATCCGGTCTGATCGGCCAACGTCGCAGTGCGGGTGAGCGTCAGGCGCCGGCGGCGGACTTCAGCTCGGACGTGCGCGAAGCCTGCTCCCACGTGAAGCCGGGCAGCTCGCGGCCGAAGTGACCGTAGGCGGCGGTCTGCTGGTAGACGGGCTTGAGCAGGTCGAGGTCGCGGATGATCGCGGCGGGGCGCAGGTCGAAGACCTCGTTGATGGCCTTCTCGATGCGCTCGACCGGCACGACCTCGGTGCCGAAGGTCTCGACGAACAGCGAGACCGGGTGCGCCTTGCCGATGGCGTAGGCGACCTGGACCTCGCAGCGCTCGGCCAGGCCGGCGGCGACGACGTTCTTGGCGACCCAGCGCGTCGCGTAGGCGGCGGAGCGGTCGACCTTGGACGGGTCCTTGCCGGAGAAGGCACCGCCGCCGTGGCGGGCGTAGCCGCCGTAGGTGTCGACGATGATCTTGCGACCGGTGAGGCCGGCGTCACCCATCGGGCCGCCGATCTCGAAGCGGCCGGTCGGGTTGACCAGCAGGCGGTATCCGTCGGTCTCCAGGCCCAGGCCCTCGAGCTCGGGGGCGATGACGTGCTCGCGCACGTCCGGGGTCAGCAGCGAGTCGAGCGAGATGTCCGGGGCGTGCTGGCTGGACACCACGACGGTGTGCAGGCGCACCGGGCGCAGCCCGTCATACTCGATGGTGACCTGGGTCTTGCCATCAGGCCGCAGGTAGGGGATCGTGCCGTCCTTGCGCACCGCGGACAGGCGCCGGGCCAGGCGGTGGGCCAGGGCGATCGGCAGCGGCATGAGCTCCGGCGTCTCGCTGCACGCGAAGCCGAACATCATGCCCTGGTCGCCGGCGCCCTGCAGGTCGAGGGCGTCGCCGCCGGCGCCCTCGCGAACCTCGATCGCGGAGTCCACGCCCTGCGCGATGTCCGGCGACTGGGAGCCGATCGACACGCTCACGCCGCAGGAGGCGCCGTCGAAGCCCTTCTTGGAGGAGTCGTAGCCGATGCCCAGGATCGTCTCGCGGACGATCTTGGCGATGTCGGCGTAGGCGGTCGTGGTCACCTCACCCGCGACGTGGACCTGACCGGTCGTGATGAGCGTCTCGACGGCCACTCGGCTGCGCGCGTCCTGAGTGAGGAGCGCATCGAGGACGCCGTCACTGATCTGATCGGCGATCTTGTCGGGATGACCTTCGGTGACCGACTCTGACGTGAACAGGCGGCGTGCCAATGGTGCTCCTCAGGGTTACAGCGATCGATTAACTGATGTTGTGCCAGAGTGTACGACCTACGGGCATGTATCGAGCGTCGGCCCGGCCGCGAACTCGGCGACACACCACACCTTCCCCGCTTCGATCAGGCAAAACGGTCGACCACTCGATCCAAAATCCTATCAGCAAGGTCGTCTTTGGACAGTTCGGGCAATGCGTCACGGCCACCCTCGGCGCCGAGGATCACCGCCTGGTTGCGCTCGGAGCCGAACGTCTTGTCCACACCGACCTCATTGACCACGATGAGGTCTGCGCGCTTGCGCAGCATCTTCTCCCGGGCGGTGTCCAGGGCGGTGTCCAGGTCGGTGGTCTCGGCCGCGAAGGCGACGAGCACCTGACCGTCGGCTTTGGCCGCACCCAGCTCGGCGGCGATGTCGGGATTGGTGACCAGCTCAAGCCCGGGGGCCGCGCCATCCACCTTCTTGATCTTGCTAGCGGTGAAGGACGCGGGCCGGAAGTCGGCCGGCGCGGCGGCCATGATCACGGCGTCGGCGGCCTTCGCGGCGGTCACGACGGCCACCCGCAGCTGCTCGGTCGTCTCGACCCGCACCACGTCGGCGCCGGCCGGGTCGGGCAGCGCCACGTTGGCGGCGATGAGCGTGACCCGGGCACCGCGGGCGACGGCCGCGCGGGCGATCGCGTATCCCTGCTTGCCCGAGGACCGGTTGCCGATGAAGCGCACCGGGTCGATCGGCTCGCGCGTGCCACCGGCGGTGACCACGACGTGCCGGCCCGCCAGGTCGGCCCCGGCACCTGCCAGGCCCCGGCGCAGCAGCCGGGTGGCGGCGGCGAAGATCTCGGCCGGCTCGGGCAACCGCCCCTTGCCGGTGTCGGCGCCGGTGAGCCGCCCGACGGCGGGCTCCAGCACCACGGCGCCGCGGGAGCGCAGGGTGGCGACGTTGGCGCTGGTCGCCGGGTGCTCCCACATCTCGGTGTGCATGGCCGGCGCGAACAGGACCGGGCACCGGGCCGTGAGCAACGTGTTCGTGAGCAGGTCGTCGGCCAGGCCGGTGGCGGCCTTGGCGAGCAGGTCGGCGGTGGCCGGGGCGACGACGACGAGGTCGGCCTCGCGGCCGAGGCGGACGTGCGGCACCTCGTGGGCGCCGGTCCAGACGTCGGTGCTCACCGGCTGGCCGGACAGCGCCGCCCAGGTGGCCTCGCCGACGAAGGCGAGTGCCGAGGCGGTGGGCACGACCCGCACCCGGTGGCCCGACTCGGTCAGCAGTCGCAACAGCTCGCAAGCCTTGTAGGCGGCGATGCCACCGGCCACGCCGAGAACTACCCGGGGGTGGTCCCCGGCGTGGCGGTCGGTCATCTCGCTCAGGGTGTCTCGTCGATGCGCTCGGCGGTCAGCAGCCCGCTGTTGATCTCGCGCAGGGCGATGGAGAGCGGCTTCTCCTGCGGCGTGGTCTCCACGAGCGGGCCCACGTATTCGAGGAGCCCCTCGCCCAGCTGGCTGTAGTAGGCATTGACCTGACGGGCACGCTTCGCCGCGAAAATCACCAAGGCGTACTTCGACGTCGTCTTTTCCAGCAGCTCGTCGATCGGCGGGTTGGTGATCCCCTGCGGGTCTGCCACGGTTCCGGCCACGGATACAACCTCAAAACTTTCGCAATTGACAGCTCACGAACCTGACAACCTTACCAGAGCTGCGACAACGCCGACGCGCCCGGACCGAGGTCCGAGCGCGTCGAGTCATTGCAACCGGTCCGGGGGGACCGCCGGGCGGGTCACTTGCCGCCGGCGAACTCCCCGAGCAGAGCCTTACGCTGCTGGTCGCCCAGGCCGCGCAGGCGGCGGCTCTCGGCGATCTTCAGCTTCTCCATGATCTGCGTTGCGCGGATCTTGCCGATGCCGGGCATCGCCTGGAGCACGGCCGAGACCTTCAGCTTGCCGACGACATCGTCGGCTTCCGCACGATCGATCACGGCAGCAAGCGTCGTCTTGCCCTGCTTGAGTTGCTCCTTCAGCTCAGCGCGAGCCTTGCGGATCTCAGCCGCCTTTTCCAAAGCGGCCGCGCGCTGTTCCGGGCTCAGTGTCGGGAGCGGCACCAGGTCTCCTCAGGTCCCTTGAAAAAGTGTTAATGGTCTAGCGCGGGGAAAACTAGCGGTCAGAAGCCATTTCGGCAACGTGGGATGACAAGATCGACAGCTTGTGAAGATTCGACGATTACGCAGTGATCGCAATTGCGGACGCACAGGATTCACGCGCGCGGTCCGCGGCGGCGCGCAACGCGGCCAAATCCGGACCCGCCGCGAGGACCTCCCGGGACCACGACGGCAGGACCCACCCGATCGCGGCGCCGAAGACGTCGCGAAGATCCTCGGCCCGCCCGCCCTGTGCGCCGAGACCCGGCGCGAGGATCGGTCCATTGAGGTTGATCAGCTCGTGCCCGGTCGGCCCGACGGTCGCCCCGATCACCACACCGACGCTCCCCATAGGGCTAGCACCCGCGTTGACCTGCGAAATCTCGTCAATGATGGTCTGCGCGACGGTCCGCCCGTCGGCCGCGACGGCCCGCTGGACGGCCGCGCCCTCGGGATTGGAGGTGAGCGCCAGGACGAACGCCCCGAGCCCGTTCTGCTGGGCTTTGTCGATGATCGGGCGCAGCGAGCCGAAGCCGAGGTATGGGCTCACCGTGATCGCGTCGGCGCACAGCGGGGCGGCCGGATCGAGGTAGGCGTCGGCGTACGCGGCGGCCGTTGACCCGATGTCGCCCCGCTTGACGTCCAGGATCACCAGGCTTCCGGCCTCCCTCAACTGTCGGATAACCGACTCGAGGACCGCGATGCCCCTGGAGCCGAAACGCTCGAAGAAGGCGGACTGGGGCTTGACCGCCGCGACCCGTCCGGCCAGGGCCTCTGCCACCGTACGACCGAACCGTTCCAGGCCATCGACGTCGTCGGAGAGGCCCCAGGAGGCCAGCAGGGACGGGTGGGGGTCGATGCCCACGCACAGCGGCCCCAGCGAGTCCATGGCGGCCCGCAGGCGGGCCCCGAACGGTTCGGTCACGACATGCTCCTCGTCGCTGCGACGGCCCGGACGAGGCCGGGGCCGTGGTAGATGAGGCCGGTGTACAGCTGGACCAGCGCGGCGCCCGCCTCGAACATGCGCTGCGCGTCCTCCGGCCGGGTGATCCCGCCCACGCCGATCACCGGCAGCCCGCTCTCCTTGGCCACGAACCGCACGACCTCCAGCGCCCGCGGGGCGAGCGGCCGGCCGCTGAGCCCGCCGGCCTCGCCCGTGTCCACCCCGGGGCGCCCGATGGTGGTGTTGGTCGCGATGAGCCCGGCCACGCCCAGGCGGAGGCAGACGTCGAGCAGTTCGCCCAACGCCGAGTCGGTGAGGTCGGGCGCGACCTTCACCAGGATCGGCGCCTGCCCGCCCAGCGCCTGCGCCTCGGCGCGCAGCGCGCCCAGCAGGGCCGACAGGTGTGCCTTGTCCTGCAGCTCGCGCAGACCGGGCGTGTTCGGCGAGCTGACGTTGACGGCGAAGTAGGAGCCCAGGCCGTGCAGCAGCCGGAAGCTGTGCACGTAGTCCTCGACGGCGCCGGTCAGCGGGGTCACCTTCGATTTACCCAGGCTGATGCCCAGTGGCACCGGCAGCGGTCCATGCGCGTCGATGGAGGCGCGCAGCCGGGCCGCGAGCGCGGCGGCGCCGGCGTTGTTGAACCCCATGCGGTTGACGATCGCCTCGTGCTCGGGCAGGCGGAACAGCCGCGGCCGCTCGTTGCCCGGCTGGGCGTGCCGGGTGACGGTGCCGACCTCGACGAAGCCGAAGCCGAGCCGCGGCCAGGCGCCCAGCGCCCGGCCGTCCTTGTCCATGCCGGCGGCGAGGCCGACCGGGTTGGGGAAGTCGACCCCGAACACCGTGCGGCCCGCCCCGGGCGGGCTGTACGCTCGGCGCGCCCGGGGCACCCGCGCCAGCATTCGCAGGGTCCGCTCGTGCACCGACTCGGCGTCACCACCGCCGAACCGGAACAGGACCGGGCGGATCACCCGCTCGTAGAGGCTCACCTGGCTTCCCGCAGGGCCGCGTGCAGCTCCTGCAGCGGCCGCACCGACATCTCGCCCCGGATGAGTGCCTCGATGCCCATCACGGCCGCCGCCGCGCCCGGCAGGGTCGTGATGCACGGGGTGTCGCTCACCACGGCCGCGCTGCGGATCTCGTAGCCGTCCTGGCGGCCACTGGAGCCCTGCGGCGTGTTGATGACGAGGTCGACCGCGCCCGAGGCGATGAGCGAGACCGCGTCACGGTCACCGTCCCCCTCGAAGTGCTTGGGCACGATCTCGCAGGCCACGCCGTAGCGGCGCAGCACCTCCCCGGTGCCGGCCGTGGCCACGATCGCGAAGCCGAGGTCGGCGAGGCGCTTGACCGGGAACACGATCCCGCGCTTGTCCCGGTTGGCGACGGTCACCAGCACCGTGCCGGAGGTCGGCAGGGAGCCGTAGGCGGCCGCCTGTGACTTGGCGAACGCGTGCCCGAAGGACGGGTCGATGCCCATCACCTCGCCCGTGGACTTCATCTCCGGGCCGAGCAGGTTGTCCACGCCCTTGCCCTCGGCGGTGCGGAACCGCTTGAAGGGCAGCACCGCCTCCTTGACCGCGATCGGCGCGTGCTCGGGCAGCGCGCCGCCGTCGCCCTCGGCCGGCAGCAGCCCCTCCGCGCGCAGTTCGGCGATGGTGGCGCCGAGCGCGATGCGGGCGGCGGCCTTGGCCAGCGGTACCGCCGTCGCCTTCGACACGAACGGCACCGTGCGGGAGGCGCGCGGGTTGGCCTCCAGCACGTACAGCACGTCGTCCTTCAGCGCGTACTGCACGTTGAGCAGGCCACGCACCCCGATCCCGCGGGCGATGGCCACGGTGTAGCGGCGCACCTCCGCCAGGTGTACCGCGGCCAGCGTGATCGGCGGCAACGCGCACGAGGAGTCGCCGGAGTGGATGCCGGCCTCCTCGATGTGCTCCATCACGCCGCCGAGGTACACCTCGCCGGTGGCGTCGCACAGCGCGTCGACGTCGATCTCGATGGCGTCGTCGAGGAAGCGGTCGACGAGCACCGGATGCGCCGGGGAGATCTCGGTGGCGCGGCCGATGTAGTCGCGCAGCGTCGGCTCGTCGTAGACGATCTCCATGCCCCGCCCGCCGAGCACGTACGACGGGCGCACGAGCACCGGGTAGCCGATCTCGTCGGCGATCAGCTTCGCCTCCGGGAACGTGGTCGCGGTGCCGTGCGCGGGCGAGCGCAGCCCGGCCTCGGTCAGCAGCCGGCCGAACAGCCCGCGGTCCTCGGCGAGGTCGATGGCGGCCGGCGAGGTGCCCACGATCGGCACGCCGGCGCCCTCGAGGCGCTCGGCCAGGCCGAGCGGCGTCTGCCCGCCCAGCTGCACGATCACGCCCACCACGCCGGGGCCGCCCGCCTCGCGCCCGGAGCTGTCCTCGGCGTGGAAGACCTCGAGCACGTCCTCGAACGTCAGCGGCTCGAAGTACAGCCGGTCGGCCGTGTCGTAGTCGGTGGAGACCGTCTCCGGGTTGCAGTTGACCATGACGGTCTCGTAGCCCTTGCCGCGCAGCGCCATGACCGCGTGCACGCACGAGTAGTCGAACTCGATGCCCTGGCCGATGCGGTTGGGCCCGGAGCCGAGGATGATCACCTTCGGCCGGTCCGACGGGGTGACCTCGGTCTCGTCCTCGTAGGTGCTGTAGTGGTACGGCGTGCCGGCGGCGAACTCGGCCGCGCAGGTGTCCACGGTCTTGTACACGGGCCGCAGCCCGAGGCGGTGGCGCAGCGTGCGCACGCCGTCCTCGCCGGCGAACTCCGGGCGCAGCGCGGCGATCTGCCGGTCGGACAGGCCGGCCCGCTTGGCCCGGCGCAGCAGCGCCCTGTCGAGCACGGCCGCGGCGATGATCTCGGCGCGCAGCTCCACCAGCGCGGCGAGCTGGTCGACGAACCACGGATCGAAGCCGGAGGCCTCGGCGACCTCCGCCACCGTGTGCCCCTGCCGCAGGGCGAGCTCGGCGGTGTAGAGCCGCCCGTCGTGCGGAGTGCGCAGATCGGACAGGACCGATTGCTCGCTCTTGTCCGGCGTCGTCCAGAAGCCCGCGGCCTTCGTCTCCAGCGAGCGCATCGCCTTGCCGAGGGCCTCGGCGAACGTGCGGCCCAGCGACATCGCCTCGCCGACCGACTTCATCGTCGTGGTCAGCTCGGGGTCGGCGCCGGGGAACTTCTCGAAGGCGAACCGCGGGATCTTCACCACGACGTAGTCCAGCGACGGCTCGAAGGCGGCCGGCGTCTTGAGGGTGATGTCGTTGGGGATCTCGTCGAGGGTGTAGCCGATGGCCAGCTTCGCCGCGATCTTCGCGATCGGGAAGCCGGTCGCCTTGCTGGCCAGGGCGCTGGAGCGCGACACCCGCGGGTTCATCTCGATCACCACGAGCCGGCCGGTGCCCGGGTGCACGGCGAACTGGATGTTGCAGCCGCCGGTGTCGACCCCGACCTCGCGCAGCACGGCGATGCCGAGGTCGCGCAGCCGCTGGTACTCCACGTCGGTGAGCGTCATCGCCGGCGCCACGGTCACCGAGTCGCCGGTGTGCACGCCCATCGCGTCGACGTTCTCGATCGAGCACACGACCACGACGTTGTCGTGCTTGTCGCGCATGAGCTCGAGCTCGTACTCCTTCCAGCCGAGCACGCTCTCCTCGATGAGCACCTCGTGCACCGGGGAGGCCGCCAGCCCGCCGCCGGCCAGCCGGTCGAGGTCCTCCGGGGTGTGCGCCATGCCGGAGCCGAGGCCGCCCATGGTGAACGAGGGGCGGATCACGACCGGCAGCCCGAGCTCGGCGACGGTCGCGTGCACCTCCTCCATGGAGTGACAGACCCGCGAGCGCGGCGTCTCGCCGCCCGCCTGGGCGACGATGTCCTTGAACAGCTGCCGGTCCTCGCCGCGACGGATCGCGTCGATGTCGGCGCCGATCAGCTCCACGCCGTACTTGCTCAGCACGCCGGACTCGTGCAGCGCCACGGCGGTGTTGAGCGCCGTCTGCCCGCCCAGCGTGGCGAGCAGCGCGTCGGGCCGCTCGCGAGCGATGACCTGCTCGACGAACTCCGGCGTGATCGGCTCGACGTAGGTGGCGTCGGCGAACTCGGGGTCGGTCATGATGGTCGCCGGGTTGCTGTTGACCAGGCTGACCCGCAGGCCCTCGGCGCGCAGCACGCGGCAGGCCTGGGTGCCGGAATAGTCGAACTCGCACGCCTGGCCGATGACGATCGGGCCGGAGCCGATGACGAGGACGTGCTGGATGTCGGTCCGCTTAGGCATTGGTCTGGATCAGCTCCGCGAATCGATCGAACAGGTAGTCCGCGTCGTGCGGCCCCGCGGCCGCCTCCGGGTGGTATTGCACGGTGAAGGCCGGCACGTCCAGGCAGCGCAGGCCCTCGACAACGTTGTCGTTGAGGCAGACGTGGCTCACCTCCACCGCGCCGAACTCGGTCTGCACCCGCCCGTCGAGCGGGGCGTCGACCGCGAAGCCGTGGTTGTGGCTGGTCACCTCGACCTTGCCGGTGGTGCGGTCGAGCACCGGCTGGTTGATGCCGCGGTGGCCGTACCCGAGCTTGTAGGTGCCGAACCCCAGCGCCCGGCCGAGGATCTGGCTGCCGAAGCAGATCCCGAACAGCGGGATCCGGGCGGCCAGGACGGCCTTCGCCAGGGCCACCGGGCCGTCCGCCGTGGCGGGGTCGCCCGGGCCGGGCGAGAAGAAGACCGCGTCCGCGGCGAGGTCCCGCACGTCCTGCAGGGTCGCCGAGGCGGGTAGCACGTGGGTGGTCACGCCCCGGGCCGCGAGCCGGCGCGGCACGTTGCGCTTGATCCCGAGGTCGATCGCGGCGACCGTCAGCCGGTGCTCGCCCTGCGCCGGCACGGTATACCGCTGCGGCGTCGTCACCTCGGCGGACAGGTCGGCGCCGAGCATCTCCGGCTGCCTGCGCACCCGCTCGAGCAACGCCTCGCGGTCGTCGTCCACGCTGGACACCCCGACCCGCATGGCGCCGCGCTCGCGCAGATGCCGGGTGAGGGCCCGGGTGTCGATGCCGCTGATGCCGACCACGCCCTGCTCGGCGAGGCGGTCCTGCAGGCTGCCGGTGGCGCGCCAGTTGGAGTACGAGCGGGACGGGTCGCGCACCACGTAGCCGGCGACCCAGATCCGGTCCGACTCGTCGTCCTCGCCGTTGACGCCGGTGTTGCCGATCTGCGGCGCGGTCTGCACGACCACCTGGCGGTGGTAGGAGGGGTCGGTCAGCGTCTCCTGGTAGCCGGTCATGCCGGTGTTGAAGACGGCCTCGCCGAACGCCTCTCCGATGCCGCCGAACGCCTCCCCCTGAAACGTGCGCCCGTCCTCCAGGACGAGCAGGGCCTCTCTGGGCTTCACCGTGCCGCCTTTCCGTTCAGTACCGTCGGCTCGCCGCGCAGATAGGTCGCATCGATGCGGCCGCGCAGCTCCATTCCGGCGTAGGGGGTGTTCCTGGAGCGGCTGGCCAGCGCCGTGGGGTCCACGGTCCAGCGCACGCCCGGGTCGAAGATCGCGATGTTGGCCGGCGCGCCGACGGCGAGCGCTGCGCCCTGCCCGGACAGCCCGGCGATGCGCGCCGGCGCCGCGGACATCCACTCGGCGATGCGGTCCCAGCGCGGGCCCATGGTCTGCACCACGATCGCGAGCGCCGTCTCCAGGCCGAGCATGCCGGGCCGGGCGTAGGCCCACTCGCACTCCTTGTCCTCCACGCTGTGCGGGGCGTGGTCGGTGGCGACGCAGTCGATCGTGCCGTCCAGCAGGCCCGCGCGCAGCGCCAGCACGTCGGCCTCGGTGCGCAGCGGCGGGTTGACCTTGAAGACCGGGTCGTACTGCGTAGCCCGCTCCTCGGTCAGCAGCAGGTGGTGCGGGGTGACCTCGGCGGTGACCCGCCAGCCCTTCGACTTCGCCCAGCGGATCAGCTCCACGCTGCCCGCGGTGGAGACGTGGCAGATGTGCAGACGGGCGCCGACGTGGCCGGCCAGCAGCACGTCCCGGGCGATGATCGCCTCCTCGGCGACGGCCGGCCAGCCGGTGAGCCCGAGGCGCGCGGCGACCTCGCCCTCGTTCATCTGCGCGCCGGTGGTCAGCCGCGGCTCCTCGGCGTGCTGGGCGATGACGCCGTCGAAGGCCTTGACGTATTCCAGCGCCCGCCGCATGAGCCGCGGGTCGGCCACGCAGTGCCCGTCGTCGGAGAAGACCCGCACCCGGGCGGCGGAGTCGGCCATCGCGCCGAGCTCGGCGAGCTGCTCGCCGCCCAGGCCGACGGTGACCGCGCCGACCGGCTGGACGTCGACCAGCCCGGCCTCCCGCCCCAGCCGCCAGACCTGCTCGACCACGCCGGCGGTGTCGGCGACCGGCGAGGTGTTGGCCATCGCACAGACCGCGGTGTAGCCGCCCAGCGCGGCGGCCCGGGAGCCGGACTCGACGGTCTCGGCGTCCTCGCGGCCGGGCTCGCGCAGGTGGGTGTGCAGGTCGACGAGGCCGGGCAGCGCGATCCGGTCGCCCTTCTTCGCCGGGTCGATCGCGACGATGACGCCGTCCTCGACGGTGATCTCCCCGACGCTGGTGCCCTCGATCTTCATGCTGTCTCTCCTGGTCGTGGACTGCGGGGCTCGCAAGCTCGCTCCTCGCTCACGACTTGCCTCCTGGTCGCTGGGCTGCTGGGCAACGGCAAGCTCGTCTCGCTCACGACTTGCCTCCCAGCAGCAGGTAGAGGACCGCCATGCGCACGGAGACGCCGTTGGCGACCTGTTCAACGATCGTGGAGCGGGCGGAGTCGGCCACCTCGGGCGAGATCTCCATGCCGCGGTTCATCGGGCCGGGGTGCATGACGATCGCGTGCTCCGGCAGGCGGCGCATGCGGGGCACGTCGAAGCCGTAGCGGCGGGAGTACTCGCGCTCGGACGGGAAGTACGCCTGGTTCATCCGCTCCCGCTGGACCCGCAGCATCATGACGACGTCGGAGTCCGGCACGACCGCGTCGAGGTCGTAGCAGGTCGCGGCCGGCCAGGCGGCCACGCCCACGGGCAGCAGCGTGGGCGGCGCCACGAGCGTCACCTTCGCGCCGAGCGTGTGCAGCAGCTGCACGTTGGAGCGGGCGACCCGGGAGTGCAGCACGTCACCGACGATGGTGACGTTGAGTCCGGCCAGGCGCTTGAGGCGGCTGCGCATCGTATAGGCGTCCAGCAGCGCCTGGGTCGGGTGCTCGTGGGTGCCGTCGCCGGCGTTGACCACGCTGCCGTCGACCCAGTTGGCCAGCCGGTGCGGCGCGCCGCTGGCCGGGTGGCGGATCACCACGGCGTCGGCGCCCATCGCCTGCAGGGTGAGCGCCGTGTCCTTGAGGCTTTCGCCCTTGGAGACGCTGGAGCCCTTGGCGGAGAAGTTGATGACGTCGGCGGACAGGCGCTTGGCCGCGGCCTCGAAGGAGATCCGGGTGCGGGTGGAGTCCTCGTAGAAGAGGTTGACCACGGTCCGGCCGCGCAGCGTGGGCAGCTTCTTGACCTCCCGGGCCGCCAGGCTCGCCATCTCCTCGGCGGTGTCCAGCACCAGGGTGGCGGTGGGCGCGTCGAGGTCGGCCGCGCCCAGCAGATGTTTGATCATGCCCGGTCCCCCTTGGTCTTGATCAGGACGGAGTCCGTGCCGTCGATCTCGGCCGTCAGCACCCGCACGCTCTCCTCGATCGAGGTCGGGATGTTCTTGCCCACGTAGTCCGCCCGGATCGGCAGCTCGCGGTGGCCCCGGTCGACGAGGACGGCCAGCTGGACGGCGCGCGGGCGGCCGAGGTCCTTCAGCGCGTCGAGCGCGGCCCGCACGGTCCGCCCGGAGAACAACACGTCGTCGACGAGGATGACGCGGCGCCCGTCGAGGCCGCCCGGGGGGATCTCGGTGTGACCCACCGCACGGGTCGCCTGCAGGCGTAGATCGTCCCGATACAGCGTGATGTCCAACACACCGACCGGAATGTCGAAGCCCTCGAAAGCGGCTATCCGGGCGGCCAGGCGGCGAGCCAGCGGTACGCCACGTGTAGGTATGCCCAACAGCACCGTTTCGGCCGCACCGGACGTCTTTTCCAGGATCTGATGGGCAATCCGGTCCACCACCCGGGCGACATCCGCCGCCGTTAGGATGGTTTTTCCCAGTTCAGTGCCGGTTGTCGGAGACGACAAAACCAGACCCCCTTCCCCGCCTCACCGGACGGGTCGTTAAAGGACGTCGAACTTTGGACAAGCTTCGGACTACCCTAACAACCGGCCTGACCAGGGCAACGGAAGGGTGTCGCCCACTTGACCGCGCGTCGCGAGCCAGTTACGGTCACGCTCCGTAGCGATCGCTGGGGAAACCCCTCAGGCCAGTGACTGGGAGTGTCCGTATGCCGTCTGAGTACGCCAAGTCCCTTGGTGCTCGCCTGCGCTCCATTCGGCAGCAGCAGGGGCTGTCTCTGCAGGGTGTCGAGGAGAAGTCGGCAGGGCGCTGGAAGGCCGTCGTCGTCGGGTCGTATGAGCGTGGCGACCGTGCCGTCACCGTCTCTCGCCTGGCCGAGCTGGCCGAGTTCTACCGCGTGCCCGTCGCCGAGCTCCTGCCCGAGGGCAGTGGAGTGCGCCACGAGCCCACCAACAAGATCGTCCTCGACCTGGAGCGCCTCTACGACGCCGGCGCCGAGGATCTCGCCTACGTCGCCCGCTACGCCCGCGCGATCCAGCAGCAGCGGGGCGACTACAACGGCCGCGTGCTGTCGATTCGCGCCGACGACCTGCGCGCCCTGGCGATCGTCTATGACGCGTCGCCGTCGGGCCTGGTCGAGCGGCTCAACGAGCACGGCGTGCTGGTCACCGACCCGCGCAGCCTGTTCCAGAGCTGATCTCGGGCAGACGGAAGGGCCGCGCC
The DNA here is from genome assembly GCF_040689395.1 of Dactylosporangium sp. NPDC051484. Classification (NCBI taxonomy): domain Bacteria; kingdom Bacillati; phylum Actinomycetota; class Actinomycetes; order Micromonosporales; family Micromonosporaceae; genus Dactylosporangium; species Dactylosporangium sp. NPDC051484. The sequence continues at coordinate 121,354 of NZ_JBFAZX010000018.1, read as the reverse complement.
CCCGGGCGCGGCCCTTCCGCGTGTCTGCGTGCGGCTCAGGTGGCGTAGTCGGCGATGCGGCCGAGGATGCCGTTGAGGAAGCGCGGCGAGTCGTCGGTGGAGAGCGTCTCGGCGAGCTCGACCGCCTCGGTGATCGCCACCGGGTTGTCGATCTCGTCGTTGTAGAGCAGTTCGTAGACGGCGATGCGGGCGAGGTTACGGTCCACGACCGGCATCCGCTCCAGCGTCCAGCCCTCGGCGTAGCTCGACAGCAGCTCGTCGATGCGCGCCGCGTGGCTCTCGACGCCCTCGACCAACTGGACCGTGTACGGCAGGTAGCTGGGCCGGGGCTCCTCCAGGTTGGCCACGTAGGCGGCCAGCACCGACCCTCGCGGCTCCCCGCGCAGGTCGGCCTGGTAGAGCACGTCGAGGGCGCGCTTGCGTGCCTTGCGCCGCGCCGTCATCTGGGCGGTGACGTCACCGCCCAGGAAGGAGCCGCTGGAACTGGTCACGCCCGGCCCAGGTAACGGCTGTCGCGGGTGTCGACCTTGATCTTCTCGCCGGTCGAGATGAACAACGGCACGTTGACCGTGGCGCCGGTCTCCACCGTGGCCGGCTTGGTGCCGCCGGTGGAGCGGTCGCCCTGCAGGCCCGGCTCGGTGTAGGTGACCTCGAGGATCACCGAGGTCGGCAGCTCGACGTAGAGCGGCGCGTCCTCGTGGGTGGCCACGATCACCTCGGCCTCGGGGAGCAGGAACTTGCTCGCCTCGCCGACGGTGCCGCCGGGGACGGTGATCTGGTCGAACGTGTCCAGATCCATGAACACGAAGTCCTCGCCGTCGGCGTAGAGGTACTGCATCGTGCGCTTGTCGACCGTCGCGGTTTCGACCTTGGTCCCGGCGTTGAACGTGCGGTCGACCACCTTGCCGGAGAGCACGTTCTTGAGGGTGGTCCGCACGAACGCGCCACCCTTGCCCGGCTTGACATGCTGGAACTCCACGACGGCCCACAGGTCACCGTCGAGGTTGAGCACCAGGCCGTTCTTCAGGTCGTTCGTGGTTGCCATGTGGTTTGACGTCACTTTCGTCACTGCCGGCCTGCAGACCGGGAAGATTTGGTCCCGAGCGGCGCCGTTGGCCGCCGGTGCGGGAAAAGGCCCGGTGATTGTACCGGGAACCAGAAAAAGGCCCGGAACAGTGTACCGGACGAACAGGGCTCAGTTCACCTGTCGTTCACCTGCTGTACACCTAGCTCTGCCAGCGTGCCGGGGTGGGAAGACCGGACCTCCTCAACCGTACTCTGGGCTTCGCCGGATCAGTCGCGATCGCGCTGTCCGGGCTCGCCGCCGGGGCGCTTCCCCAGCGGGACCCGTTCGCGAACTGGCCGCTGATCCGTGAGTTACGCGCCTTCCCACCGGTGCCGATCGCCTGCGCCTACGTCGGTCTCGCGCTGCTGTGCGGCGCGTGGTTGCGACTGCGAAGCACCCTCGACGAGCAGCGCCCGGCCGACCTGGTGCGCACGCTGCTGTGCTGGGCCGGCCCGCTCGTGCTGGTGCCGCCGATGTTCAGCCAGGACGTGTATAGCTATCTCGCCCAGGGCGCGATGGTGCACGAGGGCCTGGACTCGTACAAGTTCGGCCCGTCGGCGCTCGGCGGCCACTTCGCCGCCGACGTGCCCGACATCTGGCAGAACACGCCGGCGCCGTACGGGCCGCTGTTCCTGCGCACCGCGGCCGCCGTGGTGAACCTCACCGGCGAGCACGTGGTGTTCGGCGTCTTGGCGTTCCGGCTGATCGCGCTGGCCGGCGTCGCGCTGGTGGTGCTGTGCCTGCCCGGGATCGCGGCGCGCTTCGGGGTGCCGGTCCAGCGGGCGCTGTGGTTCGGCGCCCTGAACCCGCTGGTGCTGCTGCACCTGGTGGCCGGCATGCACAACGACGCGCTGATGATCGGGCTGATGACCGCGGGGATCTACGCCGCCGTACGCCGCCACCCCGCGCTCGGCACCGTGCTCATCAGCGCCGCCGCGCTCATCAAGGCCCCCGCCGCGCTGGCCCTGCTGACGGTGCTGGTGCTCAACCCGAAGGCGTGGGCTCGCATCGGCCTGACCACGGGGGCGGCGCTCGCCGGGCTGCAGCTGGCCTCGGGGCTCAGCACGGGCTGGATCGGTGCGATGCGCACGCCGACCTCGGTCCGCAACGGGCTGTCGGTCAGCACCGACCTCGGCATGCTGCTGTCCGCCTTCGGCTGGCCCGGGCCGATGCAGATCATCCGCACGATCGCCGCGGTCGCCGGGTTCCTGCTCGCGGGCTGGGCGCTGCTGCGTGCGCCCAACCCGATCGCGGGACTGGGCCTGGCGCTGAGCTCGATCATCCTGCTCGGGCCGGTGGTGCACCCGTGGTACGTGCTGTGGGCGTTCGTGCCGATGGCCGCCGGCCTGCGGCAGGTGCCGCGGGCGGCGGTGTGGGGCTCGGTCGGCCTGTCCCTGTTCCTGTTGCCGACCGGGGCCCCCGGCTACCCGCAGGCGGTGATCGCGGCGGTCTTCGGCACGGTGGCGGGCCTGCTGTACCTGCGGCTGCGCCCCCCGGCCCCTGTCCCGGCCACCGTCATCGCCTCGGCCCCGCCCACCGTCACCGCCTCGGTCCCGGCCGCCGTGACGGCCTCGGTCCCGGCCGCCGTCACGGTCTAGTCAGACCGCGACGGCGGCGTACGCCTCCCGCAGCAGGTCGTCGGCCGGGCCCGCCAGGGTGCCCGGCTCGGCGAGGCCGTCGAGCACCACGAAGCGCAGCGTCGACCCGCGGGCCTTCTTGTCGACCCGCATCGCCGCGTGCAGCTGCGGCCACGCCCCAGCCGGATACGACACCGGCAGGCCGAGCCGCTCCAGCACCGCGCGGTGCCGTTCGGCGACCGCGGGCTCGAGCCGCCCGGACAGCCGGCCCAGTTCCGCGGCGTAGACCAGCCCGACGCTGATCGCGTGGCCGTGCTTCCACGCGTAGTGCTCGTGCCGCTCGATCGCGTGGCCGAGCGTGTGACCGTAGTTGAGGATCTCGCGCAGGCCGCCCTCGCGCAGGTCGGCCGAGACCACCCGCGCCTTGACCGCCACCGAGCGCTCGACCAGTTCGGCGAGGACCGCGCCGCGCGGGTCGAGCGCCGCCTCCGGGTCGGCCTCGATCAGCTCCAGGATCGCCGGATCGGCGATGAACCCGCACTTGACCACCTCGGCCATCCCGGCGAGCAGATCGTCGGCGGGCAGCGTGTCGAGGGTGGCGAGGTCGCACAGCACGCCCGCGGGCGGGTAGAAGGAGCCGACGAGGTTCTTTCCGGCCGCGGTGTTGATGCCGGTCTTGCCGCCGACCGCGGCGTCGACCATGCCCAGCAGGCTGGTCGGCACGGTCACCAGGCGCACCCCGCGCAGCCAGCACGCCGCGACGAAGCCGGCCAGGTCGGTGACGGCGCCGCCGCCGACCCCGACGACCGCGTCGGAGCGGGTGAACGCGGCCTCGCCGAGGGCGTCCCAGCACCGGGCGGCGACGGAGATGTCCTTGCCGGCCTCGGCGTCGGGAACCTCGATGGGCAGCACCTCGAACCCGGCCAGCGCCTGGATCACCCGCTGGGCGTGCTCCCGGACCGGGCCGGCGAAGACGACCGCCACCTGGTTGGCGCCTTTCAATAGGCCGGGCAGCGCCCCGTACACATCGCGCCCGATCCTTACGGAATACCCGTCTACCTCGATGTCCTTCACAGCCGACCCGCCAGATCCTCGGCGATCTCCTCCGGCGTGCGCCCGTCCGTCACGACGGTCACGGTCGCCACCTCCTCATAGAGCGGCCGGCGCTGGTCGAGCAGGTGCTTGAGCGTCGCCCGCGGATTCAGGGCCAGCAGCGGCCGTCCGGCCCCGAGGCCGACCCGCGACAGCGCGTCGGAGAACTCGACGGAGAGATAGACCACGGTGTGCCCGGCGAGCCGCTCGCGGGTCTGCTCGGCCAGGACAGCGCCGCCGCCGAGGGCGAGCACGCCGTCGAACGTCTCGAGCGCGTCGGCGATCGTGGCCCGCTCCAGGGCCCGGAAGTGCTCCTCGCCCTCGTCGAAGAAGATCTCGGGAATCGGCTTGCCGGCCGCGGCCTCGATGCCGGCGTCGATGTCGCGAAACTCGACCCCGAGCCGCTGCGCCAGCAACTCCCCCACCGTCGTCTTACCGGCGCCGGGGGCACCGACGAGCACGGCCCGCGGGCTCATCGGATCACCAGGTTGTCGAGGTATCCGGCGACGTTGCGGCGGATCTCCGCCACCGAGTCGCCGCCGAACTTCTCCAGCGCGGCCTCGGCCAGCACCAGCGCCACCATCGCCTCGGCGACGACCCCGCCGGCCGGCACCGCGCACACGTCCGAGCGCTGGTTGATCGCGGTCGCCGGCTCCCCGGTGGCCACGTCGACGGTCTGCAGCGCCCGGTTGAGCGAGGAGATCGGCTTCAGCGCGGCCCGCACCCGCAGCGGCTCGCCGTTGGTGATGCCGCCCTCCAGGCCACCGGCCCGGTCGGTGACCCGTCGCACGCCGTCGGGGGTGTTGACGATCTCGTCGTGCGCGACGGAGCCGCGCGAGCGCGCCTGGGTGAACCCGTCCCCGATCTCCACGCCCTTGACCGACTGGATCGACATGAGCGCCGTGGCCAGCCGGGCGTCGAGCTTGCGGTCCCACTGCACGTGGCTGCCCAGGCCCGGCGGCACGCCATACGCCAGGACCTCGACGATCCCGCCGAGCGTGTCGGCGTCCTTCTTGGCCGCGTCGACCTCCTCGACCATCCGCGCGCTCGCGTCCGGGTCGAGGCAGCGCAGCGGGTCGGCGTCGATCCGGTCGAAGTCCTCCGGGCGGGGCAGCAGCCCGGGCTTCGCGGCGACCGAGCCGAGCTCGATCACGTGCGAGACGATCTCCACGCCGAGGGCCTGGCGCAGCAACGCCTTGGCGACCGCGCCGACCGCGACCCGCGCCGCGGTCTCCCGCGCGCTGGCCCGCTCCAGGATCGGCCGGGCGTCGGTGTGCCCATACTTCTGCATGCCCGCGAGGTCGGCGTGGCCGGGCCGGGGCCGGGTCAGCGGGGCGTTGCGCGCCTGGGCGGCGAGCGCCTGCGGGTCTACCGGGTCGGCCGCCATGACCGTCTCCCACTTGGGCCACTCGCTGTTGCCGACCCGGATCGCGACCGGGCTGCCCAGCGTGCGCCCGTGCCGGAGGCCGCCGATGAACTCGACGACGTCCTGCTCGAAGCTCATCCGGGCACCGCGGCCGTAGCCGAGGCGCCGACGGGCCAGATCAGCCGCCACAGACGCGCTCGTCAGCTCGATACCGGCGGGCACGCCCTCCAGCATCGCGACGAGCGCCGGGCCATGAGATTCACCAGCAGTCAACCAACGCAGCACGTCATCAGTCTGTCACGCGGGCCGCACCCGGCCCGGACAGGGCCGCACGCATCTCACCCACTGGCGCATTGACCCCGGTGAAGAGCTCGAACTGGTCCACGGCCTGCCACAGCAGCAGATCGAGGCCGGACACGATCGGGCATCCGGCCGCGTGTGCCGCCGCCGCGAGCGGTGTCGGCCAGGGGTCGTAGATCGCGTCGAAGACCACCGGGCGGGACGACCAGTCGGCGACCGCCAGGTGGTCGGCGGCCCCCTTCGGTACCGTCGAGATGACCACCGGCGCCGCGGCGGCCTCAACGGCGGCGGCCCACGGCGCCGCGGTGAGCTCGACGTCGAGGGCCTCGGCGACCGGGCGCAGTTCCTCGGCCGCCTCCGGCCGCCGGGTGTAGACGGTCACGTCGGCGGCCAGGCTCGCCGCCGCGGCGATCGCCGCCCGGGCCGTGCCGCCCGCGCCGAGCAGCGCCAGCCGCGGCGTCCGCGGCACGCCCGCCTCCAGCAGTGCGCGGACCATGCCGGGAGCATCGGTGTTGTACGCGTGCCAGCCATACGGCCGGCGCACCAGCGTGTTGGCCGCGCCGATCGCCGCCGCGAAGGGGTCGACGAGTGCCGCGACCTTCAGCGCCACCTCCTTGAGCGGCATGGTCAGCGACAGCCCGGCCCACTCCGGCCCGAATGAGCCGACCAGCCCCGCGAGGTCCTCCTCGCCGCACTCGATCGCCGTGTACGCCCAGCCGGTCAGCCCCGCCGCCGCATAGCCCGCGTTGTGGATCGCCGGTGAGCGCGAGTGGCTCACCGGCTTGCCGAGCACCGCGGCACGCATCACTTCACGCCGTTCTTCTGCGCCTGATCCCACAGCTTCTGAAACTCCGGGTACGTCTTGGCATACGCGGTGTCGCCGGCCGTGTTGATGGCCAGGAAGAAGTAGTAGTCGCTCTTCGGCGGGTTCACGGCCGCGCTCAGCGCGCTGGTGCCCGGGTTGCTGATCGGCCCGATCGGCATGCCCGCCACGTCGTGCGTGTTGTACGGATTGTTCTTGTTGTGCAGCTCGGACATCAGCAGCTCGGTCGAGGGCTTGGCGCCCTTGCCGGTGATGCGCAGGTAGTAGTTGACCGTGCTGTCCACCTGCAGGCAGTTGCACGGGAACTTGTTGCTGTAGACGCGGTTGTACAGCACGCGCACGATGCCCGGCTGGTCCTTGTCGAGCCCCTCGACCTGCGCGATCGACGACGCGACCAGAGCCTCGAACGGCGAGATGTGCAGGTTGGCCTGCACCCCGTCGATGAACCCGATCTTGTCGATCTCCTGGTTGAACCGCGCGACGATCAGCTTGAGCACGCCGACGGCGTCGACGTTGGGCGGGAAGTCGTAGGTGGCCGGGAACAGGAAGCCCTCGATCCCGGGATCGCGCTGCTTGCCGTCCTGGCGCGTGTACCAGACGTCGCCGACGCCGAGCGCCTTCGGGTCCTTCGCGGCCTTCTCGAAGTCCTCGTAGGGCAGCTTCGTCGCCTCGGCCAGCTTCTTGAACGAGTCCTGCCAGGTCAGGCCCTCGGGCAGGGTGACCTTGTTGACCTGGCGGCTGCGCGGGTCGAGCATCAGCGACAGCGCGGTGCTGGCCTTCATCTGCTTGCGCATGCTGTAGAAGCCGGGCTGCAGCTTCTTGCTGCGCTCGTCGCTCTTGGCCGCCTCGACGAACGCCTTGGCGCTCTTGACGACGTCCTTCTCCTGCAGCGTGTTGCCGATGTCGGCGGCGCCCTGGCCGGCGATCACCTCGACCGTCACCTGGCCGGTGCCGCCGCCGGTGTAGTCGGGAGCGCTGAAAAGGCCCTGGATCCGGTCGATCCCGGCATAGACTCCGAATGCCAGGCCGCCGAAGACCAGCAGGATGATGGAGAACGCGAGGAAGGTCTTCCCGCCGCTGCCCTTCTTCTTCCTGCTCCTGGCCGGAGGGGAGGCGCGGCGACGGTGACGCGGGCGCCCATCGTCCTCCCAGGCCAGATCGAGCTCGTTCATCTGCACTCTGCCTCCTGGCGCTCAGCCACGAACTGCTCCGGCTCGTCTGGCGTCGAGCCAACCTTGCAGGATCTCCACCGCGGCCGCCTGATCGACGACCGCGCGCTGGCGCCGGCCTCGGACCCCGCGCTCCGACAGCCTACGTGCCGCCGCCGCCGTGGACATCCTCTCGTCCGTCAGCACGACCGGCACCGGCGCCGCATGCTCTGCCAACCGATCCGCGTATTGCCTGATCAGAGCCGCTGCCGGGCCCTCCTTGCCGGCCAGGTTGACCGGCAGGCCGACGACGATCTGCACAGCCTCGTATTCACCGGCATAACGGAGGATTTCGGAAATGTCGGATGGGGTCGCGTCACTGTCCGTGCGCTGATCGCGCGCGACGGTCGCGACCGGACTGGCGAGGATCCCGTCCGGATCACACACGGCGACCCCGATCCGCACCGAACCGACGTCGATGCCCAGTCGGCGGCCCCGTGTCCACTGCTCCTGCCCCACAGGCGCACCCTAGCGGCTGGGGTCACCGTGGTCACAGTCGCGTCGCCCACCCGGCGCCTCCGCCGTCACTCTGCGCACCTCAACCGTCGCCGGTGCGGTACAACCCACTCGACATTCCAGAGAATTCGGATATGCGTCGGGCGACGCCGGCCAGGTCGGCGCGCGATTCGACACACGAAGCGGCCCGCCCGGAGCACCGGACGGGCCGCGACGGCAGGCCTCCTGCGAGGGGCCTTCTCGCTACAGTGCCTTCTCGACCGCCAGCAGCAGGTTGGGGGCCTCGGTGGCCGGGACGCCGCCGCCCTGGGCCAGGTCGGCGTTGCCGCCCCCGCGGCCGGACAGCGCGCCCTTCACCAGGTCGCCGGCGGACAGGCCGCGCGACTTCCCGGCGCCGTTGACCGCCACGACGAGCGAGGCCTTGCCGCCGGCGCGCGACGTCACGGCGACGACGGCCGGGCGCTCGGCGGGGATGCGGCCACGGATCTCCTGGACCAGCGTGCGCACCTCGTTGGCCGACGTGCCCTCCGGGGCCTCGGTGCCGACGAACGCCACGCCCCGCACGTCGCGGGCCGAGTCGGCCAGGCCGCCGGCGCCCGCCAGGACCAGCTGCGTGCGCAGCTTCTCCAGCTCGCGCTCGGCGTCGCGCAGCTGGGCCACCGTCTGCTCCACGCGGTCGGCGACCTGGTCGCCGGGGACGCGGAAGAGCTCGGCCAGCCGGGAGACCAGCACGTGCTCGCGCGCCAGGTGACCGAAGGCGTCGAGGCCGACGAGGGCCTCGACCCGGCGCACGCCCGAGCCGACCGACGACTCCGAGAGGATCTTCACCAGGCCGAGCTGCGAGGAGCGCTCGACGTGGGTGCCGCCGCACAGCTCGCGGGCGTAGTCGCCGACCTCGACGACGCGGACCTCGTCGCCGTACTTCTCGCCGAAGAGGGCCATCGCGCCGATCTTGCGAGCCTCGTCCTGCGACGTGATGAACGCGTGCACGAGGAGGTCGCGCAGCAGCACCTCGTTGACCTGCTGCTCGACGTCGTGCAGGACGCTCGCCGGCACGGCCGCCGGGGTGTTGAAGTCGAAGCGCAGCCGGCCCGGCGCGTTGAGCGAGCCCGCCTGGGTCGCCGACTCGCCGAGGAAGTTGCGCATCGTCTGGTGGATCAGGTGGGTCGCGGTGTGGGCGCGGGAGACCGCGCGGCGCCGGTCGACGTCGATCTCGGCGAACGCGGTGTCGCCGGAGCGGACCTCGCCGGCCACGACCCGGGCGCGGTGCACGATCAGGCCGGGCAGTGGCGACTGTACGTCGAGGACCTCGACCTTGCCGCCGCCGAGCGTGATGAAGCCCGAGTCGGCGAGCTGGCCGCCGCTCTCGGCGTAGAACGGCGTGGCGTCCAGGACCAGCGACACCTCCTCGCCCTCGCCGGCCGCCGGGGCGCCCAGCAGGGAGCGGACCCGGGTCTCGCGGGAGATCTCGCGGTATCCGGTGAACTCCACCGGGCCGCCGTCCTCCAGCGCGGCCCGGTACACCGAAAGGTCGGCGTGCCCGGTCTTGCGCGCCTTCGCATCGGCCTTGGCGTTGGCCTTCTGCTCGGCCATGAGCCGGCGGAAGCCGTCCTCGTCGACCCGCAGGCCCTGCTCGGCGGCGATCTCCAGGGTCAGGTCGATCGGGAAGCCGTAGGTGTCGTGCAGCTGGAACGCCTTGTCGCCGGCGAGGACCTTGCCCCCCTTGGACTTGGTGTCCGTCATCGCCAGGTCGAGGATCGTCGTGCCGGCGTTGAGGGTCTGCAGGAAGCGCTCCTCCTCGCCGTACGCGTACTGCGAGATCCGGTCGTACTCCGTGGCGACCTCGGGATACGACGGCGCCATGCAGTCGCGGGCGACCGGCAGCAGCAACGGCAGCGACGGCCCTTCCTGCCAGCCGAGCAGGCGCATCGAGCGGATCGCACGGCGCAGGATGCGGCGCAGCACGTAGCCGCGGCCCTCGTTGGACGGGATGACCCCGTCGGAGATCACCATGAGCGCGGTGCGCACGTGGTCGGCGATGACCCGCAGCCGCACGTCATCGGGGTGCGACTCGGCGGCGACGTGGGAGACCGCCTGGCCGTACCGCTTGCCGGTCAGCTCCGCGGCCTTGGCGAGGACCGGCCGGACCTCGTCGATCTCGTACAGGTTGTCGACGCCCTGCAGCAGGGAGGCGATGCGCTCCAGGCCCATGCCGGTGTCGATGTTCTTGTTGGGCAGGTCACCGACGATGTCGAAGACGTCCTTCGACATAACGTTGGTGATCTCGTGCTGCATGAAGACGAGGTTCCAGAACTCCAGGTAGCGGTCCTCGTCGACCTCGGGGCCGCCCTCCTTGCCGTAGGCCGCGCCGCGGTCGTAATACAGCTCGGAGCACGGGCCGGCCGGGCCGGGGATCCCCATCGACCAGAAGTTGTCCTTCTTGCCGCGGCGCACGATGCGCTCGGCGGGCAGGCCGGTGCGCTTCCAGATGTCGATGGCCTCGTCGTCGTCGAGATACACGGTGGCCCAGATCCGGTCCGGGTCCAGCCCGAAGCCGCCCTTGTCGACCGGGTTGGTCGACAGCTCCCAGGCCAGCTTGATGGCGCCTTCCTTGAAGTAGTCGCCGAAGCTGAAGTTGCCGTTCATCTGGAAGAACGTGCCGTGCCGGCTGGTCTTGCCGACCTCGTCGATGTCCGGCGTGCGGATGCACTTCTGCACGCTCGTGGCGCGGTTGTACGGCGGGGTCCGCTGGCCGAGGAAGAACGGCACGAACTGGACCATGCCCGCGTTGATGAACAGCAGGTTGGGGTCATCGACGGCGGGCAGCGGTGCGGAGGGCACCACCGTGTGCCCGTTGGCCTCGAAGTGGGCCAGGAAACGTCGCTTGATCTCCGCGGTTCTCATCCGTGCTGCCGGCCTTCCGGGTATAGGTCTTCGTCCAGGGTCAAGCCATCCGCGAACGCGGCGTGGATCTCGGCCTCGCGCTCCGCCATCCCGTCGCGCACGTCCTCGACGAATTCGCGCACGCCGGCGGCGATGCCGATGGCGGAGTCACGCGCCGACGCCGCGATGCCCTGCGGGGTGAATGCCTGGGCCTTCTTGGCGACCGCCCGGACCACCAACGCCCCGACGGCGAGCCCGATTCCGAGCCACAGCAGACGCCGCATGGCTCAACCTTTCTATCGATTATGGATGGTGAGCGCGTCAGCCCCGCCGGCGACGCTGCCTGACCTGCTCGCGCACCTCGGCCTCGTCCGCCTCGCGGCGCCGGTTCGAGGCGGCCTTGCGCACTCCGTACCCGAACGCGGCGACCTTCACCAGCGGATTGGCCGCGGCGGCGCTGACCACCGTGGACAGGTTCGCAACATTAGCGCTGACGTGCGACACGTTTTCGGTGATCGTGTCGATCCGCGCCAGCTGCATGTTGACGCCGTCGAGAGTCGTGTGGACCTGGCTCAGGGCGGTGTTGACGTTGTCGATCGTGACGTTGACCCGCTCGAGCATCGGCGTGGTCTGGTTGGCGGCGTCGCGCATGGCCACGGTGGCCGCGTCAATCGTGTGTCGCGTCCGCAGGATCGGCACGGCGAGCACCAGCACGAGCACGAAGAACCCACCCGACGCCACCAGCGCCGCGATACCGCCCAGGGACACGGTCACGCCGTTCCTCCTTCACCCGCATTGACCTTCACCCGTGTGGAAGCGCATTCCAACGGAGGAACCCTACCCTCCGTGATGCACCGGCGCGCTTCGACCGGCCGCACGGTGCGCTTTTCGACCATGGCGGCCGTCCATGAAGCCCCTTCTGAGATGGGCGAGCGGCGGCACCGTTCGCCCGGCGCTCGCTTGCTGAGCGCTGTTCTGAACGCCGTTCGCCGGGCCGCGGCACGTTCCCTGAGCCGCGGTGCGGCTTCGCGAACCGCGGCGCGTTGCCCGAACCGCAGCACCGGTTCCGCGAACCACGGCACCGGCTTTCGAAGGCCGGCGGCGACGGCTTCCGAGGTGCCGGCTTTCGCTGGGGCGCGGTGCCGGCTTTCGCTGGGGCGCGGCTCTGCCCGCCCCGGCGGTGGCGTCAGGGGCCGCCGCCCTGGCCCGTGCCTCCCGGGTCGTAGCTGATCCGGTTGAAGACCTTGATCGTCGTCACGGCGAGGGGGCAGATCGCCGACGGGGCGGCCCCCGACGACTCGGCGTCGCCGGGCGGTTGCGCGGACTGCGACACCGAAGGCTGAGCCGACGCGGGCTTCGTGGACGGCTTGCCGCTCGGCGCCTTGCTGCCCGACGGCCCGGGCGCCGGGCTGATCGTCGGCCGCGCGCCCTTGACGTCGCAGACGGCGGCGCGCACCCAGAGGTCGAGGACGTATTCGTCGCGCTGCCAGCACGTCTCGATCCCGTCCACACCCTCGGTCTGGCAGTCCGGGACCTTCCACTCGGCCCACCCGGCGTCGCGCAGCTTGGCGACGAACGCCCGGTTGGTCTCCTCCGGCCCGCGCCCCGACTCCCAGGTCCGCTGTCGTGATCGACACTCGTGAATGCACCACCGGCTGCCCAGTGCCCCGTCGGTCGGGTTGCGGGCCGCCCACTCGGGCAGCTTGAGGTCGTCGAGCTCCACGAACACCGGGTCGCGCGAGAGCTCCCGGATGACGAAGAACGCCGCCGGCGCGCCGACCACGGCGAGCACCACGAAGATGATCGTCGCGAACCGCAGCTGCCGCACCCGCTTGGCCTGCGCCAGCTGGAACAGCCCGAACGGCGCGATCTGCGTCGTGGACTCCCAGTCGACCGCCATCGGCGAGCTGGCGGTGCCCCGGTACGTCACGGGGTTGGGATCGAACCGCGCCAGGTCCACGAACGGCTTGGGCGGCGGCCCGTCCCCGGGGACCCGACCGCCGCCGGGCGACCCCGGCCGCCCGCCAGGTGCCGCCCTCTGACCGGGACCCGGGCCGTGCCCGGGGGGTCCACCGGCGGGGCCGTTCGGACCGGCCGTCGCGGCGCCACCTGGCCGGCCACCGGCAGCACCGGGAACACTGGCGCGGCCACCCCGGACCTCCGCCGCTCGGGCATCCTGCGCACGCGGGTCCGGCACGCGGGACTCGGGACCACGCTGCCCGGAACCGCCACCACGAGGATCACCCGCGCGAGGACCACCGCCGCGGGACTCGGAGACGCGGGACTCCGGGACACGGGGCTCTGGGACGCGGGACTCCGGGACACGGGGCTCTGGGACACGGGGCTCTGGGACACGGGGCTCTGGGACACGAGACTCCGGGACACGAGACTCCGGGACGCGAGACTCCGGGACGCGAGGCACGGGGACATGAGGCTTGGAGACGCGGGACTCGGAGACCTGGGGCTCGGGGACGCGGGGCTCGGGGACACGGGGGCCGGGAACACGGGGGCCCGGGCCCTGGCCGGCGCGGAACCCGGTGGGCTCGTCGGGCTCGGCCGCGCGCCGGCGCCCACCGCCCGTCGCCGGAACACGCGCGGCACCGGACGGGGGAACGCGCCCGCCGGTAGTCGAGTCGGCCTCGCCCTGCCGCGGCTCGGGCAACGCCTGCGCCGCCCGCCGCCCGCCGGTGGGCGGCTCCTGATCGGATTCCGGCGCACGCCGGCGCCCGCCCGCCCCGCCCCCCTGTGCAGTGCCGGCGGCCTCCCAGACCACTGCCTCCCAGGCCTCGGCATCCTCGCGCGCGGCCCGCCGCCCCCGCGAGGGCGACTCACGCCACGGCTCGGCCGGCGTCGTCGGGCGGGAGCCCGAGGTCGACTCTCGCGCCTCCTCACGCGGCGCACGCCAGGCCTGTGTCGGCTCCGGCGCCGGCGGCGCGACGGGGGGCTGCGGCGCGACGGGGGGCTGCGGCGCGACGGGGGCCGGCGGACCCGCAGGCGCGGCAGGCGCGGCAGGCGCGGCCGGTGTCGCCGGCCGCGAACCCGACGGCGACTCACGGACCGCGTCGCGCAGCGCCCGCCAGTCCGTCGCCGGCCCGGCGGGCCCGGAAGAGCCAGGAGGCCCAGCCGGCGCGACGGGGGCGGCGGCTGTCGCTCGCGCCGGCCCGGCGGACGCAGCCGCTGCGGCGGGCTTGGCAGGTGTTGCCGGCCGCGAACCGGAGGCCGACTCCCGCGCACCCCCACGCGGCGCACGCCAGGCCTGTGTCGGCTCGGCGGGCGGCACAGGCTGCCCCGAAGGCGGCGGCGAAGGGGGCACCGCACGCGACCCAGCCGCGGGAACCGCGCGTGACCCTGTCGGCGGCACAGCGCGTGGCCCTGTCGGCGGCACCGCGCGCGGGGCCGAGGGAGGCACCGAGGCCGTGACCGGGGACGATCGCGGCGGGATGGGCGGCGACGCGGCGACGTCGCCGCGTGGCTGTGGTGCTGCCGTCCGGCGCGGGTTCATCTGATCGAGGACGTCGCCGGGCGCGGGCGGGCCGCCGAACGTGCCGAGGTCGTCGTCGCCGGGTGCGCTGCCCGCGTTACGCAGCTCCGCCAGCCAGCCGAGGTCCTCGTCGCTCGGGCCTTGTTCGGCCTTGCCGCGGCCGCGCCGCTTCTTGGCCTCGTCCCGACCCGATGTCACCGGTGCCGCTCCTCCACCATGCCGTTTGGTTGCGAACCGTCACCCGCCTCGGCGGGCGCTGCGGTCCCCCGCACGATACGCCGTAGTTTGGGCAATCGTTCCGCCACCGCGCGCTCAGCGCCATGGCCGGTCGGGCGGTAGTACTCCCGGTTGTCGAGCCCTTCCGGCGCGTACTGCTGCTGCACCACGCCCCGGGGGTCGTCGTGCGGGTATTTGTACCCCTTCCCGTGCCCGACCCGGCTCGCCCCCTTGTAGTGCGAATCGCGTAAATGCGCGGGAACTGCACCGCCGACCCCGGCCCGCACGTCGGCCATCGCGGCGCCGATGGCGGCGACCACCGCGTTGGACTTCGGGGCGAGCGCGAGGTGGATCACGGCCTGGGCGAGGACGATCTGCACCTCGGGCAGGCCGACGTACTCCACAGCGTGCGCGGCCGCGGTCGCGATCGGCAACGCGGTCGGGTCGGCCATGCCGATGTCCTCGCTGGCGGAGATGACCAGGCGCCGGGCGATGAACCGGGCGTCCTCCCCGGCGGTGATCATCCGGGCCAGGTAGTGCAGTGCGGCGTCGGCGTCGGAACCGCGGATGCTCTTGATGAACGCGCTGACCACGTCGTAGTGCTCGTCGCCGTCGCGGTCGTAGCGCAGCGCGGCCACGTCGACCGCCTTCTCCGCGGTCGCCAGGTCGACGGCGGGAATCCGCTGCGCGAGCGCGGCGCCCGCGGCCGCCTCGAGCGCCGTGAGGGCCTTGCGGACGTCGCCGCGGGCCAGGCGTACCAGATGCGCCTCCGCGTCCTCGTCGAGCGCCACGGCGCCGTCGAGCCCGCGCGCGTCCGTGACCGCGCGGCGCAGGAGCGCGCGCACGTCGTCGTCGGTGAGCGGCTGCAGCGTGAGCAGCACACAGCGCGACAGCAGTGGCGAGATGACCGAGAAGTACGGATTCTCGGTGGTGGCCGCGAGCAGCGTCACGGTCCGGTCCTCGACGGCGGCCAGCAGCGAGTCCTGCTGCGTCTTGCTGAACCGGTGCACCTCGTCGATGAACAGCACGGTCGGCGGGCCGCCACGGCGGCGCTCCCGGCGGGCGGTGTCGATGACCGCGCGCACGTCCTTCACCCCGGCCGACAGCGCGGACAGTGCCACGAAACGCCGGTCGGTCGCGCCGGCGACCAGGTGGGCGATGGTGGTCTTGCCCGAGCCCGGCGGGCCCCACAGGATCACCGACATCGGCGAGGCGCCGCCGACGAGCTGGCGCAGCGGCGCGCCGGGCGCCAGCAGGTGCTGCTGGCCGACCAGCTCGTCGAGGCTGACCGGGCGCATCCGCACCGCGAGCGGCGAGTCCGCCGCCACGTCGGTGAAGTCACCGGTGACGGCTGGGCCCCCTGCGGAAGGCACCTCGACGTCACCGGACGGTTGAACCTCAAACAAGCCGTCCACGGCCCCCGACCCTACAAGTCCGGATCTCAGTTCGAGCGCTCGACCGGGACCGTACTGCGGGCCGTGGAGGTGTGGCCCGGGCCCCGTTCTCTCACCGCAGGATCGGCGCCAGGTCGTGGGCCGGAGGGGTCCACCCGGTGCTGGACGCGGCCACCTGCTCGCCCGAGCGGATGTCCTTGACCTGATCGCCGCCCTCGGCCGAGGCGCCGGCCGGGAACCAGACATACGGGATCCCGCGTCGCTCCGCGTATTTGATCTGCTTGCCCAGCTTCGCCGGCACGGGTGCCACCTCGGTGGCGATCCCGCGGGCGCGCAGGTCGGCGGCGATGCGGTTGCTGGCGGCCCGGTCCTGCTCGCTCCACAGCGCCACGAGCACCGCCGTCGGCGTCGGGCGGCTCACCGCGAGCGCGTCGTTGTCGAAGAGCAACCCCAGCAGGCGCGACACGCCGATGGAGATGCCGACGCCGGGGAAGACGTCCTTCCCGGCGCTGGCCAGGTTATCGTACCGGCCGCCGGAGCAGATGGAGCCGTACTGCTCGTAACCGGCCAGCTCCGTCTCGTACACGGTGCCGGTGTAGTAGTCCAGGCCGCGGGCGATCTTCAGGGTCGCCTCGACCAGGCCGGGCGAGTGCTCGCGGGCGGTCTCCACCACCGCGGCGAGCTCGGCAACGCCCTCGTCCAGCAGCGGGTGCTCGACGCCGAGCGCGCGCACGGCGTCGGCGAACGAGGCGTCCTGAGCGCGGATCTCGGCCAGCGCGAGACACGCCTTGGCCTGTGCCTCACTGCCGCCGGCCTGCAGGATCAGCTGGGTCACGGCGTTCGGGCCGATCTTGTCCAGCTTGTCGATGATCCTCAGGATCTCCTCGGGATCCTCCAGGCCCAGGCCGCGGTAGAAGCCCTCGCAGAGCTTGCGGTTGTTGACCATGATCCGGACGGACGGAATCGGCAGCGAGCGCAGCGCGTCGCCGATGACCAGTGGGATCTCGGCCTCGTAGTGGGGCGGAAGGGTGTCCCGGTCGACGATGTCGATGTCGGCCTGCAGAAACTCGCGGTAGCGTCCGGCCTGCGGCTTCTCACCCCGCCATACTTTCTGGATCTGGTACCGCCGGAAGGGAAACTGCAGCTTACCGGCATTTTCAAGCACATAGCGGGCAAACGGAACGGTCAGGTCGAAGTGCAACCCCAGGCTCTGCTCGTCGTCGCCTTCGGCGGCCTGGAGCCGGCGCAGGGTGTACACCTCCTTGGAGGTCTCCCCCTTGCGCAGCAGCTGGTCGAGCGGCTCGACCGCCCGGGTCTCCAGCGGCGAGAAGCCGTAGAGCTCGAACGTGCGGCGAAGCCGGTCGAGCACCTGCTGCTCGGCGAGGCGCTGGGCGGGCAGCCACTCCGGGAAGCCGGACAGCGGCGTGGGTCGGGTCATGGATCTCTACCAGCCTTTACGCGGCGCCTCGAGCGCCTCACGAAGGTACGGATTGCGGGCCCGCTCGCGCCCGATGGTCGTCTCGGGGCCGTGGCCGGGCAGGACGATCGTGTCGTCGGGCAGCGTGAGCACCTTGTCGCGCAGGCTCGCCAGCATCTGCTGCATGTTCCCGCCGGGCAGGTCGGTCCGGCCGATCGAGTCGCGGAAGAGCACGTCGCCGGAGAAGCACAGCCGTTCGTCGCCCGCCTCGCCGCCGGGCTCGCTGCGGAACATCACCGAGCCGCGGGTGTGCCCGGGCGCGTGGTCGACGACCAGCTCCAGCCCGGCGATCTTGAGCACCAGGCCGTCCTCGAGCGGCGCCACGTCCTCCGGCTCGGTCCAGGTCAGCCGGCCGCCGAACAGCTCAGTGAGGTCGGCGCTGAGGCCCTTGGCCGGGTCGGCGAGCATCCCGGCGTCAGCCGGATGGATGTAGGCGGTGATCCCGCGTGCACCGCAGACCGGGGTCACGGAGAACGTATGGTCGAGGTGGCCGTGGGTGAGCAGGACCGCGGCGGGCTGGAGGCGGTGCTCGGCGAGCACCTCGTCCAGCCGGTCGGCGACCCCGACCCCCGGGTCGATGACCACGCACTGCTCGCCCGGCGCGGGGGCTACCACGAAACAGTTGGTCCCGAACGCCTGGGCGGGGAAACCGGCGACGAGCACGGTGGCGCTCCTCCCTGTCAATGTCCTGCTGAGGTCCAGCTAGACCCTATCCGGAGCTCAGCCACAGCCAACCGTGACCGGGCGGCGACCCGCATTGCGGGTTCTACCCGTACACTCTGGCGGGCGTGTGACGTGGCACCCAAATGTATTTTCCTGGAGGGGAGCACCGGTGGCTTCCAGTAAGAGCCGGCAGCGCGCTCTGGCGCGGGCCAAGACCGAGCGGCAGATCGCCCGGAGGGCGGCCGCGGCGCGGCGCCGCCGCCAGTGGCAGGCGGGGATCGGCAGCGCCGTGGTGCTCGCCTTGCTGGTCGTGGTCGTGATCTGGAAGACCGGCGGCTTCTCCCCGGCCCCGGTCAGAGCCTCCGACTGCGCGTATACCCCCGTGGACCCCGGCAACGGCATCACCGACGTGGGCAGGCCGCCGACGAGTGACGTGGTCAAGAACGGCGTCAAGACCATGACCATCAGCCTCGGCCAGGGCACCGTGACCGCCAAGCTCGACCCGAGCAAGGCGCCGTGCACGGTCAACAGCATCAGCTACCTGGCGAGCAAGAAGTTCTTCGACAACACCACCTGCCATCGGCTCACCGACTCGATCCTGCAGTGTGGCGACCCGTCGGGCACCGGCAGCGGCGGTCCCGCCTACCGCTTCCCGAACGAGAACGTGCCGTCACCGCTGGAGCCGTCGGCCGACCCGAGCGCCCCGGCGTCCGCCGATCCGGCCCCGGCCAGCGGCAACGCGCTGTTCCCGATCGGCACCCTCGCGATGGCACACTCGTCGCAGCCGGACAGCAACAGCAGCCAGTTCTTCCTGGTCTTCAAGGACGTGCAGTACCCGGCCGACTACACGATCTTCGGCACCATCACGGGCGGCCTGGACGTGCTGCAGAAGATCGGCGCCGCGGGCAACGACGGCTCCATCCAGGCCGGCGGTGGCAAGCCCAACCAGGAGGTGAAGATCAGCTCGCTGACCGTCACCGACATCGCTCCCGCCGAGACCGCCCCGGAGCCTGCCCCGTCGGCCAGCGCCTCCACGTCGGCGTCGGCGTCCGCCTCGGCCGCCCCCTCAGCCAGCGGTTCCAGCAGCAAGTCGTAAGTCGACACGATCGATTTGAGCCCCTATTTCCTGTTGAGCAAGGAGTTACAACCGTGACCACCAACCGGGACCGTCAACGCGCCGCGGCGCGTGTGCGGCTGGAGCGGGAGATGGCCGTACGCGCCGAACAGTCCCGGGTCCGGCGGCGCCGAAACACGACGATCGCCGCCGGGACCGGCGCCCTGATCGTCCTGCTCGCCGCGGCCTGGGTGGTGGTCGCCCTGACCAGCGACAACGGCAAGCAGAACGAGGCCGCCGCCGAGCCGTCCCCTTCGGCCACTGCGACGCACTGCGACTGGCTGCCGATGGTCGACCCGAGCGCCAGCGCGTCGGCGGACCCGGAGGTCGCGAAGAACATCAAGGACGTCGGCAAGCCCCCGGCGACCGGTGAGGCGCGCACCGGCTCCCAGACGATGACGCTGGACACGAGCGTCGGCACGATCAAGGTCGACGTCGACACCGCGCACGCACCCTGCACCGCGGCGAGTTTCACGTATCTGGCCAGCAAGAAGTTCTTCGACGACTCGATCTGCCACCGCCTGGTCCTGCAGAACGTCTACGTGCTGCAGTGCGGCGACCCGTTCGCCAGCGGCTACGGCGGCCCGTCCTACCGCTTCGCCGAGGAGAACCTGCCGACCGGCAAGCGCCCGGCCTACGGCGAGGGCGTGGTCGCGATGGCCAACAACGGCCAGCCCGCTTCGACCAACAGCCAGTTCTTCATCGTCTACAAGGACATCGCCGAGCTGCCCGCCAACTACACGGTCGTCGGCCGGGTCACCGAGGGCCTCGACCTGGTCAAGAAGGTCGCCGAGGCCGGCGTCGTGGCCGATCCGTCCGCTGAACCGTCGGGCGCCCCGAGCGAGGGCAAGCCGAAGACCGAGGTGCGCATCAAGAGCCTGACGATGAGCGCCCCGACCCCGTAACGAACGGTGCCGAAAGGGGCCGTCGCGGCAATTGCCGCGACGGCCCCTTCGTACATTTCCCCGGCCCCCGGAGAGAGGGTCTTCAGGCCCCGGACGTGACCCGGTAGGCGTCGTAGACCCCGTCGATGCGCCGGACCGCCGCCAGCAGGTGGTTGAGGTGCTTCGGGTCGGCCATCTCGAAGCTGAACCGGCTGATCGCGACCCGGTCGCGCGTGGTGGTCACCGTCGCCGAGAGGATGTTGACCTTCTCGTCGGACAGCACGCGCGTGACGTCGGCGAGCAGCTTGTGCCGGTCGAGGGCCTCCACCTGGATCGCGACCAGGAACGTCGAGGCGCTCGTCGGCTTCCAGCTGACCTCGAGCACCCGCTCCGGCTGCTCCTTGAGGTCCCCCGCGTTGGCGCAGTCGTCGCGGTGCACGCTGACGCCGCCGGAGCGGGTCACGAAGCCGAAGACCGCGTCGCCGGGGACGGGGGTGCAGCAGCGGGCCAGCTTGATCCAGACGTCGTCGACGCCGAGCACCTCGACGCCGGGGTCGGAGGCGGCGGTGCGGGTGCGGGCCGGCCGGGTCGGTATCGCGGTCTCGGCGATGTCCTCGACCGCGCCCTCCTCGCCGCCGTAGCCGGCGACCAGGCGCTGGACGATCGACTGGGCCGAGGCCTGCCCGTCGCCGACGGCGGCATAGAGGGCCGCCACGTCGATCAGGTGCAGCTCGCGGGCGATGGTCATCAGCGACTCGGACGTGAGCAGGCGCTGCAGCGGCAGCCCCTGCTTGCGCATCGCCTTGACGATCGCCTCCTTGCCGGCCTCGATCGCCTCCTCGCGGCGCTCCTTGTTGAAATACTGCCGGATCTTGGTGCGCGCCCGCGGGCTCTTGACGAAGCCCAGCCAGTCCTGGGTGGGGCCGGCCGTCTCGGACTTCGACGTGAAGATCTCGATGACGTCACCGTTGGACAGCGTGCTCTCCAACGGCACGAGCTTGCCGTTGACCCGCGCGCCGATGCACTTGTGCCCGACCTCGGTGTGCACCGCGTAGGCGAAGTCGACCGGGGTCGAGCCGGTGGGCAGCGCGATCACGTCGCCCTTGGGCGTGAAGACATACACCTCCTGGCTGGACAGGTCGAAACGCAGCGCGTCGAGGAACTCGCTCGGGTCGCTCGCCTCCCGCTGCCAGTCCAGCAGCTGGCGCAGCCACGTCATCTCGTCGATGTGCGCCGGCGGCCCGGCGATCGTGGCGTTCTTGGTCTCCTTGTAGCGCCAGTGCGCGGCGATGCCGTATTCCGCGGTGCGATGCATCGCGTAGGTGCGGATCTGCAGCTCGACGGGCTTGCCGGTGGGTCCGATGACCGTCGTGTGCAGCGACTGATACATGTTGAACTTCGGCATGGCGATGTAGTCCTTGAACCGGCCCGGGACGGGCTGCCAGTTCGCGTGGATCACGCCGAGTGCCGCGTAGCAGTCGCGCACCGTGTCGACCAGGATGCGCACGCCGACGAGGTCGTAGATGTCGCCGAAGTCGCGGCCCCGGACGATCATCTTCTGATACACGGAGTAGAGGTGCTTCGGCCGCCCGGTGACCTCCGACTTGATCTTGGCGGCTTTGAGATCGTTGGCGACCTTCTGGGTCACCGTGCGCAGCAGCGAGTCGCGCTGGGGCGTGTGCTCGGCGATGAGCCGGCTGATCTCGTCGAAGCGCTTGGGGAACAGCGTGCGGAACGCCAGGTCCTCCAGCTCCCACTTGATCGTGTTCATGCCCAGCCGGTGCGCCAGCGGCGCCAGGATCTCCAGGGTCTCCTTGGCCTTCTGCTCCTGCTTCGGGCGGGGCAGGAAGGTCAGCGTGCGCATGTTGTGCAGCCGGTCGGCGAGCTTGATCACCAGCACCCGCGGGTCCTTGGCCATGGCCACGACCATCTTGCGGATCGTCTCGGCCTTCGCGGCGTCGCCGAGCTTGACCTTGTCCAGCTTCGTGACGCCGTCGACGAGCAGCGTGACCTCGCCACCGAAGTCGACCTGCATGCGCTCGATCGTGTATTCGGTGTCCTCGATCGTGTCGTGCAGCAGCGCCGCGACCAGCGTCGTGGTGTCCATGCCCAGGTCGGCGAGGATCGTGGCGACGGCGAGCGGGTGCGTGATGTAGGGGTCGCCTGACTTGCGGTATTGCCCCTTGTGGAAGTGCTCGGCCATGTCATACGCCCGCTGCAGCAGCCGCACGTCGGCCTTGGGGTGGCTCGCCTTGTGCTGGGCGATCAGCGGCTCAAGGACCTCGCTGACCGACGGGCTCTGCCAGGGCGCGTTGAAACGGGCCAGCCGGGCGCGCACCCGGCGGCCGGTCGGCGCGGCGCCCACGAAGCCGGCGACGGCTCCGGTCACGCCGCTCGCGACGTCGGTGAGGTCTTCGGTGTCCTCGGCCAGGATCTCCTCGGCCGTGCGGCGCGGGGGCTGCTGGTCGGCGGGCCGATCGGTGGCACGGCGCTGGGGTGTGCCGGAGGGCGCGACAGGGAACCGCAGCACCACGCCACCCGCCTCCGCCGTCTCCGGCGGTGCCGATTCGCGGGCGTCCTGCGGTTCATCCTGCACGTGGTCGACCGTACCCTCAATGGGGGGTGCGATGTCGCCGGTCACCGGCCGCTCCTCATCGCCGACAACGTTCCGAACCGCAAGCTTACCCGGCCTCACCGACATTTCCCGTCAGCGAAAAGGCCCGGAAAGCGGCTCCGAACGCCACTCAGGCTGTCAACAGGGCATGAACCGGGCGCGGCGCGATGCGCGAGCGCCCCTCGAGAAACGCCAGCTCCAGCAGGACGCTGAAGCCGCTGACCTGGCCGCCGGCCCGCTCGACGAGGTCCATGGTGGCCGCGGCCGTGCCGCCGGTGGCGAGCACGTCGTCGACGACCAGGACCCGCTCCCCCGCCATGAACGCGTCGGCGTGGACCTCCAGGATCGCCTCGCCGTACTCCAGGGCGTAGCTCGCCGCCACGGTGGCCCGGGGCAGCTTGCCGGCCTTGCGCACCGGCACCACGCCCTTGCCGGTGGTGTAGGCGATCGCGCCGGCGATCACGAACCCGCGCGCCTCGATCCCGGCCACCACGTCGAAACTGTCCACGCCGTGCTCGGCGACGATCGCGTCGATCGTGGCGGCGAAGGCCGGCCCGTCGGCGAACAGCGGCATCAGGTCCTTGAACACGATGCCCGGCTTCGGAAAGTCCGGCACGTCCAGCACCTTGCTCGCGACCAGCTCAGAGATCTCCACCCGGGTCCCTTCCGAAGTCGGCTCGGACAAGCGCACGGGCGCCGCGACCGCGACGCCCGTGCATCAGTACGACGAATCCACTACCTGAAAACCGCTACCTGCGGCCGCCGGCCCCACCGGGGCGGCCACCGGCGCGCGGTCGCTTGCCCTGGCCGGGCCGCGCCGCCGGGCGGGCGCCCGGACGGGGCGCCGCGCCGGCGAGCTCGGAGCGCTCGGCCGCCTTGGCCGACTCGCCGATCGGCACGCCGTCGCTGTCGCGGGCCACCGTCGAGGCCTTGACCGCCTGCTCCTTGGCCTGCGACGCGCGCTTGGCCTGGACCCGGTTGGCGTGCGCCTGCAGCCGTGGCTCGCGACTCTTGAACTCGGCCAGCACCGGGGTGGCGAAGAAGATCGACGAATACACCGCGAGGCCCATACCGATGAACAGCACCAGGCCGAGGTCCTTCAGCGTGCCGGCGCCCAGCAGGCCCGCGCCGATGAAGAGCAGGCCACCGACGGGCAGCAGCGCGACCAGGCCGGTGTTGATCGAGCGCATCAGGGTCTGGTTGACCGCCAGGTTGGCCGCCTCGGCATACGTCGACGTGCTGGAGCCGGTGATGCCCCGGGTGTTCTCCTGCACCTTGTCGAACACCACGACGACGTCGTAGAGCGCGAAACCAAGAATGGTCAGGAAGCCGATGACGGTCGACGGGGTGACCTCGAAGCCGACGAGCGAATACACGCCGCCAGTGAGCACCAGGTCGAGCAGCAGCGAGGCGATCGCGGCCGCGGCCATCCGCCACTCGAACCGCACGATCAGATACACCAGCACCGCGAAGAGGAAGATCACGAGGCTCAGCGCGGCCTTGTTGGTGACCTGGCCGCCCCACGACGTGCTCACCGCGCTGTCGCTGATCTGCGATACGTCGATGCCGAATTGCTTGGCGACCGACTCCTTGATCTTGTACTGCCGGTCGGCGTCGTTGATCAGCTCGGTCTTGATGACGTACTGGCTGTCACCGATCGTCTGCCCGGTCTTGACCGAGACGCCCGCGTCGGTGAACGCCTTCTCGACCTGCTCCATCGTGCCGACCTTGACCGGCACGTTGTACTGGTTGCCGCCCTCGAACTCGATGCCGAGCGTGAAGCCGCGCAGGAGCATGCTCGCGACCGCGATCACGATCGCGATGCCGGCGACGGTGAACCACAGCTTGCGGCGGCCGACGATGTCGATGCCGGCCTCACCACGGTAAAGCCGGGCTGCGATGCCACTGGCGCTCATCGTCAGGCCTCCTTCGGACGGTTGCGACGGGTGGCGGGCCCGGCGTCGGTCTCGGATCGCTGCTCAAGCACGCGGCCGAGGCCGCTGACTCTCGGTGACAAGAATGCCTTGCTTCGAGCGAAGAGCGTCATGATCGGGTGGCGGAAGAGGAACACGACCACCAGGTCGAGGATCGTGGCCACGCCCAGGGCGAAGGCGAAGCCCTTCACCGAGCCGATCGAGACGAAGTACAGGATGGCCGCCGCCAGCAGCGTGATCGTGTTCGCCGAGATGATCGTGCGGCGGGCCCGGACCCAGGCTCGCGGCACCGCGCTGCGCGGGCTGCGGCCCTCACGGATCTCGTCCTTGAGCCGCTCGAAGTAGATGACGAACGAGTCCGCGGCGACACCGAGCGAGACGATGAACCCGGCGAAGCCGGCGAGGCTCAGCGTGAAGCCGATCCAGCGACCCAGGACGATCAGCGACATGAACACCAGCACGCCGGAGAGCACCAGGCTGAGCATGATGACGGCGCCGAGCAGCCGGTAGTAGAAGAACGAGTAGAGCACG
Source organism: Dactylosporangium sp. NPDC051484 (assembly GCF_040689395.1). Classification (NCBI taxonomy): domain Bacteria; kingdom Bacillati; phylum Actinomycetota; class Actinomycetes; order Micromonosporales; family Micromonosporaceae; genus Dactylosporangium; species Dactylosporangium sp. NPDC051484. The sequence continues at coordinate 96,275 of NZ_JBFAZX010000018.1, read as the reverse complement.
ACGAGCAGCAGGCCGATGCCGGCGGCGAGCAGGCCCGCCTCCAGGTGGGAGCTGCCCAGGGTTGCCGAGATGCTCTGCGCGTCCTGCGACTTGAACGACAGCGGCAGGGCGCCGTACTGCAGCTGGCTGGACAGCAGCTGGGCCTCGGTCTTGGTGAAGGTACCGCTGATCTCCGCGTCACCGGGGATGACGTTCTGGATCGTCGGGGCCGACACGACCTGGTTGTCGAGCACCACGGCGACCTGCTTGTTGTCGGTGCCGCCGTTGTACGCCTCGCGGGTCAGATCGGTCCAGCGGTTCTGCCCGGCGCTGCTGAAGGACAGGTTGACCGTCCACCTGCCGCTCTGCGTGTTGATGCCGGAGCTGGCCTTCGACACGTCGGTGCCGAGCACCTTGGCGACGTCGAGCTGGTACTTCGCGCCCTGCCCGCAGGCGACCACGGGCTGCTTCTCGTCGCGGATCGAGCCGACCGGCCGGTGGTCGAGCTTGTCGCAGGTGACGAACGGGATGTCGAACTGCATCGAGGCCGGCAGCACCGCGACCTCTTCCGGCGTCAGGGCCTTGAAGCCCTTGTACAGCTCGGCCTTGCTCGGGTCCTGGTTGACGTCCACCGGGGCCTGCTCGGCGAGCGCGGCGGCCCACACGGTGTCGCCCAGCTTCTTCTGCACCGCCGCGCGCTGCGTGGCGATGTCGGGCGCCACGCTCTCCGACGGCGTGGCGGAGGCGGCAGCGGCGGCGCTGGAGCCCGACGGGGTCGCCGACGGCGCGGCCGAGGAGCCGGACGGAGTCGCGGACGGCGAGGCCGAGCCCGAGTGCGAGGCCGACGCCGCCGGCGAGGCGGAGCCGGACGTGGGGGCGGACGGCGAGGCCGACGGCGATGCCGAGGGGTCGATCGCGCCGTAGTCCTTCGTCTCCTGCAGCACCTTGCGGAAGCGCAGCTCCGCGGTCTGCCCGATCTGCTTGAGCCGGTCGTCGCTCTTGCCCGGCAGGGAGACGACGATGTTGCTGCTGCCCTCGACCACGACCTCGGCCTCGGCGACGCCCAGGCCGTTGACACGCTGATCGATGATGCGGCGTGCGGTCTCCATCTGGGCCTTGGTGGGGGGCTTGTTTCCCTCCAGGTTCTGGGCCTGCAGCGTGACCGTGGTCCCGCCGATCAGATCAAGGCCGAGTTTCGGCTCGAGCCGGTCACGCCATCCGCCCGAGCCGCCGAACCATACAATGGCGGCCAGCACGATGAAGATGGCGGCAAGCACGGCGAGCTGGCGGCTCGGGCGCATCGGTGCCTGAGGTTGTGCCACGGCTGTCGGTCTCCCTACACGACGCCGGCGGGGTCCGCGCGGCGTGAATGTTTCACAGAGCGGGCTTGCGAGCGGGCTTTCAGTCGGTGTCCGCGGTCCCGGCGGACCCCTCCTCGGAGGCGGCGTCTTCTTCGACGGGCGCCTTCCGGTTGACCTTGCCGATGGCGGCGCGGGCGTACTTGGAGGTGACGCCCGGCGAGATCTCCAGCAGCACGGTGTCGTCGGAGACCTCCACCACGGTGCCGTACAGCCCCCCGACGGTCACCACCTCATCACCGACGCCCATCGAGGACTGCATGCTCTCGACCTCGCGGCGGCGCTTCTGCTGCGGACGGATCATGAGGAAATAGACAAAAGCAGCAAAGGCGACGACGACGAGAAGCGGAAGTGCGCTGCCGCCCGAGCTTTCCGCGGCGTAATACACGATTGGTGGCCTTCCCTGTCGAGGTATCTGATATCCGCGCAGCGGATCGCGGCGAGTCTAGTCGGTGTGTCGGACACCACGTAAACCGGCGTCCGTCACAAATCCCAGTCCGGCTCGATGAGCCTCGCCATTTCGACCCGGGCCTGGCACCGATCACGACAGGCCAGGAGCTATGGCTCCAAGCTGAACAGATCAGGTGTTTGGGACAATCCGCCCGCGGAGTTTCCGCCACCGACGGTACCAGCGGGAGCTGGTATTCCGAGATGGCCCCATGCGCTCGCCGTAGCGACCCGGCCACGGGGAGTACGCGAGATAAGCCCGGTCCGCAGCAAGAACGGCTCGCAGACCTCCTCGACCGTATCGGGTTGCTCGCCCACGGCGACGGCGAGCGTGGACAGGCCGACCGGCCCGCCGCCGTGGCGCAGCAGGGCCAGCAGCACCGCCCGGTCGAGCCGGTCCAGGCCGAGCTCGTCCACGTCGTACACGGTCAGCGCCGCCCGCGCCGCGCCCAGGTCCACCACGCCGTTGCCGCGGACCTCGGCGTAGTCGCGGACCCGGCGCAGCAGCCGGTTGGCGATCCGGGGCGTGCCGCGAGAGCGCCGGCCGATCTCCGCCGCCCCGTCCTCGGTGATCGGCACGTCGAGAATGCGCGCCGACCGGGCGATGATCCGCTCCAGCTCCTCGGGCTCGTAGAACTCCAGCTGCCCGACGAACCCGAAGCGGTCGCGCATCGGGCCGGTGAGCAGGCCGCTGCGGGTCGTGGCACCCACCAGCGTGAACGGCTCCACGTCCAGCGGGATCGCGGTCGCACCGGGGCCCTTGCCGACCACCACGTCGACCCGGAAGTCCTCCATGGCGGTGTACAACAACTCCTCGGCCGGCCGCGCCATGCGGTGGATCTCGTCGATGAACAGCACGTCGCCGTGCTGCAGGCTGGTCAGCACCGCGGCCAGGTCGCCGGCCCGCTCGATCGCCGGCCCGCTGGTCATACGCAGCCCGGCGCCCAGCTCCGCGGCCACGATCATGGCCATGGTCGTCTTGCCCAGCCCCGGCGGGCCGGAGAGCAGGATATGGTCGGGCGGGCTGCCCCGGCGCAGGGCGCTCTGCAGCAGCAGGTCGAGCTGCTCGCGCACCCGGTGCTGCCCGATGACCTCCGCGAGCCGCTTGGGGCGCACGGTCTGATCGGCGATCGCGTCCTCGTCGGACGCGAACGCACTGATCAACGGATCCGTCACGACGCCTCCGCCCGGTCTGGCTCGATGGGGCTTCGCACGGATCGACCCAGACCAGGCGCCGCCCAGTCTGGCTCGATGGGGCTTCGCACGGATCGACCCGGACCAGGCGCCGCATCGCCGCAACGCCGCGCGCCGTTCATCGGATCGTGCCCAGCATCTTGATCGCCTGCTTGAGCAGCACCGGCACCGCCGGCACGGTCTGCCCGTCGAGCTGCTCAGCGACCGCGGCTACCGCCTGGTCGGCCTGGCCGGAGCTCCAGCCGAGCCCGACCAGCGCCTGGCGGACCTGCTCGGGCCAGACCGCGGCGCCCACGCCGACCAGCGCCGCGCCGTCGCCCGGCAGGGCGCCGATCTTGTCGCGCAGCTCCAGCACCAGCCGCTCGGCCCCCTTCTTGCCGATGCCCGGCACGCGGGTCAGCGTCGAGGTGTCACCGGCGGAGATGGCGCGGCGCACCACATCAGGAGCGTGCACGGCGAGCACGGCCTGGGCCAGCCGGGGCCCCACCCCGCTCGCCGTCTGCAGCAGCTCGAACAGCTGCCGGGCATCGTCGTCGGCGAAGCCGTAGAGGGTGAGCGAGTCCTCCCGCACCACCAGCGAGGTCGCCAGCCGGGCCTCCTGCCCCACCCGCAGGTCGGCGACGGTGTGCGGCGAGCACTGCACGAGCAGGCCGACCCCGCCGACCTCGATCACCGCGCCGTCGGGCGACACCGCCACCACCTTGCCGCGAACGCTCGCGATCACCGGGCCCTCCTCAATGCGGCGCTGAGGCGCTCGCGCGCCCCGCCCCGCCAGACGTGACAGATGGCCAAGGCTAAGGCGTCGGCGGCGTCGGCCGGGCGCGGCGCGACCTCCAGCCGCAGCAGCCGGGTCACCATCGCGGTCACCTGCGCCTTGTCGGCGTTGCCGTTGCCACTGATGGCGGCCTTGACCTCGCTGGGGGTGTACAGCTGCACGGGCAGCCCGGCCCGCGCCGCGGCGAGGATGGCCACCGCACCGGCCTGCGCCGTGCCCATCACGGTGCGCACGTTGTGCTGGCTGAAGACCCGCTCGACGGCGACTGCCTCGGGGCGGTGCTCGGCGACCACCTCGGCGAGGCGCACGTCGAGGCCGAGCAGGCGCAGCGCCAGGTCCTCGTCCGGGTCGCTGGTGACGACCTCGTAGTGCACGGGCCGGCACGGCCGTCCCGGCTGCCCCTCGACCACCGCCACGCCGCACCGGGTCAGCCCCGGGTCGACCCCCAGCACGCGCACCGGCAACCTCCTCAAACGTGTGTTCGACACCCTATCGGACGGTCGCGGCGGACCGGTCGCGCGACACACACACCGACCACGCTGAAGGTATGTGGGCGAGCCCCATGGGACGGGCGCGCGAAGCCTCGTACGTTTCCCGCCATGACGACGCCTCACCCCGCTACGCCGCACCAGGTGGTCGCGCTTGACCTGCGCGGACGCACCGCGCTGGTCACCGGGGCCGGTAGCGGCATCGGCCGCAGCGTCGCGGTGCGCCTCGCCACCGCCGGGGCGCGGGTGGTGGCGCTCGACCGCGACGCCGAGCCGCTCGAGGCCCTCGCCCGGGAGGCGGACGTCATACCCGTGGTCGCCGACCTGTCCGACCTGGACGGCATCGAACAGCGGCTGGCCGGCCACCTCGACGTCGACGTCCTGGTCAACAACGCCGGGCTGCAGCACGTGGCGGCGCTGGAGGACTTCCCGCCGGAGCGCTTCGCCCACATCCAGACCGTGATGGTCTGCGCCCCCTTCCGGCTCGTGCGCGCCGTCCTGCCGCACATGTACGCCGGGAACTGGGGCCGCGTCGTCAACATCTCCTCGGTGCACGGCCTGCGGGCCTCGCCGTTCAAGGCCGCCTACGTCACCGCCAAGCACGCCCTCGAGGGGCTGTCGAAGACCGTCGCGCTCGAGGGCGCGCCGCACGGGGTCACGGCGAACTGCGTCAACCCGGCGTACGTGCGTACGCCGCTGGTCGAGAAGCAGATCGCCGACCAGGCACGCACCCACGGCATCGACGAGTCCGAGGTCGTCGAGAAGATCATGCTGACCAGCGCCGCGATCAAGCGGCTCATCGAGCCGGCCGAGGTCGCCGAGCTCGTCGCCTACCTGTGCACCGACGTCGCGGGCTTCATCACCGGTACTTCGCTGTCGATCGACGGCGGCTGGACCGCACACTAGGAGTTGTGACGATGCTGGAGTACCTCGAACTGCTGGCCCGCGAGGCGGCCGCCGTGGAGTTCGAGGGCCCGCTCGTCGCCGCGCGCAGCGCCGGCCTGCCGCCCGAGCGCGTCGCCGAGCTCGAGCAGGCCAAGGTCGTCGCGCTGCGCGTCCGCGCCCTGCTGGAGCGGCGCCGCCGGCGCGAGGAGGAGCTGTCCGGGCTCTTCGACACGGCCAGCGACCTGGCCGGCCTGCGCGACGTCGACGCCGTGCTCGCCGCGATCGTGCACCGGGCGCGGACGCTTCTGGGTGCCGACGTGGCGTACATGACGCTCACCGACGAGGCCCGCGGCGACACCTACATGCGGGTCACCGACGGCTCGGTCTCGGCCCGCTTCCAGGCGCTGCGGCTGCCGATGGGCGCCGGCCTCGGCGGCCTGGTCGCGCAGACCGGCAGCCCGTACGTCACCGCCGACTACCCCCGCGACAGCCGCTTCCGGCACACCGGCGACATCGACGCCGGCGTGAGCGAGGAGGGGCTGGTGGCGATCCTCGGGGTACCGCTGCGGCTGGGCGCCCGGATCATCGGCGTGCTCTACGCCGCCAACCGCTCCGCCCGCCCGTTCGCCCGCGAGGAGGTCTCGCTGCTGCTCTCCCTCGCCGCCAACGCCGCCGTCGCGATCGACACCGCGCGGCTGCTCGGCGAGACCCAGGCCGCGCTGGAGGAGCTCTCCGCCGCCAACGGCGTCATCCGCGCGCACAGCGACTCCGTCGAGCGGGCCGCGGCCGCGCACGACCGGATGACCGCGCTCGTGCTGCGCGGCGCCGGCGTCGAGGACGTCGCCGCGGTCGTGGTCGAGGTCCTCGGCGGCTCCCTGCTCGTCCTGGACGCCGAGAACCGCCGCCTGGCCCTGGTCGGCGAGCTGGCCGAGCCCGACCCGGGCGCGGTCGCCGAGGCCCTGGCCGCCTCGCGCACCGAGGGCCGCAGCGTGCGCCGCGGCCAGCTGTGGGTGGCCGCGATCGTGGCCGGCGCGGAGAACCTCGGCGCTCTCGTCCTGCGCCCCGACCGCGCGCTCGTCAACGCCGACCAGCGCATCCTGGAGCGCGCCGCGGTCGTCACGGCGCTGCTGCAGCTGTTCCGCCGCACCGTGGCCGAGGCCGAGGGCCGCGTGCGCGGCGAGCTGCTCGACGACGTCATCACGCGCCCGGTCCGCGACGCCGACGCGCTGCGCGCCCGCGCCAAGCGCCTCGGGGTCGACCTGGACGCCCCCAACGTCGTCATCGCCATCGGCGCGGACGCGCTCGCCGGCGGCTCGATCCGCCAGCGGGCCATGTCGTGGGCGCAGACGTACGCCCAGACTCGAGCCGGCCTGGCCGCCGTCCGCGACGGCCACGTCGTGCTCCTGCTGCCCGGCGAGGCCCCTGGCGCCGCCGCCCGGCTCGTCGCCCGCGACCTGGGCAAGCTGCTGGGCCGCCCGATCACCGCCGGCGCCGGCGGCCCGGCGAGCACCCCCGAGGGCATCGCCACCGCCTACCGCGACGCCGAGCGCTGCGTGAGCGCCCTGGCCGCCCTGGGCCGCACCGGCACCGGCGCCAGCACTGCCGAGCTGGGCTTCGTCGGCCTGTTGCTGGGCTCGGCCCCGGACGGCCGCGACCGCGGCGTACGGTCGTTCCTGGACACCGCGATCGGCCCGGTGCTCGACTACGACGCGCGGCGGGGCACCACGCTGGTGAAGACCCTGGAGGCGTACTTCGGCGTCGGCGGCAGCCTGACCCGGGCCGCGGAGGTCCTGCACGTGCACGTCAACACGGTCACCCAGCGCCTCGAACGGATCGGCCAGCTCCTCGGCGCCGACTGGCAGCAGCCGGAGCGCGCCCTGGAGGTCCAGCTCGCCCTGCGCCTGCACCGCCTGCAGACCCCCTGACCGGCCATCCTCGGGAAACGAGGCGGCCCGGCGTCGCCGAGGGAGGCGGGCCGGGCCGGGTGGCGGCGGACAGAGGTCAGGACTGCGCGCCGCGCAGCACGAAGTCGACCAGGTTCTCCGCGAAGTGCTCGTCCGGGACGTTCGGGTTCCATCGCAGCATGTTCTGCGCGATCGCCGGCCCGGCGAGGACCAGCACGGCCAGCTCCACGTCCAGGTCGGCGCGCAGCTCGCCCGAGGCGATGCCCCGGTGCAGCACCGAGCGCAGCACCTCCCGGTGCGGCTCCACGACCCCCTGGTACACCCGGGTCATCTCCGGGCTCTTGAACAGCTCCGGCATGAGGCAGGCCGTGACCTTGCCCTGCCGGGCCATCCGCTTGTTGCGCATCGCGGCGATCAGCGTGACCAGGTCGTCGCGCACCGACTCGCCGCGCAGCTCGGGCAGTGGGCCCTTCATCGCCAGCACGGCGTCGATGAGCAACGCCTCCTTGTTGGGCCAGCGGCGGTAGATCGTCGCCTTGCCAACGCCGGCCTTCGCCGCGACCGCCTCGATCGAGACGGCGTCCGCGCTCTGACCGGCGCCGAGCAGCTCGAACACCGCCTCGACGATCGCCTCGTCGACCCGGGCGCTGCGGGGCCGGCCAGGACCCTTCCGGTCCTGGTCGGGCGCCACATCCACGTGGAGCGTCATGGTTTCCATTGTTACCGAGTTTTCACCCTGAAGCTACTCACCGCTTGCTCACACGCTCACACGCTCACTCGCCAACCCTGACGAGCTTCTCACCCTGCTCCCGCGCCAGGCTCTCGGCGGTGGCCGGGACGGGTGCGGCCGCCGGGCGCTTGCCGGGCAGCCACAGGGCGGCCACGACCGCGCCGAGGACCGCGAAGATCGCCGAGCCGATCGCGGAGGCGTGCATGGCGGCGATGAAGGCGTCGTTGGCGTGCTGGATCAGCGCTGGCCCAGCGGGCCCGACGTGCGGCGCCACCCCGTACGCACCGGAGATCGACTCGCCGGCGGCATGCTTCGCGGCGGCCGGCAGGCCGCTCGTGGCGGAGGCGATGTGATCGCGGTACACGGAGGAGACGACGGCGCCGAGGGCGGCCACACCGAGCGCGCCGCCGACCTGACGGATGGTGTTGCTGACGGCCGATCCGACACCGGCCTTCTCGCGGGGAAGCGTGGACATGATCGCCTCCGTCGCGGGCGGCATCACGTTGGCCATGCCGACGCCCATGAGGAAGAACAGCGCGCCCACGATCCAGATCGGGGTGGTCGCCGTGATGAAGATCCACGCGCCCAGGCCGACCGCGACGAGCAGCAGGCCGACGGTGCTGACCACCTTCGGGCCGAAACGCTTGACCATCGCGGCGCTGCGCGGGGCGAAGACCATCTGAGCGAGGGCGAACGGCACGAACAGGGCGCCGGAGGCAAGCGGGCCGTAGCCGCGGACCAGTTGCAGGTAGAAGGCGCTGACGAACATGACGCCCATCGCCGCGAAGAAGACCAGGCCGATCATGCCGGTCGAGGCGCTGAACTGGCGGTTGGAGAACAGCCGCACGTCCAGCGACGGGAACTCGACGCGCCGCTCGTAACGGGCGAACGCGCCCAGCACCACGACCGCCGCGGCGAGGGTGCCCCAGGACTCGATCCTGGCGAAGCCGTGGTCGCCGCCCTCGATGACACCGTACGTGAGCAGGGTCAGGCCGACGATGGACAGCAGCACGCCGACGATGTCGATGCGGCCCGGCTTCGGGTCGCGCGACTCGGGGATGAGGGTGTTGACCAGGATCAGGCCGCCGACCACGATCGGGACGTTGATCAGGAAGACCGAGCCCCACCAGAAGTGCTCGAGCAGCAGGCCGCCGACGATCGGGCCGATCGCGACGCCGAGGCCGACCGCGCCGGCCCACACGCCGATGGCGCGGCCGCGCTCGCGCGGGTCGAAGACGTTGGCGATGATCGACAACGTCGAGGGCATGACCGCCGCGGCGCCGAGGCCCATCAGTGCGCGGGCCCAGATCAGCTGGCCCGGCGAGTCGGCGTAGGCGGACGCGAGCGACGCGATGCCGAACAGGGCGAGGCCGACGGTGAGCGTGATGCGGCGGCCGAGCCGGTCGGCCAGGATGCCGGCGGTGAACAGCAGGCCGGCGAAGACCAGCGTGTAGGAGTTGATCGCCCACTCCAGCTGGCTCTGGGTGGCGCCGAGGCCGTGCCGCGGGTCGGCGATGGTGCGCATGGCGACGTTGAGGACGGTGTTGTCCAGCACCACCACGAGCAGGCTGATGACGAGCACGCCGAGGATGGCCCAGCGTCGAGGATGTCCGGTGTTGGCTGATGCCGTTTGGGTAGATGCGTCCACGGTGTTGCTTCCCCCTGGTCTGAACGCTTGGTCTGCACGCCGCCTGAACGCGAAGTCCGTCGGAGCGTGATAACGATACGGAACAGTTCCGTATCAACGTAGCTCGTGAGCCACGATACGGAACCGTCTCGTATTGAAAAGTGCGTCCCATCACACCGGGCGTCGCCCGCGGAACGAAGCGATGCGCAGACCCTCGCGAGTGCTAAGCGGCGACCCGCTCCAGGAAGTCGCCGAGCAGGGGCAGGAACCCCACGGACAGCTGATCGAACAGGGCGATGCCGGGGCGCGGGGGCACCGGGTGCAGCATGTGCCCGACCCCGGGCAGCACCGCGATCCCGTTGCGGCCGCGGTGCCGGGCGGGCAGCCGCGCGCCGAGCACCTCGAGGCTGCGCTCGACCGGCACGTGCTCGTCGTCGGCGCCGAAGAACGCCATGATCGGACAGGGCAGGAACGGCAGCAGCGCCGGCGGGTCGAACGGCAGCGTGCGGGCGAAGAAGGCCAGGGTCTGCGGGGTGTCATACGGCGGGCCGCAGACCACGGCGTGCCAGGGCTCGCCCGTGAACCGGGCCTGCTCGGCGTGGACCAGTGCGGGGTCCGCGCCGGCGCCGAGCCGGGCGGCGCGCTCGTCGGCCCAGGCCAGCCCTGCCTCGACCGCGTCCTCGGACAGGCCCGTGCGGCGCATGACCCGGGCCAGCAGCGTGCGCCGCTGTTCCTCCACACCGACGAACGGCCCGCCTACGGTCACGACGTGGTCGACCCGGTCGGGGGCATTGACCGCGGCGAGCAGCGCGACCCAGCCGCCCTGGCTGTAGCCGATCAGCCCGGCCCGCTCGACCCCGGCCTGCTTGCGCAGGGTGGCCAGGGCGGCGAGGGCCTCGGCGGCGCGGTCGGCGAAGGACTGCTCGCGCCAGTCGCCGGGGGATCCGCCGCAGCCGGGCTTGTCGTGGCGCAGGGTGGCGATCCCGCGCTCGGCGAGCCAGCCGGGCACGCCCTGCCAGGCGTCGCGGGTGGCCGGGCCGGAGCCGTCGACGAGCACCAGGCCGGCCCGGGCCGGGCCGTCAGGGCCATCGGCCGCCCCACCGGCGGCGCCGGGTGTGCACAGGACCGCGTTCAACGGACCCATCACGGTATCGACGACAGTGGCTGCCTCAGGCATGGATCGGCCCTCCCCCCGTGAATGTAACAGCGGGGGGAGGGCCGTGCCTGCCTGCTTCGGGGTTACCCCGCAGCCGCGGCCAGAGGCGCCTGGTAGCTCTTCAGCAGCGCCGCTTTGTCGGCGTCCACGGTCTTCCAGTCATCCTGCAGGACCCCGCCGGTGTCACCGGAGTTCGGGTTCCAGGACCAGTAGGTGTAGCTGAGCCCGTTGTCCTTCAGGTAGGCGACGAGGTTGCGCTGCCAGATGCCCTCAAGGTCCTTGTTGCCCTGCTCGTCCTTCTCGGCGACGGAGCGGCCGCCGAACTCACCCATGAGCACCGGGGCGATGTTCTTCTTCACGAGGAAGCCGAACTGCTTGTCCCACAGGGCCGGCATGTTGGCGGGGAACTGCGGGTCGGTGAACCACTGCTGCGACCAGACCTTCGGGCTGTAGTCGTGCGCGGAGTACACCAGCTTGGCGGGGTCCGACAGCTTCACCGGGTGCTCGGCGGCGCCCTGCAGGTTGCCACCCCACCAGTAGCCGTCGGTGTTGCCGTCGGCGGTCTTGTAGTTCTCGATGCCCTCGACGACGATCAGCCAGTTCGGGTTGGCCTTGAGCACCGCGTCGCCGGCGCGCTGCGCGGCGGCCTGCCAGTCGGTCTTCTCGTTGCCGTCGCCCCAGGTGGCCTCGCCGTGCGGCTCGTTGTGCAGGTCGGCGCCGACCACGAGCGGGTTGTTCTTGTAGTGCGTGGCGAGCTTGACCCAGTCGGAGATCCAGCGCTCCTCGCTGACCTTGTCGGTGTACCAGAGGTTGCTCTGGCCGGACGACGTCGGGCGGTGCCGGTCGAGGATGACCATCATGCCGCGCTTGGTGGCGCCCTCCACGACCTTGTCCATGATCTGCGGGCCGGTCAGGCCCTGGAGGTCGGGGTTGAGGGCGAAGTCGACACCGTTCGGCTTCGCCGCGGCGTCGAACAACTCGTTGCTGAACGGCAGGCGCAACGTGTTGAAGCCCTGACCGACGATCTGGTCGAGCATGTCGTTCAGGCTGCGCGACCACAGCCCGTGCGGCGCGAACGTCTCGGTCTCCAGTCCGAACCAGTTGACACCGGTGAACGTCACGGTCTCACCGCGGGCATCGACGATGCGGCTGCCCTCGGCGTGCAGGGGCATCTGCAGACGCTGCGCGGACTGCGCCATCGTCGGCTGGACCTTCTTGTCCTTGTGCTGCAGCAGTGGCACCAGTGCCACTGCGGCTACGGCGAGCGCGACCAGTGCGGAAATCCAGTAAAGGCGCGTACGACCCATAGAGCTGACCTGTCCTCACGTTTGACGGCGGGGCAGGTCAACACGCTACGGACAGCAGAATGCGCAGTCAGCGTACAAATGCCGGATTTGTTCATGCACCAATTGAAGGAGAGTCCCAATCAGCGGCGCGGACGACGGCCTCGAGCTTCGAGCGGGCGCCCATCTTGCTCAGCAGGTGGCGCACGTGGCTGCGGACCGTGGTGTAGCTGATGCTCAGCTCGCGCGCGATGTCACGGTTGTCCTTGCCCTCGGCCATCAGGGCGAGGATCTGCCGCTCGCGCGGCGTGAGGCTATCAAGCCGCCGGGCGTGCTCCTGGGAGCGGCGCGCGTTCTCGCGCCGGCGGGACAGGAGCTTGGCCAGTTGGCGGGCCGGCACCAGGATCTCGCCGTCGACGGCGCGCCGCACGGCCTCGGCCACGTCGGCGCCGCCGGCGCTCTTGACCAGATAGCCGGCCGCGCCGGCCTCGAGCGCGGTGAGGATCACCTGGTCGCTCTGGTCGGCGCTGAGGAAGACGATGGCCACGTCGGGCTGGTGCGCGCGCAGCGCCGCGACCGCCTCGGCGCCGGTGCCGTCGGGCAGCCAGAAGTCGCACAGGGCCACGTCGACCCGCTCCACGTCGGAGAGGTGCTCGACCTCGCCGACGCTGCTGGCCAGGGCCACGACGCGCAGCTCGGGGTGCTCGTTGAGGAGGGCGGCGAGCCCCTCCGCGACGACCTGGTGGTCCTCGACGATCAGCACACGGTAGGGCGGACGGCCACTCACTATGGGGCTCCTTTGGATTGCAGGTCGGCGCCACGCGGCACCCAGAACGTGACGGTGGTGCCGCTGCCCGGCACGCTGCTGATCCGGAACCACCCGCCGGCCAGATCCGCCCGCTCCCGCATGAGCAGCAGCCCGAGGTGCCCGGGGTCGGTGTGCAGGATCTCGGCGCCGACGCCGTCGTCGACGACCCGGACCAGGTAGCCGTTCTCCTGCTCGCCCAGGATCACCGTGCAGCGGTCGGCGTCGGCGTGCTTGCCGACGTTGGCGACGGCCTCCTGCAACATGCGGTAGAGCAGCAGGCGCGTCGGCAGCGCCGGCTCGGCGGCGAGCCGGTCCTCGACGCGCACTTCGAGTTCGTGGCGCTCGGCGAGGTCGTCGAGCAGGTCGCGGGTGGCGGCCACGAGCCCGTCGTCGGCCAGCTTCGGCGGGCGGAAGTCGAAGATGAGCCGGCGCAGCCGTTCGGCCGCCTGCACGAGGGAGGCCTCCAGCTTGTCGAGGATCTCCAGGTCGGCCGGGTCGCGCAGGCGGCGGCGCAGGTGTTGCAGGCGCAGCGTGGCGGCGGTGATCACCTGCAGGCTGTCGTCGTGCACGCCGGCGGCGATGCGGGCGCGCTCGCGCTCCTGGGAGAGGATGAGGTCGCTGAGCAGCTCGCCCTGCTCGTGCTCGGTGAGGGTGAGCCGGGCGATGCGCTGCTCGAGGCTGGCCCGGCTGCGCCCGGGCATGCTCTGGTCGTCGATGGCGAGCACCAGCAGGCCGCTGGGGTCGCCGGCGAGGGTGCGGGCCCGCACGTCCACGGCGATCTCGCGCCCGCCGGGCAGCCGCACCACTGACGCCACGGGCTCCTGCGTGCTGAACGCCGGGTCGCCGACGAAGAGGTCGGCGACCCGGCGTCCCACGAGGTCGGCGGTGGAGCGCTGGAACAGCGCCTCGGCCGCGCTGCTGGCCAGGCGCACCACCCCGGCGGCGTCGAGCACGATCAACGCTTCCGGGGCGGCGCGGAACGCCTGCCAGTACAACAGCGTCAGTTCTCCAGGTTCTTAGGAATCGTAAACGGCTTGGCAGGCGGGATATCGACCGGTCCGCCGGACTTGTCGACCTTGAAGTTGACCGTCGCGGTCGAGTCGCTGCTCTGGCCGTGCAGGTGGAACACGACGGTGTCCTCGGTGTCGCCGGGGATGGTGTACTGCCCGACCGCCCGGGCGGTGCCCTTCTGGTCCACCCGGAACGCGGCGACCGTCTCCGGCTTGGCACCCTTGGCCGTCTGCACCGTCACGTGCACGGCCTCGTTGGGGGCGAACTGGGTGGCGTAGAAGTTCACCATCGTGCCCGGCAGACCGCCGTAGGCGTTGGTGCGGGCCTGCGGCATGTACGGGAGGATCGTGAACCCGCTCGAGACCGCCGCACGGCTCTGCTCGCCGGTGAACACCAGCGCCTGGGCGCCCTTGAGCTTGAACGGCATGGTGAGCCCGGCGCCCTTGAATCCGCCGGCGTCGTCGGTCGGTATCGCCATCACCGGCTGCCCGCCGGCCGCGTTGAGCCGCACCAGCACCCGCTCGTCGGGGGCGAAGCCGGAGCCGGAGAAGGTGACCTTCTGGGTGGCCTTCACCGCGTACGGGGCGATCTTGATCGACGGGTACAGCCGCAGCACCTGGAACGGCGCGCTGGCCGCAGCCCCGCTCTTCTTGCCCACGACCACCAGACTGGTCGTCCCGACGGCGGTGACCCCGACTCTGATCGGCGTCTTACCCACCGAGCCACCCTCGTCGGCCTTGAGGGTGAGGGTCGGCTCGCCGCTGATGCGGCCCCAGAACACGTCGAGGTTCTCGCCCGGCGCGAAGCCCTTCACCGTGAGGTTGATCGTGTCGCCGGGCTTACCGACGATCGCCGACAGCGTCGCCTGGCCGGCGCCCTGGGCGACCGACGCGTCGGCCTTGGCCACCTTGTCGGTGCTGCCGCGCGCCTGGGCGGTCACCTCCAGCACCGGCTGGGTCATCGTGCTGGGGAAGTTGAAGTTGGCCGTGAAGATCCCGTACTTGCCGGCCTTCGCCGTCGCCACCTGGTGCGGCTTCGCCGTGGCCGCGCCCTTCGGCGGCTTCTGGCCGGGCGCCGACGACGGCCCGAGATACACGTCGACGACGGACCCCTGGTCGAAGCCCGAGCCCTGGACGGTGACCGTGCCGCCCAGCCGCACCAGGCCCGGGTTCAGGGTGATCATCGGCGCGCCACCGCCCGGCACCATGACCCCGTTCAGGTCGACCTGCGGCGCGGGCGGGGCCTTCGTCTGTACCTCCGTCGGCGTCTCGGTGGGCTTGCCGCCGAGGCCGGGCGCGGTGATACCGAGCGCCGGCAGCAGCGAGCGGCCCACCATGACCAGCAGCACGGCCGCCGCGGCGGCCAGGAGCAGGCGCTTGCGGGAGAGCTTGACGTTGGCCCGTTTCTTCCGGCGACTCTTGCCGCGCGGGACCGCGGGCCGATGCTTGAGCGATTGCATCAGGGTCTCCAAAACTACGACGTGTTCCCGATCTTCACGATTGACAGCGAGACGTCGCCCCGGGTGGCCTGCCAGACGGGCTGCCCGTGCTGGTCGATCGCCTCGATGATCCAGGTCTCGCCGCCGCGCTGGAGGGCGTCGCGCATCTTGTTCGACATCACGACGTAATCGACGTTCTCCCAGCTGGAGTGGAAGACCTTGTCCCGCACGTCCGGGTCGGACGTGGCCTTGTAGTGCGGATGGGCGTTCTTGTACGGCGGGTTGTTGTCGTGCAGCGCAACCCAGATGTCGTCGTCGATGATGAGGCGGGCGTTGGTCGGGATGTTCGCCTTGATCCAGGCCACCTGCTGTTCCTGCAGCTGGGTGAGCGGCAGCCGGTAGGCGTCGCTGAACTCCAGCTGGCCCCGGTCGTTGTACTTCACCAGGAAGCCTCCCGGCATGACCAGCACCGGCACCAGGACGCAGGCGACGAGCACCGCCGCGCCGGCCTGCGCCGTGCGCCGGGTGAGCCAGCCGAAGAACATGCCGAGGTTGAGCGCGAACAGCGGCACCATCGGCGCGATGTAGAAGTCGAGCAGTGCGCTGCGGCTCAGGTAGAAGGCGTAGCCGACCGCCATCAGCCCGCACGCCAGCATCGGCGTGCGCAGCCGCCGGTTGCGCCGTCCGGAGATGAGCACGAGCAGGGTCGCCGCGGCGCCGGCGATGAGCAGGTAGCGGTCCTTGAACAGCCAGCTGTCGTGCAGCAGGTCGGTGAAGGACAGGCCGTTGGCGCTGTTGGAGTTGCGGTGCAGCTGCCACCAGACGGTGTACAGCAGCGACACGTGGTCACCGGGCGTGGTGGCGCCCAGGTTGAAGTTGAAGTTCTCCGGAAAGAGCTCGTTCTTGATCTGCGCGAAGAGCAGGTAACCGACGACCGGCGCGAGAGCGGCGAACCACCAGAAGCTCACCCCGAAGCGCCGGTTGGGCTGCTCCTTGATCGTCTTGTGCAGCAGGTACGCGCAGCCGGGCAGGATGAACAGCGCGTTCTCCTTGGTCACCAGCGCCAGGCCGAAGCAGAAGCCGGCGCCCATCGCGGTGACGATCCGCCCGTCCCGCCGGGCCAGCAGGTACAGCCCGAGCAGGATCCAGAACATCATGAGGTTGTCCAGCAGGACCTGGCGCTGGTAGTACACCCCGAGCGGGGACAGGTTGTACACGAACGTGGCCAGGAACGCGGCCGGCTTGCTGGCGGTGAAACGGCGCACCGTCTCGAACATCAGGAACACCGAGAGCAGGTGCACGATGAGCATGAGCGCCCGGCCGGTATTGATGGCGTTGCCGAAGGCGTTGAAGCCGCCGGGCAGCACCGCGACCCAGCCCGACAGCGCCAGCCAGCCCATCGGGGCGTGGTCGTAGAAGTAGGTGTACGGCGAGAGCTTGGCCTGCCGGAGCACCGACCAGGCCTGCTCCATGTAGATGCCCTCGTCGGTGAGGTACAGCGGGTAGCGGAACATGTTCCACCCGTGACTGACCAGTCCGATCAGCATGCACAGGGCGATGAGCCACTTCGGCGCCTTGTCCGGCTTGCGCGCGGAGGCGGGGGTGGCCCTGGGCCTGGTGAGGACTTCAGCCGACATTGCTCAACTCCGGAGCCTCGGCGGTGCGGTGTGCGCCGACGTGGGCGGTCTTCTCCCAGTTGGTGGCGCCCTTGAGCTGGCGGTACAGCGCGCGGGCGGCCGCGTAGGACAACACCATCTGATAGGGGAACCAGGTGATCGCCATCTTCACCACGGTCCCCGGGCCGGCCTTCAGCCCGTGCGCCCCGGTGAACTCGTAGAGCCCGACGACGGACATGACGAAGTGCGCGCCGAGCAGCAGCACCGGCAGCCAGGACAGCATCGCCACCGGCACGGGCACGGTGAGCACGAACGCCTGCAACAGCGCGACCGGCAGGTAGATGCCGAGCATCGCCTGGACGTGCGGAAACGCCAGGGTGTACCAGGCCAGGAAGCGCTGCCGCCGGTTGGGCATGAGCTTCCAGGTGCCCTTGCCCAGGGTCTGCATGAACCCCTGGCACCACCGCGTGCGCTGCTTGATGAAGCTCTGCAGCGTCGGCGGCGTCTCCTCCTTGGTCACGTAACGGTCGTCGTAGACCACCCGGACCTTCTCCCCCATGCTGGAGACCCGCAGGCCGATGTCGGCGTCCTCGGTGAGGTTGGTCTCGTCCCAGCCGCCCAGGCGCTCGATGAGCTCGCGCCGGAAGAACACCGTGTTGCCGCCGAGGGTGATGGCGCCGTTCTTGGCGTGGTAGTGCAGGCGGCTACGAAACCAGAAGAAGTACTCCAGCACGTTGAACGTCGAGTACCAGTTCGAGTCGAAGTTCATCAGCTGCACTCCGGCCTGCACCACGCTGACCTCGTCGGTCAGCATGATCGTGTTGACGATGTCGAAGAGCTCCCGCTGCACCTCGTCCTCGGCGTCGAAGATGGCCACGACGTCGTTGGTGGCGTAGCGCAGCGCCGTGTTCAGCCCGTGCGGCTTGTTGATCGGGCCGTCGTCGAAGACGACCACGTCCACGTTGGTCCGCCCGGCCGCGCGCAGCCGATTGACCTGGGCCCGGGCCTGCTCGATCGTGCCCACGTCGTCCGCCGAGCACACGACCAGGATCTGCACCAGGTGCGGCGGGTACTCAGCGGACGCGGCGCGGGCGATGGTGGCTTGGATGACCTCCTCCTCGTGCCTTGCCGGGAGGATGGCGGTGAAGGAGAGTTCCGGCATAGCACGTTGATCTGGCACGCGTGCCTTGGCGTCCGCCTCCGGCCGGTCCCACGTATAGATCATGAGATACAGGGCGTGAGCCGCCTGCACCGTCAGCAGCAGTGAGATCAGGGTGAGGACCGCCAACACGATCTGCTCCATCGGTGCGTTCACTCCAAATCCACTTCGAGCTGACGGCGAAGTTGACCCCGAATCCGGCCGCGATGCCGACCAGGTTGGCGGGGAGGTAGTGCAGGCCGAGACCGACCAGCAGCTGCACCACAATGACGTTGACCGGCATCGCGGCCAGGCCGGCGAGGCTGAAGTACGCGAACCGCTGCAGCGACAGGCGGCGCCGCCGGAAGGTCCACAGTTCATGCAGGACGTAGTTGGATACCAGCGCGATCTCGACAGCCGCTACCGTTGCGGGCAGCAGCGCGAGCCCGAGCAGCCCGTGCAGCACGAGCAGGGCGGCGTTGTTGACGACGACACCGCTGACTCCCACCAGGGAGAACCGGCTCAGCCGGAACAAGTAGGGCGTCACGCTCACAACCGTGCGGCCGGGCGTGCCCCCGGCACATCACGCCGCGGTTCTGCCGTAGCGCCCACCTTCGGCCTCCCCCATTCGGCGTAGTCCGCCTGGCACCGTGGCCCGCGGTATTTGTTCCTTTTGCGGGGTATACCGCGCCCCGATGAGTATCAGGATCTTGATCGCCGACGACCATGCGATGGTCCGCGAGGGCCTGCGCAGCTTCCTGGCCCTCAGCGGTGACCTGGAAACGGTCGGCGCGGCGGCCGACGGGCGGGAGGCCGTGGCGATGACCCACGAGCTGCGCCCCGACATCGTGCTGATGGACCTGCTCATGCCGGTCCTCGACGGGATCAGCGCGATCGCCGTCATCCGCCGCGAGCTGCCCAGCGTCGAGGTGGTGGCGCTGAGCGGGTACCTCGAGCCGCAGCTGATCGCCGACGCCCTGCACGCCGGCGCGGTCGGCTACCTGCTCAAGGACACCGACGCCGAGGAGTTGCACCGGGCGGTCCGCGCCGCCGCCGCCGGCCAGGTGCAGCTGTCCCCGGCGGTCGCCGCCCGGCTCGTGCGCGACGTGCACGTGCCGGCCACCCCACCGCAGCTGACCCGCCGCGAGGAGGAGGTGCTCGCGCTGCTGGCCCGCGGCCGCGCCAACGGGCAGATCGCCCGGGAGCTGCACATCGCGCCCCAGACGGTGAAGACGCACGTGAGCAACATCCTGCAGAAGCTCAACGCGGAGAGCCGCACCCAGGCCGCGCTCTACGCGATGCGGGTCGGCCTGGTCCCCGTGCACGCGGCGGCCCCCAGTTGACCCCCGCACTGGACGCGCTGTGCGTCCTGGCCCGGCACACGTGCGGCGCGCGCGCCGTGCACGTGCTGGATGCCTCCGCGACGGTACTGTCCTGCGCCGGGCCCAGCGACGCGCTGAACGTCGCCGTGGCGGTGCGGGCGATGTCCTCGGGCCGCGCGGTGCGCGCCCGCCGGGTGCTCTACCACCCGGTGCCCGGAGGCCTGCTGGCCGTCACCGGCCGGCGGGCGCCGCGCCCCGCCGCCCTGGCGCCATTCGTGCCGCTGGCCGAGCTGCTGCTGGCCGCGGCCGCCGAACCCGCACGGCTGGCCCGGGACCTGCACGACTCGGTGGTGCAGACCCTCTACGGCATCAGCCTCGGCGCCGGCACCGCAGCCGAGCTGCTGTACGGCAATCCGGCCCACGCCGAGGCGTCCCTGGCCTGGATCAAGGCGACGGCCGCGGCCGGCCTGACCGACCTGCGCGGGATCATCCTGCGGCTGCGCCCGGAGACGCTGGTCGGTGCGGGCCTGGCCACCGCGCTCAAGGGCGTGTTCGAAACGCTGCACGCCGCCCCGGGCCGGGCCGGCTGGGGCCTCGAGCTCGACGCCGACCCACCGGTCAGCCCGCAGGTGGAGGAGGCCTTGTACCGCATCGCGCTGGAGGCGCTGGGCAACGCCGCCCGGCACGCCGAGGCCTCGCAGGTGACCGTGCGGCTGGCCGGCGACGACAGCCACGTGGTGCTGGAGGTGATCGACGACGGGGTCGGGTTCTCCCCCGACGAGCCGCACCCGGGCCGGCTCGGCGTGCGCTCGATGCGCGAGCGGGCCGCGCTGCTCGGTGGCACGCTGGACATCCACAGCGCGCCGGGCGCCGGCACGGTGATCCGCGCGGCCCTCCCCACCGGGTGACCCGCGGGGGCACCGGCGCGGGCACCTTGGATACATGCGCGTGGTTGTCGACCTCACGAAATGCCAGGGGTACGCCCAATGCGCCTTCATGGCCCCGAGCATCTTCCAGATGCAGGGCGACGAGGCTCTCATGTACGACCCGGAGCCGTCCGAGGAGCAGCGGGAGAGGGTGCGCCGGGCGGCCGCCGCCTGTCCAGTGCGGGCCATCCAGATCGACCGGCTCTCCACGCAGGACATGCCGCCGATACACGCCACGCCGGGCGCTGGGCGGATCGTCATCGTCGGGGCCTCGCTCGCCGGGCTGCGGGCCGCGGAGGCGCTGCGCGAGGAGGGCTACACCGGCTCGCTCACCCTGATCGACGACGAGCCTCACGCGCCGTACGACCGGCCGCCGCTGTCCAAGGCGGCCCTCGCCGGCCGGATCCGGCCCGACGCGACCGGGCTGCCGCGCCGCCCCGACCTCGACGCGCGGTGGCGGCTCGGCGTGCGCGCCATCGGCCTGGACCTGGCGACGCGCCGGGTGCGGCTCAGCGACGGGATCGCCGTACCGTTCGACCGGCTCCTGATCGCCACCGGGGTGCGGGCGCGGCCGTGGCCCGACCCGGCCGAGGCGCGGCTGGACGGCATGTTCGTGCTGCGCACCCGCGACGACGCGATCCACCTGCGGAAACGGCTGTCGTCGCAGGACCGGCGGCCGTCGAGGGTGCTGGTCGTCGGGGCCGGGTTCACCGGGTCGGAGATCGCCTCCACCTGCCGGTCGCTGGGCCTGGACGTCACCGTGGCCGAGACCGCGCCGACGCCGCTCGCGGGCGCGCTCGGCGGCGTGATCGGCTCGATCGCCGCCGAGATCCAGCGCGAGAACGGCGTCGACCTGCGCTGCGGGGTCACGGTCAAGGCGATCGAGGGCGACGACGGGGTCCGGCGGGCCCACCTGTCCGACGGCAGCACCGTCGACGCCGACGTGGTCGTCGCCGCGCTGGGCGGCATCCGCAACGTGGAGTGGCTGGAGGGCTCCGGCCTGGCCGTCGGCCCGTGGGGGGTCGCCTGCGACGCGGGCTGCCGCGCGTTCGACGTCAACGGCGTGGTGACCGACGACATCTTCGTGGCCGGCGACGTGGCCCGCTCACCCAACGCGATGTTCGGCTACCAGTTCCTCGCGCTGGAGCACTGGGCCAACGCCGTCGCGCAGGCCGAGGTGGCCGCGCACAACATGGTCAGCGACGAGTCGGACCGCTGGCCGCACCTGCACATGCCGCAGTTCTGGTCGCAGCAGTTCGGCAACAACATCAAGTCCGTGGGCGTGCCCACCTTCGCCGACGAGGTCGTCGTCACGCAGGGCTCGGTGCGGGAGCGCCGGTTCACCGCCGCGTACGGGTACAAGGGCCGGCTCACCGCGGCGGTCACCTTCAACCAGGCCAAGTGGCTGCCGTTCTACCAGCGGCTCATCGAGCAGGCGGCGCCGTTCCCGCCCGAGTTCGCCACCGTCGACCAGCCCGAGGACGCACTGCCGGTGCCCGCCGACGTGCCGGACCAGAAGCTGCTGGCCCGCGACGCCACCGTGGTGGTCACCGGCCACCGTCCGACCACCGTCAGGAGCATCACGTGACCACGTCGGTCAGTTCCCTCTTCTCCGCCGTGCTCGACCCGGTCAACCGGCACGACCCGTACCCGCTGTACACCTCGCTGCGCCGCACCCCGGTCGGCGTCGAGGCCGACGGCACCTACGTGGTGAGCACCTTCCGCGAGATCTCGGCGCTGCTGCACGACCCGCGGGTGAGCTCGGTCGAGCGCGACGAGGCGGCCGGCGGCTCCGACGACATCCACCGGCTGGTGGGGCTGCCGCCGAGCTTCCTGCGCCAGGACCCGCCGGGCCACGACCGGATGCGCCGCCTGGCGATGCGCCCGTTCGGCCCGCCGCACAGCCCGCACCGCGTCGCCGACCTCCAGCCGTCGCTCGAGGACATCGCCGCCGGCCTGATCAACGAGTTCCCGTCCTCGACCGTGGACCTCGTCGACCAGTTCGCCTACCCGCTGCCGGTCCGCGTCATCTGCACGCTGCTCGGCGTGCCACTGGCCGACGAGCCGCGCTTCCGCGCCTGGATCGACGCCGCGCTGACGGCCGTCCTGCCGGACCGCGGCGCCCTCGGCGACCTCGCCCAATACCTCGGCGACCTCGTGGACCGCCGCATGGCCGAGCCCGGCGACGACATGCTCTCGGCGCTGGCCACCGACGACGGCCCCGACGGCCGGATGACCCGCGACGAGCTGGTGAGCACCGCGATGCTGCTGCTCATCGCCGGCCACGAGACGACGGTGAACCTCATCGCCAACAGCTCGCTGATCCTGCTGCGCCAGCCGCTGTGGCGGGAGCGGATGCTCGCCGACCCCGGCCTGGTCGTGTCGTTCGTCGAGGAGGTGCTGCGCTTCGACCCGCCGGTGCAGATGCTGACGTGGCGCCGGGCGCTCTCGGACATCCCGATCGGCGGCACCACGATCCCGAAGGATGCCCCGATCACGCTGGTGCTGGCGGCCGGCAACCGCGACCCCGAGCACTGCACCGACCCGGATCGCTTCGACCCGGACCGCCGCCAGGTCCAGCACCTCGGCTTCGGCGACGGGATCCACTACTGCTACGGCGCACCGCTGGCCCGTCTGGAGGCGCAGCTGGCCCTGCGGGCGCTGGTCCCGGCCCTGTCCGGCGCCCGGCTGCTGGAGG
Organism: Dactylosporangium sp. NPDC051484; assembly: GCF_040689395.1. NCBI lineage: Bacteria > Bacillati > Actinomycetota > Actinomycetes > Micromonosporales > Micromonosporaceae > Dactylosporangium > Dactylosporangium sp. NPDC051484. The sequence continues at coordinate 73,492 of NZ_JBFAZX010000018.1, read as the reverse complement.
ATCCGCCGCAGTACCGCATCAGCGCCGTCCTGCGCGGCCCGCGCCATCTGCGTGTCGCCCTGAGCTGATCGGCACGGCTCAGCCGGCGCCCGCGCGGACCAGGCCGGTCTCGTACGCGTACACCACCGCCTGCACCCGGTCACGCAGCCCGAGCTTCATGAGCACCCGCGCCACGTGCGTCTTGATCGTCGCCTCGCCGACCGTGAGCGCGGCGGCGATCTCGGCGTTGGACAGCCCCCGCGCCATGAGCCGCAGCACGTCGGCCTCGCGCGCGGTCAGCTCGGCCAACTCCGGCGGCGGCTGCGGCCCGGGCCCGCCCGCGAACGCGGCGATGACCCGCGTGGTCACCGCGGGGTCGAGCAGCGCCTCACCGGAGGCCACCACCCGGATCGCGGTGAGCAGGTGCTCCGGGAGGAGACCTTGAGCAGGAACCCGCTCGCGCCGGCGCGCAGCGCGTTGTAGAGGTTCTCGTCGGTGTCGAACGTTGTGGACACGTTCGGCGCGTTCCGCGACCGCGCCGGCCGGGTGTGCCTGGTCCTGGCCCCACTGCTGTTCGCCGCGGGCCTGGCCACGGTGCCGGGCTTCAGCCCGAGCCTCGCGGGCTCCCTGGCCCACCCCGCGCAGGCCCAGGCGAGCGCGCTGCTGCTGCACCTGGGCTGGCTGGCCTTCGTTCCGGCGGTACTGCACCTGTCGCGCGACGCCGCCCGCTGGGCTCGCGTCATCGCCGCGGTGGTTGTTCTCGCGCTGGTGAGCTTCTCGGCCCTCATGGTCGGCGACTACACGTCGATCGCCACTGCCGAGGCCCTCGACCCGGCAACCGCCGCGCGGGTGGACGCGTCGCTGGGCGACTACGCCCCGTTCACCCTCGGCTGGGTCCTGCCGTCCATGGCACTGACACTGCTGGGCCGATCGCGGTGACGGTCGCCGCCGCCGTGACCCGCCGCGCGAGATGGTGGACCCCGGCCCTGACCGCGGCCGCGGTGGCGGCGTTCCTGATCCTGGGCGTGGGCCCGCTCAGCCTGCTGAGCCCGGCCCTCTTCCTGGCCGCCCTGGCCCCGCTGGCGAGGGCGGCACACCCCACCCCGGCCCCACCGGTCGATACCAACGCCGGGATCGCGGCCGCCTGACACCGAGGTAGCCGTGGGGCTGAGACCCCACGGCTGCGTCTTCCACCCGGCAGGTGCGCTGACGGCCGGACGCCTCAACTCGGCGACAACTCACTGCCGCCCCTTTCCGGCAATCGTCGCGGCGACGATGAACAATTGCGCCTCTCGGCAATGTCGTAACCCCCGTCGCCCAACGGAGGAATCCCGGTAATCCACGAGCTCTCGCAGGCGCTGCGCAGCACGCTCCTTCCGGAGTTCACGCGATATCGTGATCGACTGTCGACATTGCGTGTCTCGGAGAAGGAAGACAATATGCTGCTCACCCAGGCAGACCTGCGCATCGAGGCACTCGTCATCGACGCCATCGGGTAATTTGACCCGGATCCGTGAATCGTCGCCGAAGAGCCGGGCAACACCGACGCCAACCGAGCGGAGGCCAACGGCGCCGCGAACCGCGCGAGATGCGCCAACTGCCGGTGAGCAGCGCGAGGCCGCGTTCGCCGGGTACGCGTTCGGCGCGCGGCAGCGCGTTGCGGGCCCGGTTGTCCGGGGCCAGTCGGGTATCGCGGCCAGCGCTTCGATCCCCTCGGCAACATCCCGGTACGCGGTGGCCCGGGAGACGCCCGAACCCGGCTCCGAATAGGGACTTGTCCTCGTTCTGCGGAACCACACCAACACCAGCAGCGCTTGGTAGCAGCAGGTCAACGCCCGGGTTCTGCGGCGGGTGCGGCGTTCGGTGGCCAGCAGGCGCGACACGTAGCGGACCAGTTCCCCGGCACGGCAAAGGACCCGACGGCATGCACGCTGAGATGACGTCAATCGGGAATCCGCACCGGCGGCCCATGGGGACAGCGGTTACTTGCTCCCGCCGTGCGGAACATTCGGCGGACATACCGCCCGTCCGTGCGCGGCATCGGCATTGCCGAAAGCTGGCCGCGATACACCGCCGGCCGTATATTGCCGCCGACCATTCGATGCATTGCAATCCCGGTGGGCCGGTGCGGCTGTGGCGTGGATGCGCGACGACACTTCGGGACAGGACCGGGCCGCCCGCCGCCGTCCACCCGGCGCGGCGCGGGATCACAGTCGTCCGCCGCGGTGCTGCTCGCGGAACGTTGCTCCTGTTCGGGAGGCATGACCGGCGGCGAGGGCGGCGACGGCGGCGAGGGCGGCACCGGCCCATCCACCGATCCGCCGCGCTGATCGCTGACCACCGGCGGGGTGTCACCACGCAGACGGCGCAGCTTCTCGGCGTGCCGCCTGGCCAAGCCCCATTCCCGATGCCGAGCATGCTCCCGACGGAACTGCTCATTCGCCGGACAATAACGACGCGACCTGGTCCGGTCACGCATGGCAGCCAATTCCGCCTTCGAAAAAAATTGCAGCTGCCCCATATATGCCATTATCCCAGAACCCAACCAAAACCGCCGCCCCGAACGGCAGTCCATCATGAGATGATCTCAACGAGAATGGCCGCGAAAACAGGATGACGCGGCCGGATCGTCCACACTGGACAATGATGGGCGGGGCGTGGAGCCCTCGAAGATCCTTCTCCGCGCGGTGAGGACTCCGCGTGATCACATATCGCGCTATGGCCGACGTACCCAAAGGAACTGGTGGCCCATGTCGCCGCGCTCGTGCTCACCCAATTCGAAAACCGAGACCTACGAAGTTCTCGCTGAGATCACCGGGACATCGACGGAGTGTGGCGGCAGCTCCTTGAACGGCTCGGGCTACGTCAGGTGACCCTGTCACCCGTCGAGCGCGAACTGGTCGCCGGCGTGGCATCGGTTGCGAGGTCCGTCCCGGGTGCACCGAAGGTCGGTGGGATGTGGCTCGGACTCCGCTCCGCCGGTAAGGAACTCAAGGCCACCGGGAGCCCCGTCTGAAGGGTCCGCCAACCACTGGATCAAGCGCCAAGGGGCGCGGCCCACCATGTGGACGCGCCCCTTGGCTCAGAGCGGTGCTCAGGCCTCGACCAGGGCCATGACCTCGTCCGAGACGTCGAAGTTGGCATACACGTTCTGGACGTCGTCGCAGTCTTCCAGGGCGTCGATCACCTTGAAGACCTTGCGGGCGCCCTCCTCGTCCAGCGGCACCGTGACGCTCGGGACGAACGAGGACTCCGCGGACTCGTAGTCGATGCCGGCGTCCTGCAGGGCGGTGCGCACCGGGACCAGGTCCGACGCCTCGCAGATGATCTCGAACGCCTCGCCCAGGTCGTTGACCTCCTCGGCGCCCGCGTCGAGCACGGCCAGGAGCAGGTCGTCCTCGGCGAGCTCGCCGGCCTTCGGGACGATGAGGACACCCTTGCGGGTGAACATGTATGACACGCTGCCGGCGTCGGCCAGGGAGCCGCCGTTGCGGGTCAGTGCCACCCGCACCTCCGTCGAGGCCCGGTTGCGGTTGTCCGTCAGGCACTCGATGAGGATGGCGACGCCGTTCGGGCCATACCCCTCATACATCGCGGTCTGCCAATCGGCGCCGCCCCCGATGAGGCCGGAGCCGCGCTTGACCGCATTGTTGATGTTGTCGTTGGGGACCGAGTTCTTCTTCGCCTTCTGAATGGCGTCGAAGAGGGTCGGGTTGCCGGCCGGGTCACCGCCGCCCGTGCGGGCGGCCACCTCGACGTTCTTGATCAGGCGGGCGAAGAGCTTCCCACGCTTGGCATCGATGACCGCCTTCTTGTGCTTGGTGGTCGCCCATTTGGAGTGCCCCGACATGCCTAACCCTCCGTCGTCTTACCCGCCTCGCGAGCCATCTCCACGAAGTACCGATGGACGCGTAGGTCGCCGGTGAGCTCTGGGTGGAACGCCGTCGCGAGCAGGTGCTGCTGCCGAACCGCGACAATCCTACCGGCGGCCTGCCCATCCCTCACACGCCCCAGCACCTCGACCGATTCCTCCACCGACTCGACCCATGGGGCCCGGATGAAGACCGCCTGGAACGGACCACCCTCGATGCCCGAAATGTCAACGGCCCCCTCGAACGAGTCGACCTGGCGGCCGAACGCGTTGCGGCGCACGGTCATGTCGATGCCGCCGAAGGGCACCTGGTCGGAGCGGCCGTCGAGGATCGTCGACGCCAGCATGATCATCCCGGCGCACGAGCCGTAGACCGGCATGCCGGCGCCGATGCGCTTGCGGATCGGCTCCAGCAGCCCGAACTCGACCGCCAGCTTGCTCATCGTGGTGGACTCGCCGCCGGGGATGATCAGCGCGTCGACGGAGTCGAGCTCGTCGACGCGCCGCACCGGGCGGCCGATCGCGTCCAGGGACGCGACCGCGTGCAGGTGTTCGCGGGTATCGCCCTGCAGGGCGAGCACACCGATGATCACGGAGGCGGTCACCAGCCCCGCTCGGCGAGGCGGTGCGGCTGCGGGATGTCGTCGACGTTGATGCCGACCATGGCCTCGCCCAGGCCGCGGGAGACCTTGGCGATGACGTCCGGGTCGTCGTGGAACGTGGTGGCCTTGACGATCGCGGCGGCGCGCTGCTGCGGGTTGCCCGACTTGAAGATGCCGGAGCCGACGAAGACGCCCTCGGCGCCGAGCTGCATCATCATCGCCGCGTCGGCGGGGGTGGCGATGCCGCCGGCGGTGAACAGCACGACGGGCAGCTTGCCGGTCTCGGCGACCTCCTTGACCAGCTCATACGGCGCCTGCAGCTCCTTGGCCGCGACGAACAGCTCGTCCTCGGGCAGCGACGTCAGCCGGCGGATCTCCGCGCGGATCTTGCGCATGTGGGTGGTGGCGTTGGAGACGTCGCCGGTGCCGGCCTCGCCCTTGGAGCGGATCATGGCGGCACCCTCGTTGATGCGGCGCAGCGCCTCACCGAGGTTGGTGGCGCCGCAGACGAACGGCACCGTGAACGCCCACTTGTCGATGTGGTTGGCGAAATCGGCCGGGGTGAGCACCTCGGACTCGTCGACGTAGTCGACGCCCAGCGCCTGCAGCACCTGGGCCTCGACGAAGTGCCCGATGCGGGCCTTCGCCATGACCGGGATCGAGACGGCGCTGATGATCCCGTCGATCATGTCCGGGTCGCTCATGCGGGACACGCCGCCCTGGGCGCGGATGTCGGCGGGGACCCGCTCGAGCGCCATGACCGCGACGGCGCCGGCGTCCTCCGCGATCTTGGCCTGCTCGGGGGTGACGACGTCCATGATGACGCCGCCCTTGAGCATCTCGGCCATGCCGCGCTTCACGCGGGCGGTGCCGGTGACCGGCGAGGTGGATGAGGACACGACGACGCACTCCTAACAGGGGAAAACCGGGATTCACCTGTAAGTTTACGCCCAGCCCACCCTGCGGCCCCACGGCCAATGACAACCCGGCGGCCCACAACTCACGACAGCGACGGGTCGTCGACGTCGAAATAGGCGGGAATGGGGTGTTTTCTGGCCAGCCGGAACAGCCGCACCAGGGCCCGGCGGCGCACGGCCAGGGCGTCGCGGACCACGTCGTTGTGCACCTGGCGGGCCAGCGCCACCCGGCGGCTGATCTGGACCAGCGAGTCCACCACGTCGGACGGCGGCGCTTTGAGCCCGCCCCGCAGGTGCCGGGTGAGGTCGTTCTCGGCCACCTCGCGGTCGTCCGGCTGGGCGTCCAGGGCGATCTTCGCGGCGTACATGAGGGTCGGCAGCTGGGCGGCCTCGGCGAGGGCCACCGCGGCGGCGGCGCGGCGGACCAGGTGGGCATCGAGTGTGGCGTACGCGGCGGCGGCCCGCGCGTGCAGCCGGTCGACCCGGGCCGCGAGCCACGTCAGGTAGGTGGCCACCACGACGACCGCGGCCACCACGGCGATCACCCACCACATGCGGCGCAGCCTACGGGACGGACTCCTGCACGGTCGCTCCGGCAACCTCGACGGCGGTGGAGTAGACCTCGAGCACCCGCTCGGCGACGACCGGCCAGTCGTAGGCGGCCACCACCTGGGTCCCTCGGGCGGCCAGGGCGCCCCGCCGCGCGGGGTCGTCCAGCAGGCCGGCGGCGGTGCGGGCCAGGGCCTGCGCGTCGCCGACCGGAAACAGCGCGCCGGCCGAGCCGCCGTCGAGCACCCGCCGGAACGCGTCCAGCTCGCTGGCCAGCACGGCGGTCCCGGCCGCCATCGCCTCGGTGAGGATCATGCCGAACGACTCGCCGCCGGTGTTCGGCGCGACGTACAGGTCGACGCTGCGCAGCATCCGCGCCTTGTCCGCCTCGGAGACCTTGCCGAGGAACACGATCCGCTCGCGCAGGTCCGCGGGGACGTCCGCCAGGGCCTCGTCGGGGTCGCCGGGGCCGGCCACCAGCAGGCGCAGGCCGGGCCGCCGCGGCGCGAGGGTGGTGAAGGCCGACATGAGGTACCGAAACCCCTTGCGCGGCTCGGTGAAGCGCCCGATGAACCCGAGCGCCCCGCCCTCGCCCGGCCAGCCGTCGAGCGGCACGGCGCCGCGGTACTTCGACACCTGCACCCCGTTGGGGATCTCCCACGCGCTGCCACCCAGGTGCTCGACCTGGACCTTGCGCGCCAGCTCGCTGACCGCGATCCGCCCGGTGATCTTCTCCAGCACCAGCTGCAGCACGCCCTGCGCGGCGGCCAGGGCGCGCGAGCGGGTCATCGCGGTGTGGAAGGTGGCCACGACCGGGCCGCGGGCCGAGAGCACCGCGAGCATCGACAGGCTCGGGATGAGCGGCTCGTGCACGTGCAGCACGTCGAAGCGGCCGGCGGACAGCCAGCGCCGCACCCGGGTGGCGGAGATCAGGCCGAACGACACGCGGGCGACCGAGCCGTTGTACGGCACAGGCACGGTCCGGCCGGCGGACACGACGTAGGGCAGCGTGATGCCCTCCTCGTCGCCGGGCGCCAGCACGCTGACGTGGTGGCCGAGCGCGATGAGCGTCTCGGCGAGGTCGCGGACGTGGTTCTGCACGCCGCCGGGCACGTCGAAGGAGTACGGGCAGACGATCCCGATGCGCAACGGCCCTCCCTAGCCCACGGTGCTGACGGCCGGCTCGTCGAGCCAGAACCGCTGGAGCATGTGCCAGTCTTCCGGGTGCCGCGCGATGCCCTCGGCGAACCGGTCGGCGACACGCTGCGTAACGATCCTGACACGCGCGTCGAGGGATCCCTCGTCCGGACCCGGCATCGGGACCGGCCCGATCAGATGGCCGGCCGCCGCACTCGCATCGAACCACATGCTCGCCACGTACAGGGGCGCTCCGGTGCGCAGGGCCAACAGCGCCGGGCCGGCGGGCATCCGGGTCCGGCCGCCGAAGAACTCGACGTCCACCCCGCGCGGGGTGAGGTCGCGATCGGCGAGCAGGGGCACCACGGCCCCGCCCTTGACCCGCTCCTCCAGCACGTCGAACGTCGGGCGGTCGCCGCCGGTGAGCGGCAGGATCTCCATGCCCAGCGAGCGGCGGAAGGCCAGGAACCTGAGGTACACACTCTCGGGCTTGAGCCGCTCGGCGACGGTGGTGATCGGCCAGCCGTTGGCGGCGACCCAGGCCCCGGCGGCGTCCCAGTTCCCGGCGTGCGGCAGCGCGACGACGCAGCCGACGCCGGCCGCGACGTGCTGCCCGAGCAGCTCGCCGCGCTCCAGCCGGAACCCGGCCAGGATCTGCTCCTTGGAGCGGCCGGGAAGCCGGAACGCCTCGAGGAAGTAGCGGGCGTAGGAGCGCAGGGCCCGGTGCAGCAGGTCCGTGAACTGCTCCTCGGGCATCTGGTCGCCGACCACCCGGCGCAGGTTGCGGGCGAGGGTGGCGGTGCCCTTCCCCGGTTTTCCGCGGCGGTACCCCCGGACGCCGTACGCCGCCGCGGCCGCGAACGCCGGCCAGACCGCGCCCCGGGGCAGCCTGGGCAGCAGGTCGAACGCCGCGCCGTAGCCGAACTCGACGAGGCGGCTCACCGGGCGTCGGACTTCGCTGCGGACGGTGCCCCGTCCGGTCCCGGGTCCGCCGCGCGGGCCTGCCCGTACACGGTCGCGAGCCGCTGGCCGATCGTGACGATCGAGAGCGCGGCGAGCAGCCACATGACGATCTCCAGGCCGTAGGGCACGCCGAAGCCCCACAGCAGGCCGCCGATACCGATGCCGATGAGCCGCTCCGGCCGCTCGATCAGCCCGACGTTCGCGGTGAAGCCGAGCCCCTCGGCACGGGCCTTCACGTAGGAGACGACCTGCCCGGTGAGCAGGCACAGCAGCGCGGCCGCGGCTGGGCGCAGCTCGTGGATGCTCGCGTAATACCAGGCTACGGCGCCGAAGATCGCGCCGTCGGCGACCCGGTCCATCGAGGAGTCCAGCAGCGCGCCGAACTTGTTGGTGATGCCGCGCTGGCGGGCCATCGAGCCGTCGATGAGGTCCGTGAAGCAGCTCAGGGTGATGATGACGAGCGCGGTGATCAGATGCCCGCGGGTGGCGAAGCCGAGCGCGCCGACGAGCACACCCACGGTGCCCGCGACCGTGACCGCGTTCGGGGTGACCCCGGCGCGCAGCAGCGCGGCGGCGACGGGGTCGAGCACGCGCGCCACTGCGGCACGGCTGACTACGCTGAAGATCTTCGCCATGGCGCTCTCACGATAACGGGGGCAGAGCTTGCCGGATACCGGCACGTGGGACTGCTCACGATGCTTGAGTAAACCTGGAGTCGGGAGGAGCGCCGGCGGCCTTGTGTCGGTGATGTTTCGGGTGTGGGATCGGTGAACAGGTCGTGACTGTGAGACAGCTCACAGATGTCGCAAGACTTTCGGGAGGCGCGTGATGGCGCAGAAGGTCCAGGAGAAGGGTGTCACCGGCACCGCACCGGTGGTTGATGACCCCGGCAGGGTGCGCAACGTGGTCGTCGTCGGCCACTCCGGCTCGGGCAAGACGACGCTGATCGAGGCGCTGCTGGCGGCGACCGGGACGATCTCGCGGGCCGGCGCGGTGACCGAGGGCACCACGGTCACCGATCACGATCCGGCGGCGGTGAAACAGCAGCGTTCCGTCACGCTGTCGTGCGCCCCGCTGCTGCACGACGGTGTGAAGGTCAACCTGCTCGACACGCCGGGCTACGCGGACTTCGTCGGGGAGCTGCGGGCCGGGCTGCGCGCCGCCGACGCGGCCCTGTTCGTCGTCTCGGCGGTCGACGGCATGGACGCGGCGACCGGCGCGCTGTGGGAGGAGTGCGCCCACGTCGGGATGCCCCGGGCGGTGGCGATCACCCGGCTGGATCATCATCGCGCCGACTTCGACGAGACCCTGCAGACCTGCCAGGAGGTCTTCGGCGACAACGTGCTGCCGCTGTACCTGCCGATGCTGGGCGACGATGGCGCGAGCGTGGAGGGCCTCATCGGGCTGGTCACCCCGCGGGTCTTCGACTACTCCGCCGGCTTCCCGCCGCAGGTGCGCGACCCCGACCCGCAGCACCTGCCCGCGATCGAGGAGTCCCGCAACACCCTGCTGGAGGGAATCATCGCCGAGAGCGAGGACGAGACGCTCATGGAGCGATACCTCGGCGGCGAGGCCATCGAGACGCGGGTGATCGTCGAGGACCTGGAGAAGGCCGTCGCCCGCGGCACGTTCTACCCGGTCGTCCCGGTCTGCTCCGAGACCCGCGTCGGGCTCGACGCGCTCCTCGATGTGCTGGTGAGCGGCTTCCCGTCGCCGCTGGAGCACGAGGTGCCGCCGGTGACCGACGTCGAGGGCGAGCCGCGCGAGCCGCTGCGCTGCGACCCGCGGGGCCCGCTGGTCGCCGAGGTCGTCAAGACCACGATCGACCCGTACGTCGGGCGCGTCTGTCTGGTCCGGGTCTTCTCCGGCACGCTGCGCCCGGAGCAGCCGGTGCACATCTCCGGCCACGGCATGGGCGAGCGCGGCCACCCCGACCACGACGCCGACGAGCGCTTCGCGCACCTGTTCTCGCCGCTGGGCGCCAACCTGCGCGAGGTGCCGCACGCCGTCGCCGGCGACCTGGTGGCGGTCACGAAGTCGGGCACCGCCGAGACCGGCGACACGATCTCCGGCAAGGAGGAGCCGCTGCTGATGGCCCCCTGGGAGATGCCGGAGCCGCTGCTGCCGATCGCGGTCGTGGCCCGCACCCGCTCCGACGAGGACGCCCTCGCCAAGAACCTGGGCCGGCTGGTGGCGGGCGACCCGACGCTGCGGCTGGAGCGCAACGCCGAGACGCACCAGCTGGTGCTGTGGTGCATGGGTGAGGCGCACGCCGACGTGGTCCTCGACCGCCTGCGCGGCGGCGGCGTGGAGATCGACACCGAGCCGGTGAAGGTGGCGCTGCGCGAGACGTTCGCCGCGCCGAGCCAGGGCCACGGCCGGCACGTGAAGCAGTCCGGCGGCCACGGTCAGTACGCGGTCTGCGACATCAAGGTCGAGCCGCTGCCCCGCGGCGCCGGCTTCGAGTTCGTCGACAAGATCGTCGGCGGCGTGGTGCCGCACAACTACATACCGTCGGTCGAGAAGGGCGTGCGCACCCAGATGGAGCGCGGCATGCTCGCCGGCTACCCGGTCGTCGACGTGCGGGTCACCCTCTTCGACGGCAAGGCGCACTCGGTCGACTCCTCCGACGCGGCGTTTCAGACCGCCGGCGCCTTGGCCCTGCGCGAGGCGGCCGAGCAGGGCCAGACGACGCTGCTGGAGCCGATCGACGAGGTGACGATCCGCGTTCCGGACGATTTCGTCGGCGCCGTGATGAGCGACCTGTCCGGCCGCCGCGGCCGGGTGCTGGGCAACGAGCCCGACCCGGCGGGCCACGAGCGCACCCTGGTACGCGCCGAGGTCCCGGCGACCGAGCTCATCCGCTACGCCGTCGAGCTGCGCGCGATGACCTCGGGCTCGGGGACGTTCAGCCGTGCCTTCGTCCGCCACGACCCGATGCCGGCCCACCTGGCGGAGGCGGTGAAGAAGGAGCACGCGGCGCGCTGAGGGTGCTGTTTCCAGGCAGTTTCTAGCCTGGCGCGCGCCTTCGGCGCGGGCGCGGCCGGGGGGCTCCCACCCCGGAGCCCCCCATGCCCGCTCCGCGGGCACCTCTCGTCGCGCTGCGCGCCCCTGGCGTCCTGGGCGCCGTTTCTTGCGGGCGCCTGCGGCGCAGGGGACGCCAGGCAGAGAGGTGCCAAGCTGCGGGTGCCGGGTGGTCGTTGTTTCCGTCTGGCGGTTATGCCGGGTGGGATCGCCGTTAGGGTGTGGACGTGATCTTCGGGCGGTCGAAGCGCAATACCGGGGACGGTGGCGCGATCGTGGACTTCTGGGCCTGGTGGCCGACCGTCCGGCCGTCCGTCGAGGCGGCGATCTCCTCCGGGGACTGGGGGCGGCTCACCCCGCAGTTCAGCCGGCGGATCGAGGCGATCCACCCCGCCCTGCAGTGGGAGTTCTCCAGTGGTACGACGGCCAGGCACGCGCTTGTCGTGTCCGCCGCCGGCGATGCGCAACTTCGGCCGGTCGCCGCCCGTTGGGGCGCCCTCGCGCCGGCCGCGGACGCGACCTGGGAGTACCACACCGCCCGGCAGCCCAGCCCCGAGATCTTCCAGGCGACGATCGAGCTGGGTCAGGGGGTCAAGCTCGACCTGGCGCGCATGCGGTTCGCCTTCTCCCGCGACGGCGAGGCGCCCGAGATCGACGTCGTGGCCCACCACCCCGGCTTCGGCATGCTGGAGGAGCAGGCGCGCGGCCAGGTGACGTTCCTGACCCTGGACTGGCTGCTCGGCGAGGACGGCGTCGAGGAGTGGATCGGCGCGATCTCCTGGGAGACGGACGAGCCGCCAGGCGCGGCGGACCCGGCCGAGCTCGCCGCGGCGGTGGAGGCACTGCGGGAGGAGTACAGCACCCCGCAGTGGGTCCTGATGAGCGCCGACCTGCCCGACGGCAGCCCGGTGATCGCCACGGCGCAGCGGCCGCTGCGACCGGTGCGCTGGCCGCGCTTCGACACGCACGTGGCGATCACGCTGCCGTACCGGCACCGCAACGCCGTCGGGCTGCCCGAAACGGAATCGCTGACAGCGCTGCGCGAGTTCGAGGACACCGCCCTGCGCACAGCGGCCGGCACCGACGGCGTGCTGCTGGCCCACGAGACCAGCGGCGGCACGCGCACGCTGCACTACTACGTCGACGCCGACTCCCCCGCCGCCGACGACCTCGCCGAGGCCGCCGGCTGGTGGCAGGACGGCCGAGCCCGCGTGGAGCGGCACTTCGACCCGTCGTTCGAGCGGATCACGCGGTTCCGGTGACCGGCGTCACCACCCTGCGCGTCCGCCTCGTCGCCCAGCCGGTCGCCAGGCCCAGCGCCAGGGTGGAGGGGCGGCGGGAACCGATCGCGGTCGGTAGGGTGCTGCGGTGATCAGGCAGCGCGTCGCCAGGTGGCTGACCGAGGCGTTCGCGCCGGCGGTGCTCGTGTCGGTGCTGCTGGTGCTGCTCGGCGTGCACAGCGAGCCGGGGCTCGCCCGCGGCCTGGTGCTCGGCGCGGTGGCGGCGCTGTTCGAGAGCGTCCTGCCGTTCCTCTACATCCTGCGCGGGGTGCGCACCGGCAGGCTCACCGACCACCACATCGGCGACCGGCGGCAGCGGCTGGTCCCGCTGCTGGTCGCGATGGGCTCGGTGCTGGCCGGGTTCACGGTGCTGCTGCTCGCCGGCGCGGACCGGGCACTGGTGGCCGCGGTGGTGGCCGGCGGGGCCGGGCTGGTCGTCGCGGCGGCGGTCAACCACTGGTGGAAGATGTCGGTCCACGCGGCGGTGGCGGCGGGTTCGGTGGTCATCCTCGCTCTGGTGTACGGCTGGCCGCTGCTCGCCGCCGCGCCGCTGGTCGGCGCCATCGGGTGGTCCCGGGTCGAGCTCAAGGACCACACGTGGCCGCAGGTCGTGGTCGGCACCGCCGTGGGCGCTCTGGTGGCTGGTGGGGTGTTCTCCGCGCTGCGCTGAGCGGGTGGATAGCATCGGGGTGAAACCGACCTACCGAACCCCTGGGAGCAGCCCGTGTCCGCAGCGCGCTCGAATACCGAAGCCCCACCGCGCATCGTGGTCACGGCGGGCACGACGGCGGCGGCCGCGGTCGCCGCGGCTGGACTGCCGACCAGCGGCCCCAAGGCGATCGTCGTGGTCCGCGACGGCGAGGGCCGGCTGCGCGACCTCGACTGGGCGCCGGAGGCCGACGCCGAGGTCGAGGCCGTCGACCTGTCCAGCCCCGACGGGCTCAACGTGCTGCGCCACTCGACCGCGCACGTGCTCGCCCAGGCGGTGCAGGACGTCTTCCCCGAGGCGAAGCTGGGCATCGGCCCGCCGATCGAGAACGGCTTCTACTACGACTTCAAGGTCGACAAGCCGTTCCACCCGGACGACCTCGGCAAGCTCGAGAAGCGCATGCAGGAGATCATCAAGTCGGGCCAGCGGTTCCGCCGCCGCCGCTTCGACTCGGTGGAGCAGGCGAAGGCGGAGCTGGCCGAGGAGCCGTTCAAGCTCGAGCTCGTCGACGTGAAGTCCGACGGTGGTGCCGGCGGCGCCCAGGCGCTGGACACGTCCGAGGTGATGGAGGTCGGCGGCGGCGAGCTGACGATCTACGACAACCTCGACGCGCAGTCGGAGAAGGTCTGCTGGTCCGACCTGTGCCGCGGCCCGCACCTGCCCAGCACCCGGCTGATCCAGGCGTTCAAGCTGACCCGCACCGCCGCCGCCTACTGGCGCGGCTCGGAGAAGAACCCGCAGCTGCAGCGCGTCTACGGCACGGCGTGGCCGACCCGGGACGCGCTGAAGGAATACCAGCGGTTGCTGGAGGAGGCGGCCCGGCGCGACCACCGCAAGCTCGGCGCCGACCTGGACCTGTTCAGCTTCCCCGACGAGCTCGGCTCCGGCCTCGCGGTGTTCCACCCCAAGGGCGGGATCATCCGCCGCGAGATGGAGCAGTACTCCCGGCAGCGCCACCAGGAGTCGGGGTACGAGTTCGTCAACACGCCGCACATCACCAAGGCCAACCTGTTCCAGACCTCGGGCCACCTGCCGTACTACGCCGACACGATGTTCCCGCCGATGGAGCTCGAGGGCGCGGAGTACTACCTCAAGGCCATGAACTGCCCGATGCACAACCTCGTCTTCCGGGCGCGCGGCCGCTCCTACCGCGAGCTGCCGCTGCGGCTCTTCGAGTTCGGCACGGTGTACCGCTATGAGAAGTCGGGCGTGGTGCACGGCCTGACCCGCGTGCGCGGCATGACGCAGGACGACTCGCACATCTACTGCACCAAGGAGCAGATGCCCGGCGAACTGCGCTCCCTGCTGCAGTTCGTGCTCGACCTGCTGCGCGACTACGGCCTCGACGACTTCTACCTCGAGCTGTCCACCCGTGACGACTCGCCGAAGTTCATCGGCGACGACGCCGACTGGGAGGAGGCGACCGAGGCGCTGCGCTCCGCCGCCGAGGCCTCCGGCCTGCAGCTCGTCCCCGACCCGGGCGGCGCCGCGTTCTACGGCCCGAAGATCTCCGTGCAGGCCAAGGACGCGATCGGCCGCACCTGGCAGATGTCGACCATCCAGGTGGACTTCAACCAGCCCAAGCGGTTCGGGCTGGAGTACCAGGCCTCCGACGGCTCCCGCCAGCAGCCCGTGATGATCCACCGGGCGCTGTTCGGCTCGATCGAGCGCTTCTTCGGCGTGCTGACCGAGCACTACGCGGGCGCCTTCCCGGCCTGGCTCGCCCCGGTCCAGGTCGTCGGCATCCCGATCCGCGCCGACCACACCGACTACCTGTTCGACTTCGCCGACCGCCTGCGCAAGGAGGGCATCCGGGTCGAGGTCGACCACTCCGACGAGCGCATGCAGAAGAAGATCCGCAACGCGCAGCAGCAGAAGATCCCGTTCATGGCGATCGCCGGCGACGACGACGTCACCGCGGGGACGGTCAGCTTCCGCTACCGCGACGGCTCGCAGCGCAACGGCGTCCCGCTCGACGAGGCGGTGGCGCACGTCGTGTCGGTGGTCCGGTCCCACACCAACGCCGGCCCGTCGGCCGCCGCGGACGCGTCCCCGGACGGTTCGCCGGCCACCGCCGACGCGGCCGCACTCGGCTCGCCCGCCGCCGCCGACACGGCCTCGCTCGGGTCGCCGGCGTGACGAACCCCGGCGAACCCGACGAACTGGAGCGGTTGTGGACGCCCCACCGAATGGCGTACATCAGGGGTGAGGACCGCGCCGACGACCACGACCAGCCGACCGGGTGCCCGTTCTGCCGGGCACCCGGCCTGCCGGAGGAGGAGAGCCTCGTGGTCGCGCGGGGCTCGGTGGTCTACGCGATCCTGAACCTGTACCCGTACAACCCCGGCCACCTGATGGTCGTGCCGTACCGGCACATCGCCGACTACACCGACCTGACCGGCCCGGAGACGGCCGAGGTGGCGTCGTTCACGCAGACGGCGATGCGGGTGATCCGCAAGGTCAGCGGGGCGCACGGGTTCAACCTCGGCATGAACCAGGGCGCGGTGGCCGGGGCCGGGATCGCGGCGCACCTGCACCAGCACATCGTCCCGAGGTGGGGCGGCGACACCAACTTCATGCCGGTGGTGGGCCGCACGAAGGTGCTGCCGCAGCTCCTCACCGATACGCGCAAGCTCCTGGCCGAGGTCTGGCCGTCGACCTGAGCTGGTTTTCACCGGCAGATCGAAGGTCCGGACCTCCTCCTCGAAGGTCCGGACCTTCGACCTCCCCGCGCGGTCCAGGGTGTTGATCAGCGCTTCCAGAACGCGCCGCGCGACGGCTTGGACGCGGCGCCCGCGGCCTTGTCCAGCTCCTCCAGCACGAACTGCCACAGCTCGGCGAAGGGCCGGGCCGCGATCGCCCGCGGGGTCAGGGCCTCCGCCAGCGCCCGCAGCTGCGTGAGCCCCAGCGCCGCCAGCCGCGAGCCCAGGTCCTCGAGCAGCTCGCGCCGCTCGTACTCGGGCCGGCTCTCGGCCTCCCGCAGCCGCGTCGCCTCCTGCGCGGCGAGCTCCCGGACGTCGACGGCCGTCGCACGCTCCTCCTCGGCTTGGGCCCGGGCCATGGCGGGCATCGGGGGCATCATCATCCGCGAGCTGCCACGCCCGACCGACTTGCGGCTGAGGGTGGCGCCCCCGCCGTACGGCTGCGGGGCGGGCATCGCCATCGGCATCGCCGGGCGCGCGGGCCCGCCGGGCGCCGGGGGCAGCGCGGCGCTCGTCAGGGTGTACGCGGCCGTCGGGTGCAGGGGTGGCGGCGGCAGCGGCGTGGGCATCCGCCAGCCCGCCGGGCTCTCCACCGGCTGGGTCACCTTCCGCGGCTCGTCGCCGTCGGTGACGATCCGGCTGTCCACCGCGACGAACGCCGTGAAACGACACAGCACACCGAAGCGCAGCGACGTCTCGGTGATGCGACTCTCGAGCGGGGCCGTCTCGTGGGTGCCGGTGACGTACTGGTCCTCGAGGTCGCGCAGCAGCGCCCGGGCCCACACCGCGCCCAGCGCCGTGGAATCGTGCCGCTGCGCCGTGACCGTCGCCGACCACGCCCGGCCGTCGCGGGTGGTGCCGGCGACGGTGAGCGCACCGGCGGCCGGGCCGCGGTAACGGCCGGCGACCACGAACGGTACGCCCGGGAACACGTCCGGCAGGCGCGCCGGGGTGCGGGTGCCGTCGAGCAGTTCGAGGACCTCGGCGTCGATCGTCACGCCGGTGACGACGGGCGCGCCGATGCGCCGGTGGATGTGGTCCATCGCCTCGTCCAGCCGATCCTCGCTCTCGACGAGCTCGCACCGGCCGCCACCGGCGATCGCGAGCCGGCCGAGGAAGCCGGCGTTCACCGCCTGGTCGATGCCCACCGTGTGGACCCGCACGCCGCGCAGCGCCGCCGACACGCTGCGCAGGATCTGGTCCTCGTTGCCGACCTGCCCGTCGGTGACGAGCACCAGCACGCGGTCACGCGTCTCGTCCTCGCCGAGCAGGCGCAGGCCGTCCAGCAGCGGCTGGAGCAGCTCGGTGCCGCCGCGCGCGTCCACCCGCGCCAGGTGTTCCACGGCACGGTAGCGGTTCCGGTCGCTGCCGCCGGACAGCCCGGTCCCCAGCGACTCGGGCGTCTCGACCCGGTCGTCGAAGGCCAGGACGGCGAAGCGGTCGTGCGCATCGAGCGTGTCGACGATCCGGGCCGCGGCGCGCCGGGCGGCGACCATCTTCCAGCCGCCCATGCTGCCGGAGCGGTCGAGCAGCAGTACCACGTCCTTGGGCCGCGGCGGGGCGTCGGCGGCCGGCGGGAGCACGGTCAGCCGGTAGGTGCCCTCGTCGCCCTCGGCGTCCGGGGCGAGCGCGAGACTCTGCGTGCCTGCCCCGAAGGCCAGGCGCAGCACGAAGTCGCGGTTGGCGCGATCTCCCGGCAGTACCGACACCTGGTTTTCGGTTTTGGAGACGGCGTGCAGGCTGGACCTCACGTCGCCGAGGGGCAGGCCGGCCGGGTCGATGTCGACGTCGATCGACAGCCGCAGCGGGTTGGGGAATCCGGGCAGCAGCACCGGAGGGCTGATCCGCGAGGCGTCCGGCACGGCGTCGGTGTCCAGCGCGAACCCGGCGCCGACACTGTCACCGTCGAGCAGGCCGCCCGGGACGTACCGCGGGGCGACGACGAGCGGGAAGCGGTACGTCGCCTCGCCGTCCTCGAAGGCCAGGGGCCCGACCAGCGAGAGCCGCACGCTGACGCGCTCGCCCGGCAGGATGTTGCCGACCCGCATGGTGAACACGTCGGGCCGCTCCTCCTCGGCGATCGAGGCGCGCTGCCCGGCGGCGATGGCAGTGTCATACGCCTCGCGGGCGGCGCCGCGCTCCTGCAGTTCCGCCTCCACGACGCGCTCGTCGGCCGTCATCGCCATCCGCACCACGGCGGCGCGGTCCGGCAGCGGGAAGATGTACGTCGCCTCGAGGGGCTCGCGGTGTACGTTGACGAACTCCTGCGTGAGGTCGGTGTGAGCGACCAGCCCGGTGATCGAGGCCCGCACCTCGAGCCGGTCGAGCGGCAGGTTGCCGCGCTCGGTGCGCAGCGCACCCAGCCCGGCCTCGTCCGTGGGCGCGGCGACCACTCGCGCCTCGTCGTCGGTCATCGTCGCGAGTCTCATGCGGCGCTTCCTCTCTTCTGCGTCGGACCGGCTGGTTTCGGATCTTTGTCGAAGTCATCCCGTTGCGTACCGTTTTGCTGTCCCGGCTCGCCCCTCCGCGCCGTCTTGGCCTTCCGCACTGTCGCGGCCGGGTCGTGCTCCCCCGCGGACTGCTGCGCCTCGGCCGTTGGTTTCGTACCTTGCGGCGGCCGGGTCTGTACCTCAGTGCGTTCTCTCGTCTTGCGCGCCTCTCTCGCTCTCGGTGGCTCTTTCGGCTTTGACGGCTCTCTCGTTCTCGCCGTGCGCTCGGGGATCTGCTCGGGTGTCACTCCGGCGAGGCCGCGGGTGGCGAGGAGGTCCATCAGGTCCCGGGCCGCGGCCCGGATCAGTGGCAGATCTTCCGTGGCGGGCGTCGCCGGCAGCAGCAGCACCGCGCCCCCGCCGAGCGGCACCCCGGTCAGGAGCCGATTCGCGGCGCCCCCGACCGCCGCGTCCATGTCTCCGGCCGCCGAACCCGCACCTCCGACCGCCACGCCCGCGTCACCGGTCGCCGAACCCGCACCTCCGGCCGCTACGCCCATGTCCCCGGTCGCCGAGCCCACACCCCTGGCCGCCACGCCCACGTCTGCGGTCGCCAAGCCAGCGTCTCCGGTCGCCGGGCCCGCACCCCTGGTCGCCGCTCTCGTGCCTCCGGCCGCCACGCCCAGGTCTCCGGTCGCATCCTCGGTCGCCGGGCCCACGGCTCCGGTCGCCGCTCTCGCGCCTCCGGCCGCCACCCCCAGGTCTGCCGTCGCCAAGCCAGCTTCCCCGGTCGCCGAGCCCGCACCCCTGGTCGCCGCTCTCGTGCCTCCGGCCGCCACATCCACGTCTGCGGTCGGGTCCCCGGTCGCCAAGCCCGCGTCCTCGGTCGCCGCGTTTGGCACCGGCTCCTGCGACCGCACATACTCGCTCGGCAGCTCAGTCCAGAACCGCCGCGGCGGCGAGTCGACCGAGTGTGGCGCGATCGCCGCCAGCCGTTCTGTCGCAGTGCGCGGTATCCGGAAGGACACCCCCGGCGGCAGGTCCGCGATGCGCAACAGCACGTCATCCGGCGCGTCGGCGAGCTCGGCCTGAATGTCGGCGATCTTGTACCCCTGCGACTGCCGTCGCTTGATCGCCACCAGCTGCAACAGGTGCCGCGGCCCGTACAGTGCGGTCCGCCCGCGCATGTAGGGTCGGTCGACGAGCCCGATGGTGGAATACCATCGAACCGCTCGGGCGTCGGGCAACTTTTGCACCCGCCCGTTCGGCGCCCCCGCGTAGGCGGTTCCATCGAGCAGAGCGGCAACCCTGCCGGTCAACTCCTCGAGCGTCCATCCTGTAGCGGCCATGCCTTCGATAATGACACTGTCATCGTGACACTGTCAACGAAGATGCCGCTACGCCCGGGCGCGATCTCAGCACGTCACTGCCTGCTAAGCACCGCAAGACCGGAGACCGGGTGCGATGCGCCCTGTTCGCGACACTGTCAGATGACAGTGTCATCTGACAGTGTCGAATGGCCTGGTGGCGTAGTCGTTGAGGTGGCATGTTTCCGGGAGCAAACGCGATCTCGCTGGCCCTAACGTTCTTGTCAACGACGACAGCGAAGACTTCAAGGGGATACAGATGAGCGACATCGACACCGGCTACGACGGCAGTCAGGACGTGGACTACGGCCACTACGAGGCGGGTCAGGAGCACGGCGCGCTGGACCAGCTGCACCAGGCGCAGGGTTCGGAGGCGGACTACAACAGCCAGTTCGGGGTGTACGAGCAGGATCACCACGCGGCGGAGTCGACCGACTTCTCGACGGGTCGCCACGTCGAGTTCGACCAGCCGGGTGGGGTGCACTACGAGTCGACCGACTTCACCAACTACAGCCACAGCGCCGAGGTCGACGACCACGTGTTCGCCGCCGAGGGCAGCGAGAACTCGCACCAGGCGAACTTCTCCGAGCTCAACGCCCTGCAGCAGCGCTTCGACACTGCCTTCGCGCAGGGCACCCAGTTCCACGGCGGCACCGGCGGCGCCGGCGGGCTCGGCATCGCCTCCAACTAAACCCCACAGCGACTTCGACGGCCGGTCACCCGCAGCGGGTGACCGGCCGTCCGCCGTTCGCCTTGCGGCGTCCCGCGCGGCCACGGAGCAGGCAATCTCGCGTTCCCGGCACCGTGTTCTTGGCACCGCGGACCCGGCACCGTGTTCTTGGCACCGCGGACCCGGCACGTGTTCTTGGCACCGCGGACCCGGCACGTGTTCTTGGCACCACGGACCCGGCACGTGTTCTTGGCACCGCGGACCCGGCACGTGTTCTTGGCACCGCGGACCCGGCAGGGCCGGGGCCGCCCTTCAGGCAGGCCCCGGCCCGTTGTCTCACGGGAGGAACGGCCGCGCGTTGCACGGACCGGAGTCATCTACCTCCGTCGCGTCATGCGGAAGGGCGAACGCGGCCGGAACCACCGCGGCGGCCGCGCGGTTCGGGAGATCATGTCCGGTCATGCGCCGGCAATCGCCGCCGCCGGGCTGGGCGGGGTCGCTGTTTGCGGTGGGCTCAGCTGACCAGCGGGAGAGTGATCGACGACGGGGCGAGGATCTCCTGGCGCACCGGGCGCAGCTCCAGTTCGTGGCCGAGGGCCGCACCGGTGCCGGGGTTCCGCGAGAAGCGCGGGTGGGCACCGCCGCTGATCTGGACCCTGACACTGCGGCCGGATGCGAAGCGGTGGGCCGTCGGCCAAAGCGCGACGCGCACCGGGTCGTCCGGGTCGTGGTCGCTCGCGGTGCGGGCCAGGCCGTCGCAGATGTTCCATGAGCGCCCCTGTTCGTCGACCTCGCACAGGCGCACGAAGACGTCGAAGTGGGAGGAGGGCGTCCGCTCGGTACCGTCGCGGGCCGGGCTGGTGGCGCGGACCCGGATGTCGGCGTGCACCGGGCCCACCACGTCCAGTGGCTCGGTCAGCGGGGCGGATGTGAAGGTCAGCACGTCGGGGCGGGCCTCCAGCGGGCGGTTGTCGCGGCGACCGGCGATCTTGCCGGCCAGGCGCGGGCCGCCGAGGGCCGGGGTCGGGTCCTTGGGGTCGTAGACGAACGAGTCGAGCACCGTGCCCTCGGCGCCGGGCTCCGGGGTGAGGCGGGCGCCCTGTTCGAGGTACCACCGCTGGGGTTTGCTCTTGGGCGGCGGCCAGTCGGCCAGTTCGTGCCAGCCGTCGGCGCCGCCGACGTGCACGCGGACCGGGCGCTCGCGGATGCTCTCGGGGCCGCCGGTGTGCGCGCGGAACCAGGCCACGGCCTCGGCCGCGGACTGCTGGAACAGGGCGGCGCTGCCGTGGTGCCAGGGTCCGATCGTCAGGTACGGCTGCTGACCCGCCGCCCGTAACGCCGTGTAGTCGGCCAATTGCCAGGGCAGAAAGATGTCGTGCCAGCCGCCTATCATGAGGACCGGAGCGGTGACGTGCGGCAGGCGATGGGTGTGGCCGCGCTGCGTCCAGTAGGACCCCGCGGGGTCGGCCTCGGCGAGCCAGCGCTGGAAGAACTCGATCTCGACGCCTGTGGTGATGCGGTCGGCCTCCGCCATGGGCACGCGCGCCAGGCCGCGCTGCAGCCTGGGCTGGCCGCGCAGCAGTTCGACGGCGTTGTCCAGCCTCGGGCCGCGCTGCGCCTCGAGCAGCGCCGACCAGGTCAGCACGGAGTCGAGCGAGAACGCGCCGCCGGCGTAGGTGGGCGGGCCGAAGTCCGACGCGGTCACGATCGTGGCCATCGCCTTGAGCTCGTCACCGGCCTCGGCGGCGAGCGCCCACTGCACGAAGCCGACGTAGCTGGGACCGTAGGTGAGCAGGCGTCCGTCGTACCACTGCTGGCAGCGCAGCCAGTCCAGCGTGTCGAGACCGTCCTCGCGCTCCTGCAGCAGCGGCTCGAACGTGCCGCCGGAGTCGCCGGTGCCGCGGCAGGACTGGATGAACACGTTGAAGCCGCGCTGGGCGACCGCTCGGCAGAGGATACTGACGGGGGCGCCCCGGCCATACGGGGTGCGCACCAGCACGGTCGGGAGCTCGGCGTCCAGGGTGGGCGCGTAATGCTCGGCGCGGAGAATGGCGCCGTCGCGCATCCGGACCGGGATCGCTCGCGTCACCCTGACCCGGCCGGCCACCGCGGGTGGCAGTTTGAGCAAGCGACCAACCGGATCAAGCCTCATGCGTCCCGAGCGTAGCCGTCCGATCCCGGCATGCCCGATTCCTCTTCTTGCGCGCCTCGGCCCGGCGGATGCACGATCGGTACATGGCGGAAGAACGGTTCACGGATGCGGATCTGACATTCCTGCGCCACGTTCGCTTCGGCGAGTTGCCCAATCGCGTGCTGCCCGAGGACCGGATCGAGCTCGCCGAGACCGAGCCGGCGCGCAGCTGGCCCGACCTGGGGCCGAGCCGGGAGCAGCAGCAGGCGTTGTACTCCAACGGGGCCTGAGCACTCCGTTCAGATCTCGTGGCGGGAGCCGTCGGGATCGGGCATCTGCGTCATGTCGGGCGGTGTAGTGGCCGATTCGGGTGGGGTGCCGCCCGGGGGCATCCACCCGGCGGCCCGCTCGGCCTCAAGGGTCTCGTCGATCTCCCCGTCGGTGGCGCGGCCCGCGGCGCCGGAGCCGATGGTCGAGTGCCTCGTGACGTACTCCTCAGGATCAGTCTCCACTGCCATGGCCTACCCGGGCAGCTGAGCGGCAAACCCGCACAGACCGCGCGACCGGTGACACCGCCTGCCGGTCCTGGCGGGGGTACTGACCGGGCTCGGGCTGACCGCGGTGCACGCGACCCGGGTCACTGGCCATGCGCGTGGCCGGGACCGTGACGACGCTCGCCCGCGCGGGCGAGCACCGGCGCCGGGAACGGGAAGCGGGAGGGGACCGTGGCGCGGCGGCCACGGTCCCCTCCCGGCTGAGCTGAGCGGCGACTACTTCAGCGCGGCGGCCGGGTCGGCGGCCACCTGGGTGAGCCGCTCCGGCGTGACCGAGCCGACGAGCACCCGGCCGTCGTCGGTGAACAGGACGTTCAACAGCTTGCTGTTGAACGTGCGCCCGCCGTTGCCCTGGGGCAGCTGAGCGATCGCGTCCTGCGCCTTCTTCTGCTCCTCGGCCCCGGAGCCCTGCGCGCCATCCGAACTGCGAAGGACCAGAACCGATGCCCATCCGGTACCGATGACGGCGCTCTTCGGCTTGTCGGCGGCGCCGCCGTTGTGCTGCGGCGCCTTGTCCTGCTGCTCCTGCAGCACCTTCGCCGGGTCCTGCTCCGTGACCTTGGTCCCGGCCGGCGGGTTGAACGTGAACTCGGCGTCATCCGGGCGGACGAAGCTCACCTGCGTGAACGCGACCTCGAACGCCGGATTGGCCGTGCCGCGGGGCAGGACCTGCACCCGCAGCGGCAGCTTCTTCTCGGCATCGATCGCCAGGCGCACCTCACCGACGAGCGACGACGTGTCGCGCGGGCGGAGGATGAGCTCGTAGGCGTCGCGTCCGGCGATCTTCGCCGAGTTGCCGGTCGTGACCTGCGTCGTCGGGTCGATCGCCTTCAGCGCCAGGTCGGCGGCCTCCTGCGGCGACTTCGGCAGGTCGGACGGGGACGCGAGGACGCCCGGGATACCCGGGACGCCCGCCTTGTCCGTGTCCGGCCGCCCGGCGAAGTGCCGCGCTTGCTTGGTCTGGCTGTCCCAGATCCAGATGTCGTTGCCGTTGCGGATGACGTCGCTCTGCCCCTGCGTGCCCAGCAGTGACACCCGGCCCTTGTCGGGGCCGGAGTACCACACGCGCAGGGTGTGCTTGCCTGACACCAGCGACGTGAGCTTGGCGCTCTGATCGCCGGTCAGCAGCGGGATCGCCGGAAGGCCGAGATCGGCACGCTCGACCACCGTGCCCGACAGCCCGTCCAGGCGGGCGGTCTGCAGGTCGACGAGCAGCTGCGCGGCAGTGCGTGCCGGCAGGTCGGGTTCGGCCGCGACGGCGAGGGTCTTCGCTGCCACGCCAGCACCGACCACAGCGACCGCAGCTGCCGCGGGCACCGCCCACCGAAGGACGGGTCGTGACGTGAAGTTGGACATTGGTACACCTCCTGACAACCATGGTGCTCGGAGCCGCCTGTGACATCGCTGAGACTGCCTGTGCCGCACCACAGGCCGCCATGCCACGCTGTATCGCGTGCGGCTGCTGGTGGTGGAGGACGAGATTCGCATGGCGAACGCGCTGCAGCGCGGGCTGCAGGCGGAGGGTTTCGCCGTGGACGTGGCCGGCGACGGCCCGAACGGCCTGGAGATGGCCCGGCACGGGGGCTACGACGCGGTGATCCTGGACATCATGCTGCCCGGATTGTCCGGGTATCGCGTGGTGCAGACCCTGCGCGCGGAGAAGAACTGGGTGCCGGTGCTCATGCTCTCGGCGAAAGACGGCGAGTACGACCAGGCCGACGGGCTCGACTGCGGCGCCGACGACTACCTGACCAAGCCGTTCTCGTACGTCGTGCTCGTCGCGCGCCTGCGCGCCCTGCTGCGCCGCGGGGCACCGGAGCGTCCCAGCGTGCTCACCGTCGGTGAGCTAACCCTGGACCCTGCCCGCCGCCGGGTCGCCAGCGCCGGTGACGAGATCGTGCTCACCGCGCGGGAGTATGCGCTGCTGGAGTACCTCATGCGCCGCCCCGGCCAGGTCGTGTCCAAGACCGAGCTGCTCGACCACGTCTGGGACGCCAGCATCGACACCGCACCCAACGCCGTCGAGGTGTACGTCGGCTACCTGCGCCGCAAGCTCGGCCGCGACCTGCTCGAGACCGTCCGAGGCGCCGGATACCGGCTGCGCACATGAAGTGGTGGGCCTCACTCTCCCTGCGCGGGCGCCTCGTCCTGCTCGGCACCAGCGGGCTCATCGTCGGCCTGTCCATCGCCGGTATCGCCATGGCGACCGCGATGACGTACAGCTTCCGCGGCTCCCTCGACCGCTCCGCCGACGGCACCGTGACGGAGATCGCCGCACTGCTCGATGAGGGCGGCCGGCTGCCCGAGCCGCTACCGGCCCCCTCAAAACAGGTCGTGCAGGTCCTGGACCCGCAGCACCGCAGCGTCCAGGCGGGCGACCAAACCGCCGATCTGCTGGTACCGCTGTTGCGTGGCCCCGAGGTCGACCGGGCGCTGCACGGCGAGCGGGTCGAGGTCCCCGGCGACCGGGCCGTGCAGCCCGACATGCTGCGGGTCACCGCCCACCAGGTCACCGACGGCCGGATCATCCTCGTCGGCGTGCCGCTCGGCGACTTCCACCGCAGCCTGGATCTCCTGCGCACCGCGCTGTGGGTGACGTACCCCGCGCTGGTCTTCGTCCTCGTCGTCATCGCCTGGCGCGTCGTCGGCGCGGCCCTGTCCCCGGTCGACCGCCTGCGCCTCGGCGCCGAGCGCATCACCGGCGCCGCCACCGACGAGCGCCTGCCCGTGCCGCCGTCCAGTGACGAGATCCAGCGCCTGGCGATCACGCTCAACCACATGCTCGACCGCCTGGCCGTGTCCCGGGCCCGGCAGCGCGCGTTCATCGCCGACGCCGCGCACGAGCTGCGCAGCCCGCTCGCCTCGATCCGCATCCAGATCGAGGTGGCGCAGAAGCTCGGCGACTGGGCCGCGGTCTCCGACGACGTCATCACCGACCTGGACCGCCTGAGCCGCCTGGTCGACGACCTGCTCCTGCTGGCCCGGGCGGACGCGTCCGACCCCCGCCGCAGCGCGCTGGAGCCGGTGGAACTGCACACGCTGCTGACGTCGCTGGCGAAGCGGTTCGACACTGTCACGGTCGAGCCCGGCGAGTCCCTGTGGACCGAGGGCGACCCGGACGCGCTGCACCGCATCGTGCTCAACCTGGTCGACAACGCGGTGCGCCACGCCCGGACGCGCGTGGTCCTGGCCGCCTCCCCCGAGGGGTCGTCGGAGGTCCTGGTGACGGTGACGGATGACGGCGAGGGCATCCCGGCCCCGCTGCGCGAGCGCGTCTTCGACCGCTTCGCGCGCCTGGACGACGGCCGCGCACGCGACGCGGGCGGCAGCGGCCTGGGCCTGGCGATCGTCCGCGAACTGACCCGCCGCCACGGCGGCACGGTCCGGCTGATCGACGCCCGCCCCGGCGTCCGCGCCGAGGTCCGCCTGCCCCGCCTCCCGGACAGCACGATGTGACATCGGGCACGGCTCGGGCACCCGCGCCGAGGTCAGGTTTGGATCAGGGGGCGATACTCCTCCTCGGTCAGGCCGAACGTCCACGCCACACCCTCGCGGGCGGTGCGGGTCTGGGGTGGCACGCGCAGCCAGTAGACGCGGCTCGTGCCGTCCGGCTCCGGGGTGCTGTTGATGACCTCGACCATCGTCAGCGGCTCGTCGTCGGCGAAGTTCAGCCGCCACAGGCCGCCGCACTCGTCCTGGGCCACCTTGCGGGCGCCGGCCTCGCGCAGATAGCGCTCGTAGCCGAAGTGCTCCAGCATCACGCGGCGCAGTTCGGCGTTGCGCTCGTCGGCGATCTGGCGATACGTCAGGTGCGCCAGCCGGTCGACCAGGTCTGACGGGATCGGCATGCCGCGCCACGCGTGCAGGGCGTAGCCGTCGCGGTAGTGCACGGCCGGGGCGTCGGCCGCGTGCAGCCGACCGATGTTGTCGCGGTGCAGAGCGTCGGGGCGGTCGGTCAGGATGGCCACGTTCGCGTAGGGCCACCACCACGACGCGGAGCGCGCCACCCCGGCCAGGCCCGCGAGCCGCTGGACGGCGTGCAGCGCCGCCTCCCCCGCGCCCAGGTTCGCCCAGACCGCACCGACCGGACCGGCGCTGAAGACCGGAGCCCCACCGGAGCCCGGGGCCGAGCCAGTGACCGCATCGGCGCCGCCGGAGCCCTCGGCGGAGATCCACGCGGCGGCCACCGGGCCGGCACTGAAAACCGGGTTCACGGCGGGCGTGCCGTGCGCGGCGGGCGTGCCGTGCGCGGCGGCCGGGGACACGGCCGGAACCGGGGCGGCGGCGTCGAACGCGGCCAGCCACCCGGCGTCGTGCTGGCCGCCGACGGCGTCGAGCAGGACGGCGCGGGCGTGGACGGGCAGTTCGCCGCGCAGGTGGGTGCGCAGCGGGGTCGCGATGCGGTCGTTGACCAGCCGCCAGACGTCGGCCCCGCACGCCGCCCACAGGCCGGCCCAGCCGTCGGGGCCGAGCAGGTCGTGGGTCTCGGCCCTGGCCGCGGCCCACGGGGCGGTGCGGACCGCCGCGCGCACGGAGGCGCCGGCGCTGCCGATCACCGGCGGGCAGCCCTGCCCGCGCAGCTGCGCGGCGATGGCCTCCTCGGCCGGGTCGGGGGAGGCCCCGGGCAGGCCGCGGCGGCCGGTGAGCAGTGCCGCGGCCCGAGCGCCCGCGAGGGGCGAGGCGAACCAGACGACGTGGCGGGGCTCCGGCAGGCCGGCCGAGCGGTAGGCCAGCCGGGCCGCCTCGGCGGCGGCCTGACGGTCGGCGGGGGCGGTGGACAGCCCGGCGGCGAGCCACTTGGCGGAGACGGCGCCGAGGGCGGCGGGCCGCGACTCGGCGGCGGTGGGGGCGGTCATCAGTCGGCCACGTAGCGGTAGGCACCCGGCACGTATTCGCGCTGGCGAACGATGCGGTAGGCCCCGGCGGGGACGGTGATCGTGCCGTGCTCCTCATGCACGACCCGGGCCCGGCTGACGATCTTCACGAAGAGCCGATCGACGTCGTCGCGGTCAGCGAGCAGGACCGTGTCGGCGCCGACGATCACGTGGGCGTGGCCGGTCGCCTCACCTCGGGCCAGGACCATGCGGCCCGCCCGGTCGCGAGGGGCCGGGACCGCGGTCGCCGGCACCTCCGCGACAGGCACGGGAATCAACAGAACGTCACCTTGCCGATACACGATCGCTCTCCCCTCGGCGGCCTGGCGTGAGTGAGCGTTGAAAGAACGCCCCATCAACCGCTGTCGGGCAGCACGATAGACGGGGGGTACGACAGTTTTCCGGCCCCGCGCGTTCAGACGTGGCGACCTGATGGACAATGGTTGCCAAGCAACAGGAGGGGAGTATTCCCTCGCGACGGTCGTCGTCAGCACGGTGCCCCACGGTGACGTGGGATCACACCCGGCGTCGTCGGTCACCCGGTAACCACGGGTGATAGAAGAGACCTCCGGTGTCAACTGCATAGTCCGCGCGCCCCTGCGGGTCGGCGCGGTCTGTGGTGTGCCTACCGGAGGTTTCTGCACGTGGACGTTGCCGGCTGGATCTGGACGACGACTCTCATCGGTCTGGGCGCCATTCTGCTGTTCGATCTCGCGATCGTGGCCCGCCGCCCGCACGAGCCGTCCATCAAAGAGTCGACAATCTGGGTGACGGTGTACGTCGGGCTCGCGCTCGCGTTCGGACTGTTCGTCCTGCTGGAGTGGGGCGGCAAGTACGCCGGCGAGTTCTACGCCGGGTGGCTGACCGAATACAGCCTGTCCGTCGACAACCTGTTCGTATTCGTGATCATCCTGTCGCGGTTCAAGGTGCCGCGGCAGTACCAGCAGAAGGTCCTGCTGATCGGCATCGTGCTCGCGCTGGTCATGCGCGGCGGGTTCATCGCGGTCGGATCCGCGGCGATCAGCCGGTTCTCATGGGTGTTCTACATCTTCAGCGTGTTCCTGATCTACACCGCGGTCAAGCTCGCCATGCAGCGCGAGAGCGATGCGGGCGACTTCAAGGAGAACGCGCTGATCCGGTGGTCGCGCCGGGTGCTGCCGATGACCGCGCAGTACCAGGAGTCGCGGCTCACGGCGCGTGACGAGCGGGGCCGCCTGCACATGACGCCGATGATCGTGGTGCTCATCGCGATCGGCACCACGGACCTCATCTTCGCGCTCGACTCGATCCCGGCGATCTTCGGCCTGACCTCCGAGCCCTACCTGGTGTTCACCGCGAACGTGTTCGCGCTGATGGGGCTGCGCCAGCTGTACTTCCTGATCGGGGGCCTGCTGGACCGGCTGGTGTACCTGTCGATCGGCCTCAGCGTGGTGCTCGGCTTCATCGGCGTGAAGCTGTTCCTGGAGGCGCTGGCCGACAACAACCTGCCGTTCGTCAACGGCGGCGAGCCCGTCGAGTGGGCTCCACACATCGGCATCGAGCTGTCTTTGGCCGTCATCATCGGCACCCTCGCAATCACGACCATCGCTTCGCTGGTCAAGTCGAAGCGTGATGCGCGTGCAGGGACCGCACAACCCGACAAAACTCACAACCCGTCCTAATGCCGTGTCGGGGCTCGCGCTGAGCGTGAATCAGCGCGAGTATGAGGTACCACGGCCGGGCAGGTGATGCATCTTGCACGAAATGACACAGCGGGGCCAACTTGCGACCCCGGCGGTGTTGTGCCCGTTCGCGCCGCGGATCTCACCGCACGCCGACGCCGTGCAGCGCTGGTCGCTGCACTGGGCGACCAGGCACGGCCTGCTCGACCGGCCCGGGGCCCGCGCGGCCTTCGCGCGGGCCCGGTTCGCCAACCTGATGGCCCGGGCGCACCCGGACGCCGGCGAGCCCGAGCTGCGCCTGGCCACCGCCTGGCTGATCAGCATCTTCGTCCTCGACGACCTGCTGGAGCGCGCCCTGGTGCGCGACCCCGAGCCCGCCCAGGCCGCGGTCACCGAGGTCGTGCGCCTGCTGCGCGACCAGCAGCCGGCGCCGATCCTGTTCACCACGATCGGCCGGCCGCTCGCCAGCGCGCTGGGCGAGGTGTGGCGGCGCACCGAGCCGCGGGTCGGCCCGGCGTGGCGGGAGCGCTTCGTCGCGCACGTCGCGGACTATCTGGCCAGCACGCTGTGGGAGGCCGGCAACCGGGCCGCGGACCGCCCGCCGCTGCTGGAGGAGTATCGCCGGATGCGCCACCACAGCGCGGCCACCGACATGTTCTTCGACCTGATCGAGCCGATGCACGGCATCGAGCTGCCGCAGCCGCTGCTCGACGACCCCGACTTCGTCACGGCGCGGCGGGCCGCCGGCACGGTCATCGGGATCTTCAACGACCTGATCTCGTGGCCGAAGGAGGCCGCGATCGGCGACCACCACAACATCGTCTTCGCGTTCGAGCGCGAGCGGCGGCTACCGCTGCCGGACGCGGTCGCCGCCGCCGTCGCCGAACACGACGAGCGGATGCTCGAGTTTCAGGTCGCCCGCGACCGGCTCGAGACCCGCTACTGGGACGACCGCACAGCCGTCATCGGCATCGCCGACCTGGTCCACTGGATCCGCGGCAACGTGGACTGGTCGATGGAGTCCGGCCGCTACGCCGCGGCGGAGCCGCCCGGCCAGCGACCCCCTGCTGACTGATCCTCAGGCGTGTGCCCGCTTGCGGGCCACGCGCTCGCGGTCCTTCTGGTCGAGCATGACCTTGCGGATGCGGACCGCCTCGGGCGTGATCTCCACACACTCGTCCTCGCGGCAGAACTCGAGCGCCTGCTCCAGCGACAGCTTCCGCGGGGGGATCAGCCTCTCGGTCTCATCGGACGCGGACGAGCGCATGTTGGTGAGCTTCTTCTCCTTGGTGATGTTGACGTCCATGTCGTCGGCGCGGGAGTTCTCCCCGACGATCATGCCCTCGTACACCTCGGTCGCCGGCTCGATGAACATCGATCCGCGCTCCTGCAGGTTCATCATCGCGAACGGCGTGGCCACGCCAGAACGGTCGGCGACGAGCGAGCCGGTGGCGCGAGTGCGCAGCTCGCCATACCACGGCTCGTAGGACTCGAAGACGTGGTGCAGGATGCCGGTGCCGCGGGTGTCGGTGAGGAACTCGGTGCGGAAGCCGATCAGGCCACGCGCCGGGACCAGCCACTCCATGCGGATCCAGCCGGTGCCGTGGTTGACCATCTGCTCCATGCGGCCCTTGCGGGTGGCCAGCAGCTGGGTGATCGCGCCGAGATACTCCTCCGGGGCGTCGATCGTGAGCCGCTCGGTCGGCTCGTGGATCTTGCCGTTGATCTCCCGGGTGACCACCTGCGGCTTGCCGATGGTCAGCTCGTAGCCCTCGCGGCGCATCTGCTCCACCAGGATCGCCAGGGCCAGCTCGCCGCGGCCCTGCACCTCCCAGGCGTCGGGGCGCTCGGTCGGCAGCACCCGCAGCGACACGTTGCCGACGAGCTCGCGCTCGAGGCGCTCCTTGACCAGCCGGGCGGTGACCTTCGCGCCCTTGACCTTCCCGGATAGGGGGGAGGTGTTGGTGCCGATGGTCATCGAGATGGCCGGCTCGTCGACCGTGATGCGCGGCAGTGGCACCGGGTTCTCCGCGTCGGCGAGCGTGTCACCGATCATGATGTCGGCGATGCCGGCCACGGCGATGATATCCCCCGGCCCGGCCTGCTCGGCCGGCTTGCGCTCCAGCCCCTCGGTCATCAGCAACTCGGAGATCCGCACGCTGGTCTGCGCCCCGTCTTCGCGGCACCAGGTGACCGTGTGCCCCTTGCGGATCGTGCCCTGCCGCACCCGGCACAGCGCCAGGCGGCCCAGGAACGGCGACGCGTCGAGGTTGGTCACGTGGGCCTGCAGCGGAGCGTCCTCGTCGTAGGCGGGCGCCGGAATGGTGTCGAGCAGGGTGCGGAACAGCGGCTGCAGGTTGTCGCTGTCCTCGGGCACGGTGCCGTCCTTGGGCTGGGACAGCGACGCGATGCCGTCGCGGGCGCAGGCATAGACGATCGGGAACTCGATCTGCTCCTCGTCGGCGTCGAGGTCGAGGAACAGCTCATACGTCTCGTCCACGACCTCCTTGATCCGCGCGTCGGGCCGGTCGACCTTGTTGATCACCAGGATGATCGGCATCCGGGCCTTGAGCGCCTTGCGCAGCACGAACCGGGTCTGCGGCAGCGGCCCCTCGCTCGCGTCGACCAGCAGCACGACGCCGTCGACCATGGTCAGGCCGCGCTCGACCTCGCCGCCGAAGTCGGCGTGGCCCGGCGTGTCGATGATGTTGATCGTCACCGGCTCACCGCCGTCCTGCGGGACGTAGCGCACGGCCGTGTTCTTGGCGAGAATGGTGATGCCCTTCTCGCGCTCGAGGTCCATGGAGTCCATGACCCGGTCGGTGAGCTCGGCGCGGGCATGGAACACGCCGGCCTGCCGCAACATCGCGTCGACGAGAGTGGTCTTGCCGTGGTCGACGTGGGCGATGATGGCCACGTTGCGGAGGTCTGAACGGGTCTGCATGTCCCCATTGTTCCAGGGACCCTCCGCCGCCCGTGCCCCGCTACGGCCGATGTGACCTGACGAGCCGTGTCATCGATTCGGGGGGCTGCGAGCGTCTCCTCATACGGCTAGCCTGATGGGCACGGGGAGGAGACTGATATCGATGAGCCGCGACTTCCACGAGGAGAACGACATCTTCTACGAAGAAGATGACGCCGCGGAGTTCGAACAACCGCGCTCCAGGCGACGGCTCGGCGTGATCCTGCTCACCAGCGCGATGGCCGTGGTCCTGGTCGGCTGCGGGGTGATGGCGACGCTACTCAAGGGCGTCGGCCACGAGCGGGCGCCGACGGCGAGCGCACCGAAGGGCAGCCCGTCGACGCCGATCGCGTCGACCTTCGCGCCGCCGACGACCGAGGCGCCGGCCGCGCTCGCCGAGACGTCCTCGGCACCGCCCAGCCAGGCCCCGTCACCGTCGAAGAAGCCGAAGGCGACCGAGGTGGCGCAGGCACCGGCGCCGAACCACTCGACCCCGCCCGGCTGCGCCCCGAGCAAGGGCCCCAACCAGCTGCCGAAGACGACCGTCAAGGGCTACCTGGACAAGGCGGCGGCCACCCACTTCTGGGGCACCAAGACCAAGGTGGAGTATGCGGACATCCTCGTGCCGAAGCGGCTGCTGTACGCGATCGCCGAGCAGGAGAGCGGCTGGCAGTCCGACATCAAGGCCTGCGACGGCGGCCTGGGCCTCATGCAGATCATGCCGAACACCCAGGGGTCCGTGAACTTCCGCTTCGGCACCACCTGGGACCGCACGAAACCGTCCGACAACGTGATGCTCGGCGCGAACTACCTCGCCTGGCTCATCGCGTACTACGGTGACAGGATCGCCACGCAGCACGGCACAACGCCCAGTTACGACGCGTTGAATCCGGAACTCCTCAAACCGGTCATTTCAGCCTACAACTGGGGCACGGGCGGCGTTGAGCCCGGCATGGGCACCTTCCCCAACGGCACCTACGTCCAGAACGTGCTCTACCTGATGGACCACAGCCGCGCCGGCAACTACTGATCGTCGAACGTCGAGGGGCCCACGTCGGTGTAACGGCCGGCGTCGGCGTCCCACTCGAACTGCCGCCCCTCGGAGCCGGCGCTGACGATCTTTCCGAACGCCGGGTAGCGCTCGACGAGCCACTCCAGGTCGGGCATGAGCAGCTCCCCCGCGTCGGCCAGCTGCTCGTCGGTCTCGTCCCCGACGAGCAGATTCCAGCCGCTGGCCCGGCGCCCGTCGGGGGCGGGCGGCAACGTGGCGTCCTCCGGGTCGTGGTACACGTATCCGGGGGTCAGCGACTCGTCCTCCACCAGCCGCCGCGACGCGAACGCGATCAAGTAACTCATGCGACAAGTATGGCCCCTCGCCGCGTCGCACCCGTCCGCAGAGGAGGCCCAGTCGGCCACGCCCGCCGGCGACCACCGCACCACCGCCGCCCGCTGCACCGAGCTCGTGCGGGGCGCCACCGGCTGGAAGGCCCCGCCCCGCCCCGCCCCGCCCCGCCCCGCGCCGGCTGGACGGCCCGCGACGTGGTGCGCCATCTGGTCGAGTGATTGTCCGGCTTCCTGCGCTCCGGCGCCGGCGTCGAGCCGTCTGCCGTGCCGCCCCTCGACGCCGGCCCGGTCGAGGCCTGGCAGACGCACGCCTGGGCCGTCGCCGTCAGGTTGACCGACCCCCACACCGGCGCCCTGCCGCTACCGGCCGCGATCGCGACCTTCTCCACCTCCGATGTGTTCCTGCACACGTGGGACCTCGCCCGGGTCACCGGCCAGGACGGGCGCCTGGACCGCGGCGGTGCACGACGATGCCGGAGGGCAAGCTGCCGATGGACGCCCTGCCGCGCTCCAGCGGGCCGGCACGGGCCGAGGCGCCCGAGGACGCCGACCCACAGACGAAGCTGCTCGCCTTCATCGGCCGGGACCCGCCGAGGTAGCCGCGAGCGCGGCCGCCGGGACCGACCACAGTGGACGATCGTGCGGGATTCGCTCCAGCACGCCGCCGGCGAAGACGGCGTACAGCGGCAGCGTGCGCAGGTGGACGTAGCCGATGTGACAGTCGCAGCTGACGTTGGGACAGGGCCGGGCGCCGCGGCGAGCCGTCCACGACCCGTCGTACAGGTTGCCCAGCGGCTCCGGCACGAAGTGGCAGCGGCGCACCGTGCCGTCGCCCAGCACCGAGATCACGTCGTCGCCGGTGCGGCAGTCGCGGCCCAGCGACTCGTGCGGTCGCACGCTGTAGCCGAACAGCGGGTCGATCGCGGTCCACACCGCCTCCTCCGCGGCCGTATACGCGTGGCCGTCGGCGGCGTTCACCCAGAGGTACACCTCGGGGGGCAGGCCCCTGCGGAGGGCGGCCGCGTCGCCGAGGTGCTCCGGCAGGCCGACGATCCCCACGGAGTGGCGGATCCCGTGGCGGTGCAGGGTCGCGCACGCCGCCAGGAAGCGCTCGAGGCTCGTCTGACCCGGATGGTAGGTGCACCACAGCGCCAGCTTCGCCGGGTCCGCGGCAGCGACCCAGCCGAGGCGGGCGGACAGGTTGGTCTGGATCGCCGCCCGGCCGACGTGCGGCATCCGGGACAGCTCGACGAGGGCGTCGCGATACCACGACCGGGTGAGTCCCTCCCCCCACGGGGTGAACAGCACCTCGACCGGTGCGCGGGCCACCGCCGCCGACTCGTCCCGCACCCAGGCGACGAACCGCGACAGGGCGGCCCGGTCGGCGCGCAGCCGCTCCGGCGGGTCGCGGCGCTTGGCGAACGGGCAATACGGGCAGTCGTAGTTGCAGCTCGCGAGCGGCCCCCGATACAGCATCCTCATCGCGTCACGTGCCCGGCCATGGCGGCGCGGACACCGGCGGAGATCAGCCAGGGCCCGATCGCGTCGGAGTGCGCGAGCCCCTCGGCGGTGAGGCGGTGCCCGTCGAGATAGCCGGCGTCGCGCAGCCGGGCCAGGGCCGGGAAGTCGTCGTCGACCGCGGTGCCGAACCGGGCCAGATACCGATGGGCGTCGAGCCCCTCGGCGCGCAGCAGCGACTTGAGCAGCCAGCGACGGCGCTGCTCGGCGCCGTCGAGGGCGAAGCCGACCTCGGCCACGTCGAAGTCCCCCTCCGGCCGGGACAGGTAGTCCTCGAGGATGCCGCGCACCTGCCGCACGCCGACGGCGTAGTCGAACGAGTAGTGCAGCGCCGAAGAGTACGAGCGGGCGCCGCACCCGAGGCCGACCATGCCGTCGTCCTGGCAGCAATACCCGGTCCCGTCCGGTGCCGGCTCGACGCTCGCCGTGTCGCGGCGCCGGAACTGCCGCATCGACAGCTGCTCATAGCCGGCGCCGGCGAGCCGGGCGGCGGCGTGGCGGTAGAGCTCGAGCCGCTGCGCGTCCCACAGCGGGTCTCCGCCGCCGTCGGCGCGCCGGCCGAGCCCGGTCATCGGCCGCACGTACAGCGGGTAGAGGTACAACTCCTCGGGACGCCACCGCAGCGCGGCGGTGAGCGACGCCTCCCAGGTCTCGCGGGTCTGACCCGGGATGCCGTAGATGAGATCGAGGTTGAGGTCGGCCTCCCCAGCGGCGCGGATCGCGGCGAGCGCCCGGTCGACCTCGGCGCGCCGCTGCGGGCGGCCGGCGGCGTGCGCCTCGGCGTCGAGGAAGCTCTGCACGCCGATGCTGATCCGGGTGGCGCCCCGCTCGACCAGCACCGCGAGCCGTTCGGCGGTCGCGGTGGCCGGCGACGTCTCCACCGACATCGGCACGGCCCGCAGGTCGGCGCCGGTGGCGTCCTCGAGCAGGTCGAACAGCTCGGTCAACTGGCCGGCGCTCAGGTGCGTCGGAGTGCCGCCCCCGATCGCCGCCCGCGCGTAGCGGGCGCCGGGGACGGCGGCCGCGACCCGGCGGGCCTGCCGGCGCAACTGCGCCAGGTAGGCGGCGACCTGTCCCTCGGGCGGATTGGCCCGCGTGAACAGGTTGCAGAAACCGCAGCGCATCTCGCAATACGGCACGTGCGCGTAGAGGAACAGCGCGCCCGTGTCCTCCCCGGCCCACACGTCGGCGAGGCGGGGCCGCGGGTCGAGCGGCCGGTAGGCGGTCTTGTGCGGATAGGCGTAGAGGTATCCCTGATACGGCGAGCCGAGCTTCACCATGCGCCGGCCTCCAGCGTGAACTCCGCATACGGCACGGTCCACACGACGTCGTGCGCGAAGCGGTGCCCGGTGTGGCCATCCTCGCCGTAGGCGGTGCCGTGGTCGCTGCAGAGGATCACGCGGCACGGGCGGCCGCGCGACGCGACGAGGTGCAGCAGCGTCGGCAGGTGCCGATCGACGTATTCCAGCGCCGCCCCGTGCGAGGCCAGACAGTCCCGCACCGCGCCGGGCAGGTAGTGCCGGTTCGGCTGGTGCATCGCGGCGACGTTGACGAACGTGAACACCGGCAGGGCTCCAGCTGCCGGCGGCAGCACCCGCGCCAGCCGCTCCAGCTGCGCCTCGAAGCATGCCGGGTCGGTCACGCCGAACGCCTCCTCCCAGTGCGCCTCGTCGAACAGCCCCGGCAGGACCTTGCCCTGCGCCGAGGTCATCGCGAAGAACCCGACGCCGCCGAGGCAGATCGTGTGGTAACCCTCGGCGCGCAGGCCGGTGACCATGTCCGGCGCGTCGAACACCCAGGTGTCGGCGCCGACGGTGGTGCTGCCCGGGAAATGCGCCGCGAACGGCCGCTCGTGCGGCCCCGGCGCGGCGGGCGTGGGCAGGAACCCGCCGAAGAACGCGTGATGGGCCGCGTAGGTGAACGACGCCGGGGTGTGCCGCCGCTCCCACACCCCGCCGGGCAGCACCCGGGCCAGATTGGGCGTGCGGCCGCGGGCGAGCAGGTCGGCGGCCACGTCGTAGCGCAGCGTGTCGAGGGTGACGAACAGCAGGTCGTGGCTGCCGAGCAGCGACCTCATGCGACCACCGCCGCCGTAAGCGCCGCGACCTCGGCCGCATACGTGTCCCGCCCGTCGACGAGCAGGCCGGGCAGCAGGTCGCCGAACGCGTTGACCTCCGCCACCGCGTGCGAGCCGAAGCCCGGCGCGAACATCAGGTCGACCCCGGCGTGCAGGCTGTCCGGGAAGCAGGCCGCGGCCCGCTCGCAGGTCTCCATCGCCTCCGCCCACCGCCGCTGTCCCGCCGCGGCCCGGATCGCGGCCAGGTCGCCGCGGGCGTTACCCAGGTGCAGGTTGGTCAGCGGGGACCGGCTGGTGCGCGCCACCACGTGGCTCGCCCGCCCGGCGATGACGACCACCCGCAGGTCGAACACCCGCCCCTCGTGCGCCGCCTTCGGCAACCATCGCTCGACGTGCAGCCCGTCGGCGCCGAGCCGGTCGACGATCGCGGCGACGTGCCGCTCGTCGGTGTAGTGGTGGACCCGCAGCTCGTTGAACAGCCGGCCGCCGTCCAGCGCCGCCGAG
This sequence comes from Dactylosporangium sp. NPDC051484, assembly GCF_040689395.1. Taxonomy (NCBI): domain Bacteria; kingdom Bacillati; phylum Actinomycetota; class Actinomycetes; order Micromonosporales; family Micromonosporaceae; genus Dactylosporangium; species Dactylosporangium sp. NPDC051484. The sequence goes on along the minus strand of NZ_JBFAZX010000018.1, from coordinate 35,668 downwards.
GTGTAGGCGCTCACCCGGCCCGGGCCGAGGGCCAGGGCCACCACCCCCGACGCCGAACTGCCATGGGCCGGTTTGACGAACACCCGGCCCCAACCGGCCGCGCGGACCTGCTCGTAGTCCCGCGCGGCGAAGCCGTCGGGCACCGGCACGCCCCGATCGCGCAGCAGCGCGTGGCAGCGGCGCTTGTCGAACATGACCGCCAGGTCGCCGACCGACGGCAGCAGCGAGCCGCTCGCGCGGCGCCGCACCCGCCGGGCCGCCTCGAGAAAGCCGGCATACCAGGCGGCGAGGCCGACGATCTCGCCGTGCTCGGCCGGGCGGTCGGCGCCGCGCAGCAGCCGGTCGACCTCGGCGTCCTCGCCCGGCGACTCCAGCCGGACCGTCGAGCCGGGCGCGATGTCGAACCGGTCGGCGCATACGTCGCGCCAGTCGACGAAGGCGGGCTCGGGCAGCCCGGCCGCGACGGCGGCGGCGCGGAACAGCGCCACCCGCTGGTGGCCGCGGACCCCGACCACCGTCATCGGCGTCGTCATGATGCTCACTCCGTGACCGACACGTATCGGAAGCCGTCCTCCTCGGCCTCCTGCTCGTCGGAGACGTCGACGGCGACTCCGGGCAGCTCCTGCTGAAACCGCGCGGCGACGTCCTCGGACATGAAGTGGTGCGACAGGTCCAGCGAGCGCAGGTGGGTCAGCGGCTGGCCGAGCAGCAGCGCCTCGGCGCCGGCGTCGGACAGCGCGCCCATCGACAGGTCCAGGCTGCGCAGCCGGGCCACGACGGGCGCCACGGCGAGCGCCTCCGCGAGCTGGTCGGCGATCTCGGCGTTGCGCAGGGCGAGGCGGCGCAGCGCGGGCAGCTCCGCGCCGGACAGGATCGGCGTGAAGTCCTCGACCGTGGCGTCGGCGCCGTACTCCCGCACGCCCAGCCACAGCTCGAGGTCCTCCAGGGCCGGCAACGACGAGTCGCGGAGGCCACGGACGAACGCGGCCGGCAGGCCGCCGCTCTGCACGCTCAGCTCGCGCAGCCGCCGGTGGCGCACCGGGGCGAGCCGCAGCCCGTCGGCGCCGCGGATGTGCAGCACCTCCAGGGCCGGGAACGCGCCCAGCAGCGGCGCGTACTCACCCTGGTTGATCCACGAGATCTCGCACTCCTCGTAGGTCATCTCGCCCACGAACAGCGCCCGCAGGTTGGGCAGCCGGTCCCGCGCGGCGATCAGCAGGCGCAGCGGCGGCCCATCGGATTGCGGCTCGCCCCACGACCCGATCACCAGCGCCCGCACCGTCGCGCCGCCGACCGCGTCGAGCAGCGCATCCAGCGTGGCGGCGAACCGCTCCTCGCCGTCGCCGTAGTCGACGCCGATGCGCCACGCGACGTCCTGGCCGGCCCGGCGGGCGTCGCGGCGGCCCGCCGGGCCGGGCTCGAAGCGCCGCACGGGAAGGCCCGCGAACGAGGTGATATTGCCGCCGATCGTCATGGCCGGGACGTTAGCAGCACCCCCCGACAATTCCGGGGTGCTCCGGCCGGGAGCAGCGGCGACGCAAGATCGAACCCCTCGGCCAGCGGATCGCCGCCGGGCCGAGTGGCGCGGGCGAGTCGCGCCCCGAAGGCCGAGTCGCGCCCCGGAGGGCGTGGCAGGCCTCGGAGGCCCGCCGGTCGAGCACGACCTATCCTTATCGGATGGTTCTGGAAGTCGCTCTGATCGACGTGCAGGAAGGCCGCGAGGACGAGTTCGCCGCCGCGTACCGCAAGGCCTACGAGATCCTCGCCACCACCCCCGGCCTGCGCTCGGTGCGCATGACCCGGGGCATCGAGAGCGCGTCGCGCTTCGTGCTGCTCGTCGAGTGGGACTCGGTGGAGGCGCACCTGGACAACTTCCGGGCCACCGAGCGCTTCACCCAGTGGCGCGGGCTCATCGGCCCGTACTTCGACGGCGCGCCTCGCGTGGAGCACTTCACCGACGTCGAGCCCTAGTCGGTCAAGCCCTATTCGCCGGCCTTCTTGTAGACGATGAAGTCCAGGTTCGCGGAGTAGACAGCGCCGTTGACCGCCTCGCCTGCGCGGGTCATGAACCAGGCATACCGATCCTCGCTGGTGCGCACGCAGACCTTCGAGTTCGGCAGGAGGCTCGCCAGGACCACCTGGCCGGTCCACTGCCCCGCCGGCACCGCCGAGCAGGTGGAAAGCGACGGGGTGTCGGCGGTGAGCAGCACCGCGAACCTGGCACCGTTGACGGCGGACAGGCCGATGACACCGGCCGTCACGTCCGCGCCGGCGGCCCGCTTGCTGCCGCTGTCGAAGTCATACGCCTCGTCGGGCCGCCCGGCCAGGACGGCGAGCTGCGCCGTCCCGGCGCGCAGGACGCCGGTGGCCAGCGGCGCGGCCGGGGGCGTGGAGGCGCCCGCGCTCGGGCCCGTCGCGGCGCCGCTCGCCGAGCCGCTCGGCTCCGCGCTGGTGCCGGCGGTCGCGGAGGCGCCACCCACGCCGCCGCCCTCGGCGCTGCCGCTCGGCATCGCGGCCGGGTCGGTCACGGGCACGGCCGACTTCCCCGTCGTCGCGCCCTCCGACTGCGTGGCGGCGCCGGTGCCGTCCTTCGCGGAGTCGTCGCGCGTCGCCAGCACCCCACCGGCGACCGCGATGACCAGGACGACCAGCCCGACGAGCAGGACGGCGATGCGCCCCTTCCGCGAGGTGCGCGCCACGGCTTCCGGCTCATGCGCCGGCGGCGGGGCCGGCGCGGCCTCTTCCACCGGCGCGGCTGGCTGGCGCGGCACGACCGCATATGCCGACGTCGGCCAGCCGGACCCCCCGTCCAGCGGTGAGTCGGACATCCAGCCGCGCCGGCTCGGGGGCCGGGGTGGCGAACCGTTCACCTGGTCGTGGCTGTGCTCCGTCGGCGGGTCCTGCCGTGGGGGGTGTCCCGGCTCCATGCAGCACGTCCTTCTGGTCCTGGCAGATGTGCAGTTGCCCGGCAGAGTATCGCTGACCGTCACGGCTTGCGCCACGGCAGAAAGGGCCCTCTCAGCGTGCCAGCATCCGCATGAGCGCGGTGGCGCCAGCGGCCGTATACCGGCCGCTCACGGCGAGTATGCCCAGCACGGCCGCCGTGGCGAGGAACGCCATCGCCTCGGCGGCCGGTCGCCGTCTCGTGCGCATGCGGCACTGCCGCGCGGCGCGAGACGGCGACCTTCCGCTGCCGGAGCGCTACCGTGCGACATGAAGCCTGCCCAGTCGCGGCGCGCCAGGCCCCAGGCCGCGGGATCTCACGAGAGTCGGAAGATATCTTGACAAACCTTGCAATCCGTGCTGACCACGCCGCAGTACCCCGGCGCGGGCGCCCGGTTCACCTTCCGGTGTGATTGCCTGATGAAGATGGTTGGGCTGACCGGCGGCATCGGCGCCGGCAAGAGCGCGGTCGCGGCCCGGTTGGCGGCGCTCGGCGCGGTGATCGTCGACGCCGACCGGCTGGCCCGGGAGGTGGTCGCGCCCGGAACGGAGGGGCTGGCCCGGGTCGTCGAGGCGTTCGGCCCGTCGGTGCTCGCCGCCGACGGCTCCCTCGACCGAGCCGCGCTGGCGCGGGTGGTCTTCGCCGACGACGACGCCCGCCGGCGGCTGGAGGAGATCACGCATCCGCTGGTACGAGAACGCACGGCCGAGCTCATCGCGGCGGCGCCCGGCGACGCGGTCGTGGTCAACGACGTGCCGCTGATCGTGGAGAAGGGCATGGCCGGCCTGTACGAGCTGGTCATCGTCGTCTTCGCCGCGCTTGAGACAAGGCTGGACCGGTTGACGCGACTGCGCGGAATGAGCCGGGACGAGGCGATGGCGCGGATCGCCAAGCAGGCGACCGACGAACAGCGCCGGGCGGTCGCGGACATCGCGATCGACAACGACGGGACGCCGGAGGAGCTGGACCGGGCCGTCGCGGCCGCGTGGGAGCGCATCAGGTCCGCCTGACGCGATTTTCCGCCAGTTGTACCTCGTGATGCACGCTCTGCGTGCTGTCCGTCGTCTGGTTCGGGTGGTTCCCCACGCGCTGGTGTGGCTTCAGACCATAGGCGCTCGCGGCGGCCGGTCGCGCGCTGCGCGCGATCCGTCCTCGGTGCGCTCGCCGGCCGTGACGGGCCGGGGCTGCAACCGGGCGCCGGGAGGGCCGGCGTGATGGGCCGGCCTGCTCTCCGGTCGGCCGCCGCGAGCGGCCTACGACGTCTACGGTAGACCGGTGATGTTTCCCACACAATCGTCAAGCTGAATACGATCGAGCACCCAGGGCGAGGACCCGGAAAAGTGTCATACCCCCCGCGTACGGTTGGGGTCATGGCGCTCGACATCCCACGCTTGGACCGCCGTTTCGAGGTGGTCAGCGAGTACAAGCCCTCCGGCGACCAGCCCACGGCGATCGACGCGCTCGCCAAGCGGGTGCGGACCGGCGACCGGCACACCGTGCTGCTCGGCGCGACCGGCACCGGCAAGAGCGCGACCACGGCCTGGCTGGTGGAGCGGCTGCAGCGCCCGACGCTGGTGCTCGCCCACAACAAGACCCTGGCCGCGCAGCTGGCCAAGGAGTTCCGCGATCTGATGCCGCACAACGCGGTGGAGTATTTCGTCAGCTACTACGACTACTACCAGCCCGAGGCCTACATTCCGCAGACCGACACCTACATCGAGAAGGACTCGTCGATCAACGAGGAGGTCGAGCGGCTGCGGCACTCGGCGACGATGAGCCTGCTGACCCGCCGCGACGTCATCGTGGTCGCGACCGTGTCGGCGATCTACGGTCTGGGCACGCCGGAGGAATACCTGGACCGGGCCGCGAAGGTCAGCGTCGGCGAGGAGATCGAGCGCGACAAGCTGCTGCGGCGCCTGGTCGACATCCAGTACACACGCAACGACCTGGCGTTCAACCGAGGCACGTTCCGGGTTCGCGGCGACACGCTGGAGATCATCCCGGCCTACGAGGAGCTCGCGATCCGCATCGAGTTCTTCGGCGACGAGGTCGAGCGCCTGTCCTATCTGCACCCGCTCACCGGCGACGAGATCCGCCAGACCGAATCCCTGATGATCTTCCCCGCGACGCACTACGCGGCCGGCCCCGAGCGCATGGAGCGGGCCATCGCCGCCATCGAAGCGGAGCTGGAGGAGCGGCTCGCCGAGCTCGACCGGGAGGGCAAGCTGCTCGAGGCGCAGCGCCTGCGGATGCGCACCACCTACGACATCGAGATGATGCGGCAGGTCGGGTTCTGCAACGGCATCGAGAACTACTCCCGCCACATCGACGGCCGGGAGGCCGGCAGCCCGCCGCACTGCCTGCTCGACTACTTCCCCGACGACTTCCTGACCGTCATCGACGAGTCGCATGCCACCGTGCCGCAGATCGGCGGGATGTATGAGGGGGACGCCTCCCGCAAGCGCACGCTCGTCGAGCACGGCTTCCGGCTGCCCAGCGCGCAGGACAACCGCCCGCTGCGCTTCGACGAATTCGAGGAGCGAGTCGGCCAGACGGTGTATCTGTCGGCCACGCCCGGCCCGTGGGAGTTGGACAAGACCCAAGGCGAGTTCGTCGAGCAGGTGATCCGGCCGACCGGCCTGATCGACCCGGAGATCGTGCTCAAGCCGACCAAGGGCCAGATCGACGACCTCATGCACGAGATCAAGCTGCGCACCGAGCGCGACGAGCGGGTCCTGGTCACCACGCTGACCAAGAAGATGGCCGAAGACCTCACCGACTACCTCCTCGAGCACGGCATCCGGGTCCGCTACCTGCACTCGGAGGTCGACACGCTGCGCCGGGTGGAGCTGCTGCGGGAGCTGCGCCGCGGCGAGTTCGACGTGCTCGTGGGCATCAACCTGCTCCGCGAGGGCCTCGACCTGCCCGAGGTGAGCCTGGTGGCGATCCTCGATGCGGACAAGGAGGGCTTCCTGCGCTCGGGCACCAGCCTCATCCAGACCATCGGCCGTGCGGCGCGCAACGTCTCCGGTCAGGTCCACATGTATGCGGACAAGATGACCCCGTCAATGGCCAAGGCGATCGACGAGACCAACCGCCGGCGCGACAAGCAGGTCGCGTACAACAAGGCCAACGGCATCGACCCGCAGCCCCTGCGCAAGAAGCTGGGCGACATCCTCGACGACATCTACCGGGAGGCCGAGGACACGGCCGGCGCCGTGAGCGGCCACGGCCCGGGCGGCGCCGTCGTCATCGGCGGCGGCCGCCAGATGAGCCGCGGCAAGTCCCCGGAGGGCACCCGCGCCCGCCAGAAGGGCGGCGGCACCAAGGGCGCGGCAGCCACGGCCGGCGCCCAGTCCGCCCCTACCCGCGCAGGCATGGCTCGCGCCGAGCTCGCCACCCTGATCCAGGACCTGAACGAGCAGATGCTGTCCGCCGCCCGCGAGCTGCAGTTCGAGCTGGCCGCCCGCATCCGCGACGAGGTAGCCGAACTGAAGAAGGAACTGCGAGCCATGGACGTAGCCGGCGTGAAGTAACTGCGCACCGCACCCGCCGCGCGGCCACCAGGGCCACGCCAGCGCCAGGGATCCGCACACTCGGCCGCCTCCGGCCGCCCTCAGGTGCCGGGGCGGTTGGGGTGTGCGTCCGGCGAAACCACGCACATACGGGTGTTTCGCCAATGCGCGCAGCCCCGCCGCTCGTCTCGACCCAAACCCCAACACCGCGGCCCACCGCTGGTCAACGCGCTGTCCAGCCGCACCGAAGCCGGCCGACGCCGCGCCGCGGCCACGCTGCCACTGCGGATAGCCTCACCCCGCGCCGGAGCCCAGGGCCGCCACTCGTCGCGACCCCAGCCCGCACCGCAGCCGCATCGCGGCCACGCCGCCCACCACGGGGGCGATCGGCGCCGGCGAGGGCGAGGGGCGGCGGGGAAAGGGAAAAGCCCCGGACCCTTGCGGGCCGGGGCTTTTCGCTATGGCGATGCTGGTGTCAGCTCTTGCCGCCGGCGAGCTTCTCGCGCAGGGCGGCCAGGGCCTCGTCCGTGGCCAGGGTGCCCGAGGGCTCCTCCGGCGCGCGGGCCGCGGTCGGGGTCGACGTGGACACCGAGCCCGTGGCCGGGGCGGCCGCGGCCGGCTCGGCGGTGGCGTCGGCCTGGCGGGCGGTCTGCACCTGCTTGGTGTGGGCCTCCCAGCGCTGGCGGGCCTCAGCGTACTGCTGCTCCCACGCCTCCCGCTGCTTCTCGAAGCCGGGCATCCACTCGGCGGTCTCCGGGTCGAAGCCCTCCGGGTAGATGTAGTTGCCCTGCTCGTCGTAGGTGGCCGACATGCCGTAGAGGGTTGGGTCGAAGTGCTCCTCGCCCTCGACGAAGCCCTCGTTGGCCTGCTTGAGCGACAGCGAGATCCGGCGCCGCTCCAGGTCGATGTCGATGACCTTGACCATGACGTCGGAGCCGACCTGGACGACCTGCTCCGGGATCTCCACGTGGCGCTCGGCCAGCTCGGAGATGTGCACCAGGCCCTCGATGCCGTCGTCGACCCGGACGAACGCGCCGAACGGGACGAGCTTGGTGACCTTGCCCGGCACGATCTGCTGGATCGCGTGGGTCCGGGCGAACTGCCGCCACGGGTCCTCCTGGGTCGCCTTCAGCGACAGGGAGACGCGCTCACGGTCCAGGTCGACGTCGAGGACCTCGACCTCCACCTCCTGGCCGACCTCGACCACCTCGGACGGGTGATCGATGTGCTTCCAGGACAGCTCGGAGACGTGAACCAGGCCGTCGACACCACCGAGGTCGACGAACGCACCGAAGTTGACGATCGAGGACACGACGCCCTTGCGGACCTGGCCCTTCTGCAGCTTGTGCAGGAACTCGGTGCGGACCTCGGACTGGGTCTGCTCGAGGTAGGCACGCCGCGACAGAACCACGTTGTTGCGGTTCTTGTCGAGCTCGATGATCTTCGCCTCGAGCTCACGGCCCACATAGGGCTGCAGGTCGCGCACCCGACGCATCTCGACCAGGGAGGCGGGCAGGAAGCCACGCAGGCCGATGTCGAGGATCAGGCCACCCTTGACGACCTCGATGACCGAGCCGCGGACGACGCCGTCGTCCTCCTTGATCTTCTCGATCGTGCCCCACGCGCGCTCGTACTGCGCACGCTTCTTCGACAGGATCAGGCGGCCTTCCTTGTCCTCCTTCTGGAGAACCAGGGCCTCGATGTGGTCACCGACCGACACGACCTCAGCAGGGTCGACATCATGCTTGATCGACAGCTCGCGCGAGGGGATGACACCCTCGGTCTTGTAGCCGATGTCGAGCAGGACCTCGTCCCGATCGACCTTGACGACGGTACCTTCGACGATGTCGCCGTCATTGAAGTACTTGATGGTCTCGTCGATCGCGGCGAGGAAAGCCTCCTCAGAACCGATGTCGTCGATGGTGACCTTGTTGCTGCTGGCGCTCGAGGTGGCCTCGATGCTGCTCGTCATGTGGGCTGTTGCTCCGGTCGGTGGATTTGCCTGGTGAACCTGCGCGCTCCCGCGGACCCGTCGCCGGGCACAACCCGCCTGTCGCAGTGCAGGATCAGTGCATTGGAAGCTCAGGATGTGTTCGGCGACCGTGAGCCTGCCCCATGCCGAGGCGCACAAACCCACGAGTGCACCGATCAGCCTACCCTGCGCAATACCACATGGTCCAACCCTCCCCCAGACCCGATCTGCCGACTTTGCCAGGGCCTACCGTTGCTCCCCATGGAATCGTCACCTGACGCAGGCGTCACACGACGTGCCGTGAGTCCCGCCGAGAGCCGCCGGGCCAGCCGGCGATGGTGGGACGACGACGCCGACGCCTACCAGGAGGAACACGGTCCCTTCCTGGGCGACGTGGACTTCGTGTGGTGCCCGGAGGGGCTGCGCGAGGCCGACGCCCACCTGCTCGGCGACGTGGCCGGCAAGCGCGTGCTCGAGATCGGCTGCGGTGCCGCGTCCTGCTCGCGCTGGCTCAAGACCCAGGGCGCGGACGTCGTGGCGTCCGACCTGTCGGCCGGCATGCTCCGGCACGCCCGCGACGGCGTCACTCGATCGGGTGTCGAGGTGCCCCTCCTGCAGGCCGACGCGAGCGCCCTGCCGTTCGCCGAGGGCGTATTCGACATCGCCTGCACGGCCTTCGGCGCCGTACCGTTCGTGGCCGACTCCGCCCGCGTCATGCGCGAGGTCTACCGGGTCCTGCGCCCCGGCGGCCGCTGGGCCTTCTCCGTCACCCACCCGATGCGCTGGGTGTTCCTCGACGACCCGGGCGAGGGCGGCCTGGTCGCGGTCCACTCCTACTTCGACCGCCGCGCGTACGTCGAGGAGGATGACCGCCACATCGCCACCTACGTCGAGCAGCACCGCACCTTGGGCGACCGCGTCCGCGAGCTGGTCTCCGCCGGCTTCGTGCTCAACGACCTCGTCGAGCCGGAATGGCCCGACCACCACCAGCAGACATGGGGCCAATGGAGCCCCCTGCGCGGCCGGATCTTCCCGGGCACGGCGATATTCGTCGCCACCAAACCAGCATGAAACCGTAATTTCAGCGTCCGCCGCCGCCTAAACACGAAAACGAGCCGCCGAAACACGAAAACAGCGGAGCCGAAGCCACCGGGTAGGCGGCGAAAGACACGAGCACGACCAGCCGGCGAGACCAGCCCACCGGAAGCGCCACTCGACCGGCCGCTGCCCGGCCAAGAACCAGCTGCCATGATCACGGAGTGCTCGCGTACCCCCCGGTACACGAGCACTCCGTGATCAAAGGCGAAACCGCACATCTGGCGAAGGCCAGCCGAGGCGCGCCCGACGAAAGAACCAGCCGGCGGCACACACGTGAGGACCAGCCGGCGGCACACGCGGCGAGGACCAGCCCGGACTCGCCGCCGGCGGACCGGCCCGCGACTGCCCGGCAGAGCCGACAAAGGAGGCGGGCAGGGGGCCCGCGTCAGTGATCGGCCGCGTTCCAGTCCCTGCCGACGCCCACGGAGACGCCGAGCGGCACGTCCAGCGGGTAGGCGCCACCCATCTGCTCGCGCACCAGTGCCTCCACGGCCTCGCGCTCGCCCGGGGCGACCTCGAACAGAAGCTCGTCGTGGACCTGCAGGAGCATGCGGGAGCGCAGGCCGCTGGAGCGCAGCGCCGCGTCGACGCGCAGCATCGCGACCTTGATGATGTCGGCGGCGGAGCCCTGGATCGGGGCGTTGAGCGCCATCCGCCCGGCCATCTCGCGACGCTGGCGGTTGTCGCTGTTGAGGTCCGGCAGGTATCGCCGGCGGCCGAGCACCGTCTCGGTGTAACCGTCGCGGCGCGCCTGGGCGACGATCTGGTGCAGGTAGTCGCGCACCCCGCCGAACGTGGCGAAATACTCCTCCATGAGCACCGTCGCCTCGGCCGGGCTGATGCCGAGCTGGGTGCCCAGGCCGTAGGAGGACAGCCCGTAGGCCAGGCCGTAGTTCATCGCCTTGATCTTGCGGCGCTGGTCGGGGACGACCTCGTCGACGGGGAGCGAGAACACCGACGAGGCGGTGGCGGCGTGGAAGTCGAAGCCGGAGTTGAACGCCTCGATCAGCGCCTCGTCCTTCGACATGTGCGCCATGATGCGCATCTCGATCTGGCTGTAGTCGGCGGTCAGCAGCGTCTCATACCCCTCGCCGACGACGAACGCCCGGCGGATGCGCCGCCCCTCCTCGGTGCGGATCGGGATGTTCTGCAGGTTGGGGTCGGTGCTGGAGAGCCGGCCGGTGGCGGCGACCGTCTGGAAATACGTCGTGTGGATGCGCCCGTCGTCGCTGATCGACTTGAGCAGCCCGTCGACGGTGGTCTTGAGCTTGGCCACGTCCCGGTGGCGCAGCAGGTGCTCCAGCAGCGGGTGCTGCGTCTGCGCGAAGAGCCCCTGCAGCGCGTCGGCGTCGGTCGTGTAGCCCGTCTTGATCTTCTTGGTCTTCGGCAGCCCGAGCTCGTTGAACAGGATCTCCTGCAGCTGCTTGGGCGAGCCGAGGTTGAACTCGCGCCCGATCACGTCGTAGGCGCTCTGCGCCGCGCCCTTCACCCCGGCCGCGAACTGCGCCTCCAGCTCGCTGAGATATTCGGTGTCGGCCGCGATCCCGGCCCGCTCCATCTCCGCGAGCACGTTGACCAGCGGCAGCTCGACCTCGGCCAGCAGCCTGGCCGAGGAGTCGCCGTCGCGGTGCAGCTCCTCGTCGATGGCCTCGGCGAGGTCGAGCGTGGCCCGGGCGCGCAGCATCAGGTTTTCCTCTGCCTCGCCGGTGTTACCGCCCAGCCCCTCAAGGGTGAGCTGGCCGTTGTCGGGCGCGTCGACGCGCAGCTCGCGCTTGAGGTAGCGCAGGGCGAGGTCGTTGAGGTCGTAGGAGCGCTGGTCGGGGCGGGCGAGATAGGCCTCCAGGGCGGTGTCGGAGGCCACCCCGTTGAGGTCCCAGCCGCGCGCCAGGAACGCGAGCCGGGCCGGCTTCACCTCGTGCAGCACCTTGAACCGATCATCGGCGGCGAGCCACGCGCCGACGGCGGCGTCGTCGGCCGCGTCGAGCTCGGTGGGGTCGAACCAGGCGGCCGGCCCGTCGGCGGCGGCGAGCGCGATGCCGGTCAGCGAGCCGGTGCCGCGGCCGAACCGTCCGGCGACGGCGACGCCGACCCGGATGCCGGGCGGGGCGTGCTCGCCGAGCCAGGCCCCGACGCCGCCGCGCAGCACCTCGCCGGACAGCTCGAAGCCGGACTCGGCCTCGGGCTCGACGGCTTCGAGATACTGATACAACCGGTCGCGCAGCACCCGGAACTCCAGCGCGTCGAACACCTGGTGCACGGCCTCGCGGTCCCAGCCGTGCCAGCGCAGGTCCTGCGGGCCGATGGGCAGCTCGAGGTCGTCGACGAGCTGGTTGAGCTCGTAGTTGCGCATGACCTCGGCGAGGTGGGAGCGCACGTTCTCCCCCGCCTTGCCCTTGATCTCGTCGACCCGGGCGATGATCCCGTCGAGACCGCCGAACTGGAGGATCCACTTGGCGGCGGTCTTGTCACCGACGCCGGGGACGCCGGAGAGGTTGTCGCTGTCCTCGCCGACCAGCGCGGCCTTGTCCCGATACCGCGACGGCGGGATCCCGTAGCGCTCCTCGACCTTCGCCGGGGTCATGCGGTCCATCTCGGTGACACCGCGCTTGAGATACAGGACGGTGACGGTGTCGTTGGCCAGCTGGAACGCGTCGCGGTCGCCGGTGACGATCGACGTCTGCAAGCCCTGCTCGGTGGCATGCCGGGCGAGCGTGGCGATCACGTCGTCGGCCTCGTAGCCCGGCTTCTCCACGAAAGGGATCCGCAGGGCGTTGAGGATTTCCTTGATGAGGTCGACCTGCCCGGAGAACTCGGGCCGGGTGGCGGACCGGTTGGCCTTGTACTCCGCATACTTCTCCAGCCGGAACGTGTGCCGGGAGACGTCGAAGGCCACGGCGATGTGCGTGGGCCGCTCGTCGCGCAGCATGTTGATCAGCATCGACGTGAAGCCGAAGACGGCGTTGGTCACCTGGCCCGTGGCGGTGGAGAAGTTATCCGTGGGCAGGGCGAAGAACGCCCGGTAGGCGAGCGAGTGCCCGTCGAGCAGCAGCAGCCTGGAGTCAGTCGAACCCGTCACGCCTGGCGACTCTAGTCGCCCCCTCTGACATTTTTCCGCGACCCCGCGCCGCGGAAACCCTCCCGAGGCGGCGCGGCCGGTGCCGTGCCGCCCGGCGGGCCGCGCTCAGAGCACCTTGGCCAGGAAGGCCTTCGTCCGCTCGTGCTGCGGGCTGGCGATGATCTCGCGCGGGTTGCCCGCTTCGACCACGACGCCGCCGTCCATGAAGACCAGCGTATCGCCGACCTCGCGGGCGAAACCGATCTCATGCGTGACGACCACCATGGTCATGCCCTCCCGGGCCAGGTCCTGCATGACGTCGAGGACCTCGCCGACCAGCTCCGGGTCCAGCGCGCTCGTGGGCTCGTCGAACAGCATGAGCTTCGGGCGCATGGCCAGCGCCCGCGCGATCGCGACCCGCTGCTGCTGGCCGCCGGAGAGCTGGTTCGGGTACGAGTCGACCTTGTTCGCCAGCCCGACGCGGTCGAGCAGCGCCAGCGCGCGCTGCCGCACCTCGGACCGGGACTCGCGGCGCACGCGCAGCGGTGCCTCCATGACGTTCTCCAGCACCGTCATGTGCGGAAACAGGTTGAACCGCTGGAACACCATGCCGATGTTCCGCCGCTGGATCGCCACCTCCCGGTCGTGCATCTCGTACAGCCGGCCGCCGCGCTCGCGGAAGCCGACGAGCTCGCCGTCGACCCAGATCCGGCCGGCGTTGAGCCGCTCCAGGTGGTTGATGCAGCGCAGGAACGTCGACTTGCCCGAGCCGGAGGGGCCGATCACGCAGCACACCTCGCCCGGCCGCACCTCCAGGTCGATGCCCTTGAGCACCTCCAGGCGACCGAAGGACTTGTGGACGTTCTCCGCCCGCACCATCGCCGTACTCATACGGTCGTCACCCGGCCTCCGGTCTCGGCGCCCAGGTCACGAAGGCGCGCGCGGGCCTTCTGGGTCCGGTTGTACCCCCTGGAGAAGTACCGCTCGACGTAGTGCTGGACGACGAGCAGCACGCTGGTGAGCAGGATGTACCAGCCGGCCGCCGCGACGAGCATCGGGAACACCACGAAGGTCCGGTGGCCGACCGCCTGCAGCTGGAAGAACAGCTCACCGGTCACCGGCGTGTACGCCACCAGCGAGGTGTCCTTGAGCATCGCGATCGTCTCGTTGCCCGTCGGCGGGACGATGAGCCGCATCGCCTGCGGCAGCACGATGCGGCGCAGCACCTGCCCTCGGCTCATGCCCAGCGCCTCGGCGGCCTCGGCCTGGCCCGGGTCGACCGATTGGATGCCGGCCCGCACGATCTCCGCCATGTAGGCAGCCTCGGACAGCGCCAGGGCGAGCATGCCGGCGACGAAGCCGGACAGGAACGTCGGCGCGTCCACGCCGAAGATGCGCACGCGCAGGTCGTCGATGCCGAAGAGCCGGCCGATCTGCGTGTCGAACGGCAGACCGAACTCCAGCCGTGCCCACAGGATGCCCAGGTTGCCGAAGAGCACGGCGAGGACCAGCCGGGGCATGGCCCGGAAGATCCAGGTGTACATCCACGCCACCCCGCGCAGCACCGGGTTCGACGACAGGCGCATGACCGCGATGAGCACACCGAGGACCACGCCGATGACCATCGAGAAGATGGTCAGCAGGATCGTGCCGCGAAGCCCGGCGATGATCGGCGGCCGGAACGCGTTGTCGAGGATGAACGCCCACTGGAAGCGGTCGTTGGTGACCAGCAGGTGGATGAACATCGCCGTGAGCACGGCCAGGACCGCGACGAGGACCCAGCGCCAGGGGTGCCGGACCGGCACCGCCTTGATAGGTTCGGGCGGTGCCGGCGCCGGAGCGGGATCGGGTGCCATCCGCGCTGGTTACGGGTTGATCGCCGGGTCGGTGCTCAACGCTCCCGCGTCGACGCCCCACTTGGCCAGGATCGTCTTGTAGGTGCCGTCGGCGATGAGCGCCTTGACCGCGTCGCGGATCGCCTCGGCGAAGGCCTGCTGGTCGTTCTTGACGACGTAGCCGTAGGGCGCCGAGTCGTAGATCTGGCCGACGAGGTCCAGCTGGCCGTTGGTCTGCTTCACCGCATACGCGCAGACCGGTGAGTCGGCGAGCATCGCGTCGTCCTTGCCGCTGATGACGGCCGCGGTGGCCTCGCTCTGCGCCTGGTACGAGTCGACCTTGATCTCCGGCTTGCCGGCGTCCTTGCACTTCTTCTGCCGGGCGGGCAGATCGTCGGTCTCCTGCACGGTGCCGGTCTGCACCGCGATCCTCTTGCCGCAGGCGTCGTCCGGGTTGATGGTGGAGCCCTTCTTGGCCGCCCATTGCGTGCCGGCGGAGAAGTAGCTCACCATCAGCGCCTGCTTCTTGCGCTCGTCGTTGATGGTCAGCGAGGAGACACCCACCTCGTACTTGCCGGACTGCACGCCGGGGATGACGTCCTCGAACTTGGACGACTGGAACTCCGCCTTCAGCCCGAGCTTGCCGGCGACGGCGGTGAACAGGTCCACGTCGAAGCCGATGACGGTCTTGCCGTCGTTGTCGAGGAACTCGCTCGGGGCGTAGGTCGAGTCGGTACCGACGGTGATCTTGCCGTCGGCCTTGATGGCCGCGGGCACCTTGTCGGCGAGCGTGGTGTCGGAGGAGACGCTGGCCGCCGCGGACCCGCCGGCGCCGGGCGTGTTCTCGTCCTTCTTCTCACCGCAGGCGGCCATGCAGAGCACGAGGGCGGCGGCGCCGGCGAGGCCGACGGCCACGCGTCGCCGGGAGGGCGTCAGAAACATCCGGAGATGCCTTCTTTCTTCGTCATCGATGTCACGCGACGCCGAGGTACGCCTCAGCGACGGCAGGGTCGTGGAGCAGGTCGGCGCCGCTACCGGTCTTGACGATCCGGCCGGTCTCCAGCACGTACGCGCGGTGGGCGCGGGACAGCGCCTGCTGCGCGTTCTGCTCGACCAGCAGGATGGTGGTGCCCTGCTGGTTGATCTCGGTGATGATCGAGAAGATCTGCTGGATGAGCATCGGCGCGAGGCCCATCGACGGCTCGTCGAGCAGCAGCAGCTTCGGCCGCGTCATCAACGCCCGGCCGACGGCGACCATCTGCTGCTCGCCGCCGGAGAGCGTGCCGCCGGGCTGCTTGATGCGCTCCCGCAGCCGGGGGAACAGGTTCAGCACCCGCTCCATGTCCTCCCGGATGCCGGCCGCGTCGCGGCGTGTATAGGCGCCCATCTCCAGGTTCTCGCGGACCGTCATGCCGGGGAAGAGGCCCCGGCCCTCCGGCGACTGGCCGATGCCCCGCACGACCCGCAGGTCGGAGCGCAGCCGGCTGATGTCCTCGCCGTTGAAGCGGATCGCCCCGCCGTGGATCGGCCGGAGCCCGGAGATGGCCCGCATCGTCGTGGTCTTGCCGGCACCGTTGGCGCCGATGAGCGCGACGATCTCGCCCTCCTCGACGGCCAGGCTGATGCCGTGCAGCGCCTGGATGCGGCCGTACAGCAGGCTGACGTTGTCCAGCTCAAGCAGCATCTGCCGGCACCCCCAGGTAGGCCGCGACCACGGCCGGGTCGTCACGGACCTCGGCCGGGGTGCCTTCGGCGATCTTCTTACCGAACTCGAGCACCACGATCCGGTCGGTGACGCCCATGACCAGGCGCATGTCGTGTTCGATGAGCAGCACGGTCACGCCGCGCGCCCGGATGGCGCGAATGAGCGCGAGCAGTTCGACCTTCTCCGCCGGGGTGAAGCCGGCGGCCGGCTCGTCGAGGCAGAGCAGGGTCGGCTCGGTGGCGAGCGCCCGGGCGATCTCCAGCCGCCGCTGTGCGCCGTACGGCAGGTTCCGCGCGAGGTCGTCCGCCCGCTCGGCGATGCCGACGAACTCCAGCAGCGCCATCGACTTCGCCCGGCCCTCGCGCTCCTCGCGCCAGTGCCGCGGCAGCCGGAACAGGGCGCTGAACACACTGGTCTTGTGCCGGGAGTCGGCGCCGACCATGACGTTCTCCAGCGCGGTCATCTCCGGGAAGAGCCGCACGTTCTGAAACGTGCGCGCGATGCCCATCCGGGTGATCTCGTGCTTCTTGCGCCCGGTGACCGTCTCGCCGGCGAACCGGATCCGCCCCGAGGCGGGGCGAAAGACGCCGGTCATCGCGTTGAAGCAGGTCGTCTTGCCGGCGCCGTTCGGTCCGATCAGCCCGAAGATCTCGCCCTTGCGCAGGGTGAACGACACGTCGTTGAGCGCCACGACGCCGCCGAAGCGCAGCGTCACCTGGTCGACCTCGAGCAGCGGCTCGCCGTCAGGGATGTCGTCGCCGCGCTTGCCCGAGCTGAAGGGCCGCTCGTGCAACGACGCGGCCGGACTGGAGCCGGTCGGCACCGGCGAGTCGATCAGGGTCTCCGCCCCGCTGGCGCTGGGCTCCTCCCGCCGGGTCTCGCTCACGCCTGCACCTCCTTCGCACGGTCCTTGAGCTCCGCGGCGCGCCGGCGGCTGGGGATCAGCCCCTGCGGCCGGAAGATCATGATCAGGATGATCAGCAGGCCGAAGAGCAGGAAGCGGTACTCGAAGGCGTCCTTGCCGAACACCTCGACGTTGCGCAGCCGGTCCGGGATGTAGGAGATGAGCACGCCGCCGAGGATGGCGCCCGGGATGTTGCCCGAGCCGCCCATGACGACGCCCGCCAGCACCAGGATCGAGAACAGCAGCTGGAAGGACGAGGAGTTCACGAAGCCTGGCTGACCGGCGAACAGCACGCCGCCCAAGCCGCCGATCGAGGCACCGATGGCGAATGCCCACAGCTTGAACTTGATGGTCCGCACGCCCATCACCTCGGCGGCCTCCTCGTCCTCGCGGATCGCGAGCCAGGAGCGCCCGACCCGGCTGCGCTCGAGGTTCCGCGCGCCGATCACCACGAGGATGACGAGCGTCAGGCCGAGCCAGAAGTACGGCGTGGCGTCGATGATGCCGAAGATGGGCTTGCCGTCGGAGTACGTGCCCGGCGGGTGCGGCAGCTTGGAGAAGCCCCGGTCGCCGCGCAGGAACCCGGTGCTGTCCGCGGCCACGCGGATGATCTCGGCGAAGCCGAGCGTCACGATGGCCAGGTAATCGCCGCGCAGCCGCAGGGTCGGCCAGCCCAGGACCAGGCCGCTGACCAGCGACAGCGCGATCGCGACCGGCACCGCGGCCAGCCACGGCCACTTCGTTTGCAGCTGGCTGTCGGGCGAGGTGAGCACGGCCACGGTGAGCGCGCCGACGGCGAAGAAGCCGACATAGCCCAGGTCGAGCAGGCCGGCGAAGCCGACGACGACGTTGAGGCCCAGGGCGAGCAGCACGTAGTACGACATGTTGAACAGGGCGCTGGACCAGTCGATGCCGGTCGTGATGATCTGCGGCCCGACGATGGGGACCTGCGCGACGTACGGCAGCAGGTAGGCCAGCGCGGCGACGGCGGCGAGCACCGCCCACCTCGCCGGCCGGGGCAGGTTCGCATACCAGCCGCGCAGCGGATTGCGCAGCTTCCCCTTGGTCACCGCGGTGGTCTCGCTCATGCTCGCGCCCTCCCCAACGACTCACCGAGCAGGCCGGTCGGGCGGAACAGCAGAATCAGGACGAGGGCGGCGAACGCCACGGCGTCGTGCCACTGCGAGCCGAAGAACCCGGACCCGTAGTTCTCGACCAGGCCCAGGAGCAGGCCGCCGAGCAGCGCGCCACGCAGGTTGCCGATGCCGCCGAGGACCGCGGCGGTGAACGCCTTGATGCCGAGGTAGAAGCCGGAGTCGTAGCGGGTGGTGCCGATCTTCATCATGTACATCACCGCGGCGACGCCGGCCATCAGCCCGCCGATCAGGAAGATCAGCGAGATGACCCGGTTCTTGTTCACGCCCATCAGCGCGGCGCTGTCCGGGTTCTGCGCGACCGCGCGGACGCCGCGGCCCAGCCGGGTGCGGTTGATGAACAGGTCGAGCGCCACCATCATCACCAGCGCGGTGACGATCAGGATCAGCTGCACGTTGGTCAGCGACGTGTTGCCGACCCTGATCAGCTCGTGTGGTTGCACGAAGATCGGGCTGCTGCGCACGCTGCGGTCGCTCAGCACGCCGACGAGCTCGGACAGCACGGTCGAGGCGCCGATCGCGGTGATCAGGAAGACCAGCGGCGGCGCGTTCTTGCGCCGCAGGGGGCGGTAGGCGGTCAGCTCGACCACGATGGCCGTGCCGCCCGACGCGATCACCGCGGCCAGCAGGCCCACCAGCAGGTACAGCACGACGGAGCCGACTCCGTTGATGTGGGAGTTCTGGTCCAGGCCGAGCGCGCTCCAGGTCAGCACCGCGCCGAAGGTTCCGACCATGAAGACCTCGGAGTGCGCGAAGTTGATCAGTCGCAGCACGCCGTAGACCAGGGTGTAGCCGAGTGCGAACAGGGCATAGATGGCGCCCTGGGCCAGCCCGGTGGTGGTCAGTTGTCCGAAGTCCCGGAACAGGCTGCTGAAATGTTCGGAGAGGTAATGCAAGTACGGCTCCCGGCTGGAAACGGTCGGTGCGGCCGGAATTCGATTCCGGCCGCACCGGTCGATCGACGTCGTGCGTTTGAAACGTGCCCAGCCGATCAGGTCAGCTCTTGGGAGCCTCGACGTCCGGGACGACCTCGCCGTTGGTGACCTTGAAGGCCCAGACGATGATCTGCGCCGAGTCCAGCTCGCCCTTGTCAGTGAACTTGTAGGTGTTCGCGACGCCCTTGTAGTTCACGGTGCCCAGGTAGGTGTTGAGCTTCTCCGCCGTGGTGTTGCCCGCGTCGATGCCCTGCAGGAAGATGTTCGCCGCGTCGTAGGCCACGTCGCTGTAGGTGCCGGCGTCGACGCTCCACTTCGCCTTGTAGTCGGCGACGAACGTGCCGCTCGCCTTGGCGGCCGGGGCGCACGGGCAGGTCAGGATCGAGCCCTCGGCGGCGTCGTTGCCGGCGGCCTTGACGTAGCCGGGGTCGTTGACACCGTCGCCGGCGACCAGGACGCCCTTCCAGCCGGCGCCGGTGAGCTGCTTACGCAGCAGGCCGGCGTTCTGGTAGTAGCCGCCGTAGAAGAGCGCGGTGGCGCCGCTCGACGTGATCTTGGTGACGGTCGCCGAGAAGTCGTTCTGCTTGCCGTCCCCCTGGACCTTGTCGGTGTCGACGACTGCGGCGCCGAGCACCTTCTTGACCTGCTCCGCGAGGCCGGAGCCATACGCCGACTGGTCGTCGACGACGAAGACCTTCTCCGCCTTCAGGACCGACTTGATGTAGTTGCCGGCGGCCGGGCCCTGCGCGAGGTCGTTGGCGACGGCGCGGTGGAAGACCTTCCAGCCGTTGGTCGACAGTGTCGGCCGGGTCGCCGACGGAGTGATCAGCGGGATGCCGGCCTCTTCGAAGATCGGGTCGGCGGACTCCGACTCACCGGAGAACACCGGGCCGATGACCCCGATGATCTTCTTGTTCTGGATCACCTGCCGGGCGAGACCGGGCGCGACGTCCGCACTGCCCTGCGAGTCGAACTTCCTCAGGGTGACCTGGCAGTCCTTGTTCTTCTCGTTGTACTGATTGATCGCGAGCTCGGCACCCTGCGCGATGTTCACACCGAGGTTCGCCGCCGAGCCGGTCAGCGCGCCGAAGTACGCGAGCTCAAGGCCGCACTTGTCGCCCCCGCCCGATGAGCTGCTGGTGTTGCCGTTCGTGCTGTTGCACGCAGCTGCTCCGGCGAGCATGGCCGTAGCGGCCACGATGCCACCTACCACGCGTACCAGTCGTTGCCTCAAGGCTTCGAACCCTCCTCCGTCGAAGACCTCGCGCTCGCTCCCGCGGGTGAGCGGGACCACGCGACGCAAGGGCCAAACCGTTGTCTGCGGCCTGCGGGCGGGACGTTATCCCACACACGGGCAGAGCGGTAGATTCTTCGATGGGGCGTTTATCCGACCGTTACCCAGCACCTATTACGTGGGCACCGGCGATGTTCTTCGCCTTGGCGTCGGTCATACGCGTTGAAGGTTGCCGTTAATTTTCCGCGGTTACCGGACCGTTACCTCCGCTGGTCTCCGCGATGATCCGATCGGCCACTTCGCGCATCGTCATGCGGTGGTCCATCGCCGTGCGCTGGATCCATTTGAAGGCCTGCGGCTCGTTCATTCCATACGTCGCCATCAGCTGGCCCTTGGCCCGCTCGACGACCTTGCGGGTCTCCAGCCGCTCGGTGAGAGTGGCCACCTCGGCCTCCAGGACCGACAGCTCCGCGTAGCGGGACACCGCGATCTCCACGGCCGGCACCAGGTCGCTCTTCTGGAACGGCTTGACCAGGTAGGCCATCGCCCCGGCGGCCCGCGCCCGCTCGACGAGGTCCCGCTGGCTGAACGCGGTGAGGATGACGACCGGCGCGATCCGCCCGCCGGCGATCTTCTCCGCCGCCGCGAGCCCGTCCATGATCGGCATCTTGATGTCCAGGATGACCAGATCAGGCTTGAGCTCCTCGGCAAGGCGCACGGCCGTCTCGCCGTCGCCGGCCTCGCCGACGACGTCGTAGCCCTCCTCGACGAGCATCTCCCGAAGGTCGAGGCGGATGAGGGCCTCATCTTCCGCGATGAGCACTCGACGGCTCTGTGCCTCGGCCACTGGCCTCTCCCGATCCGATCCGACTCGTCCGACGGCGATTACCGTCGCGATCAGAGTAGTGGGTACCCTGGTGCGGCGTAGTTGTCCCGGTATCCCAATCGGCAGAGGAACGGAGCTCAAACCTCCGACAGTGTGGGTTCGAATCCCACCCGGGGCACCAAAGCCGGACAGTCGGCTGTGACATGTATCACACATCGGGCCCGATCTCCGCGTGAGTGATCCACGCGAGCCGGATGCCCTCAGGGGTCGATGCGGACGGGCTCGACCCCCGCGGCCAGCAGATCCAGGCCGGCGCCGCTGACGACCCGCGCCGGCTGCACGTCGCGGGCTGCGACCGCGGCCAGCCGGTCCAGCGGCAGCCGGTCGGCCCGCGCCGCCGCCGCGAAGACCACGTTGCCGAAGCGGCGGCCGCGCAGCAGGTCCGGGCGCACGATGAGGCACACGTCGGCGAACGCGGTGCGCAGCGTGGCCGCCTGCGACCTGGAGAAGGCCAGTGGCGCGAGGTCGGCGACGTTCACCGCGTAGATGCCGTCCGGGTCCAGCAGCCGGGCCACCAAGGCCGCGAACGTGACGTCGGAGACGCTCTCCGGCATCTGCGCGGCCTCATACACGTCGCCGATCACCAGGTCGTAGGCGGCCGGGTCGAGTTCGGCCACGGTCTCGCGGGCGTCGCCGAAGACCAGCTCGATCCCGGCCTCCGGCGGCAGCGGCAGCACCCGCTGGACGAACGCGGCCAGCCGGCGGTCGCGCTCCACCACCACCTGCGCGGAGCCGGGCCGGGTAGCGGCGACGTAGCGGGGCATCGTGAACGCCCCGCCGCCGAGGTGCAGCACCCGCAGCGGCTTGCCGGCCGGCGCGGCGGCGTCGACGATCGAGCCGAGGCGGCGGGTGTACTCGAAGGACAGGCGGGTCGGGTCGCGCATGTCGACGTACGACTGCTGCACCTCCTCGACGAGGAGCGTCCAGCCGCCCTTGCGCCGCGGGTCGCGCACCAGGCGGGCCGCGCCGAAGTCCCCGTCCTCGGCGATCCCGTCGATGATCTCCCGCCAGCTGCCCATGGGGGCACAACCTACCCCGAACGGGCGAAAGACCCTGTCGGCGGCCGTGCGGGCCGAAAGCTGGCCGTGATGCGACCGGAAGTTTTAAGGCAGGTTTAGGCGTATTGCCAGCCCGCGAGCGCGGGTGCCATGCTCCCAGCCATGCCCGAGGCCGGTCGGCGAGCCCGCACCGCTCTGCCCGCGGTCGCCCTGCTGGTCCTCGCTTCCGCGACGATGCTCGGTCTGTCCACACTGCTCGGGTTCGCACCGCTGCCGCCGGCCTGGCGGATCGCGCTGACCCTGGTCGTGGCGCTGCTGCTGGCCCTGGCCGCCGCCGAGCAGGTGCGGGCCGCGCGCACCGACTGGCAGGGCGCGACCGCCGCCGAGTCCGGGATGCACCGCCGCCGGCGTGCCGTCCTTGCCACCGCGCCGCCGCCCCGGACGGCCGAGGAGCGGCGGCCGCAGCGGCCGAAGATCCGGCGCCCGTCGTGGGTCCGGCTGGCCGCGATCGTCACGGCCGCGGTGGTGCTGGCTGTCCTGGTGTGGGTACCCGGACTGCCGGTGCACGGCCCCGCCCGCGCGGTGGCCACGTTCCTCCTCGGCTACGCCGCCTACGCCCTGCCGGTCCTGCCGCTGCTGCTCGCCCGGCCGCTGCCCCGGCTGCCGCGGGAGCCCTGGCCGTGGCGGATCCCGCTGGTGCCGGTCGCCGACCGCCGGCTGTGGTCGGGCGGCGAGCTGCGCACCCTCGCCACGGCGACGCTGTCCTTCCTGCGCGAGCGGGTGCTGACCCGGGCCACCGGCGTGGTGCTCGCCACGCTCGGCCTGCTGCAGCTGGTGCGCGGCAACCCGGGCGTGCTCGACGGCGGCACCTCCCGGGCCGGCGGCCTGGCCGGCTACCTGATCGCCGAGCCGCTGCGCCTGGTGCTGTCCGGCGGCGGGGCGATCGCGCTGCTCGGCGGGGTGCTCGCCGCGGCCGCCGCGGTCAGCGCCGCCTCGGCCGGGCGGGCCTGGGGCACAGCCACCGGCTACGTCGCCCTCGCCGTCGGGGTCGCGGTGCCGCTCGGCGCGGTCGGCGCCGGGCACTGGCTGGGCTTCGAGCACTACCTGCGCACCGAGAACGGGCACGTCGTGGTCGTCGCCGGGCTCTCGCCGGCGCACCGGCAGGCGGTCCACGACACCGGCCTGAGCGTCGACGGGCTGTCGCCGTCGCTGCGGCAGCTGTTCGCCGAAGGGCTGCCGGTCTCCGGCTACGCCGACGGCGAGCGCATCGCCAAGGCCCTCGCCGCGCCGTCGTCCTCGGCCGCCGACAGCTACGCCGGCGAGGAGTTCGAGCTGCGGGCCGGCGAGTGCTTCGACTGGATCGGCGGCTCCTCGCAGCTGCGCTACGTGGCGCCGTGCAACGCCGCGCACGTCGGCGAGGTCATGTTCGTGGGCCACCTGCCGTTCACGGTGGACCCGGGCGCCAAGGCGGTCGCGGCCGCGTCGCGGGCCATGTGCGAGCAGTCCTACGGCGACTACCTCGGCGTGCCGTTCGGCCAGTCGTTCCTGCCGGTGGAGGCGCCGCTGCTGCCGCCCGGTCTGGACAAGGCCTGGCAGCCGCGGCCGGTCATCGCCTGCTGGCTCGGCTCGGTCGGCCCGTGGACGCTCAAGGGCACCAGGACGGTGGCGGCGCTGCAGCAGAAGGCCGCCTGGGGCCCGGCCGGCGGTTGCCGGATCGAGGTCCCGGACGCGCTGCGGGTCACCGCCGAGCAGCCGGGCGTGCGCTGCCTCGCGCCGGGTCCCGACCAGCGGCTCAGCGTGCCGGGCGGCGGGTTCGCGATCGACCTGGAGTTCGCCGCGATCGGCAGGTCGGCCGGCGGGGCGCGCATCGGCGCCGGGTGCTACGACGGGGCGAACCTGAGCAACGGGTACAGCTTCGAGGTCACCGCCGAAGGCATCATCGAGATCTACAAGCACGCCGGCGACCAGCACCCGAGGGTGGCCGCGTCGGCGAG
Organism: Dactylosporangium sp. NPDC051484; assembly: GCF_040689395.1. Taxonomy (NCBI): domain Bacteria; kingdom Bacillati; phylum Actinomycetota; class Actinomycetes; order Micromonosporales; family Micromonosporaceae; genus Dactylosporangium; species Dactylosporangium sp. NPDC051484. Next base: position 11,439 of record NZ_JBFAZX010000018.1, on the reverse strand, counting down.
GCCGAAGAACGCCGGACCGCCCACGACGGCGTCGACGCCGCTACAGGTGACCTGCAAGCCGGCCGCCGACGGCGGGGTCGAGCTGACCGCGTTCTCCACCGGCGGCCGCAAGGCGACCTTCGTGGACACCGACCACCCGTACACGTCGCTGAGCCCCCGCCTGGTGCTGACGAACGCGGACACCGGCGGCGTGGTGATGACCACCATGATCTTCAACGCCACCCGTGTCTGAACGATCGTTCGTTCTATAGTCGGCGGATGCCCCGGTGACGCCCACGAGGCGTCCTGACCACCACGGTCTGCTGAGCGTTTGCCGGCGGCGCCCGGCGGGAGATCGGCCGCGGCCGTAGGGTGAACCTCATGCGGGAGAGGACTCTGGGGCGCACCGGCGTCCCTGTCGGCGTCGTCGGGCTCGGCGCGTGGCAGCTCGGCGCCGACTGGGGACGGGTCGGCGAGGACGAGGCGCTGGCGACGCTGATCGCCGCGCACGAGGCCGGCGTGACGTTCGTCGACACCGCGGACGTCTACGGCGACGGGCGCAGCGAGCGGCTCGTCGGGCAGTTCCTGCGGACGCTGCCGCCGGGGCGGCGGGTCACCGTGGCCACCAAGATGGGGCGCCGGGTGCCACAGGAGCCGGCGGCGTACAACCTCGGCAACTTCCGCGCCTGGAACGACCGCTCCCGGGAGAACCTCGGCGTCGACACGCTCGACCTGGTGCAGCTGCACTGCCCGCCGTCCGAGGTCTACCGCACCGACGAGGTCTTCGACGAGCTCGACGGCATGGTCGAGGAAGGCCGGATGAAGGCGTACGGCGTGAGCGTCGAGACCACCGCGGAGGCGCTCACCGCGATCGCCCGGCCCAACGTGGCCAGCGTGCAGATCATCTTCAACATGCTGCGGCTCAAGCCGCTCGACGAGGTGCTGCCCGCGGCCGAGAAGGCCGGCGTCGGCATCATCGCCCGGGTGCCGCTGGCCAGCGGCCTGCTCTCCGGCCGCTACGACGAGCACACCACCTTCGGCGCCGACGACCACCGCACATACAACCGCCACGGCGAGGCCTTCGACCAGGGCGAGACGTTCTCCGGCGTCGACTACGCCACCGGGCTGGAGGCGGTGCGCCGCCTCGCGGCGCTCAAGCCGGGCGGGATGACGATGACGCGGTTCGCGCTGCGCTGGATCATCGACCACCCGGCCGTCTCCGTCGTGATCCCCGGCGCCCGCGACGGCGAGCAGGCCCGCGCCAACGCCGGCGCGGCCGCGATGGCGCCGCTGACGCCCGAGACCCACGCCGCCGTCCGCGACGTCTACGACGAGCTGCTGCGCGGGTCGGTGCACGAGCGATGGTGAACGTCGGCGACACGGTCGGCGTGGAGGAGGAGTTCCACGTCGTCGACGCCGGCACCGGAGCGCTCCAGCCGGCCGCGCGCCGGGTGCTGCGCGGCGCGGACGCCGAGCCCGAGCTGCACCGCTCGATGGTCGAGACCGCCAGCGGCGTGCAGACCGAGCTGTCGGCGCTGCGCGCCGACCTGCTCAAGAAGCGCCGCTCGCTGGTCGAGGCGTCCGGCCGCCTCGGCCTCGCGGTCGTCGCCGCCGGCAGCGTGCCGGGCTCGGGGAGCACGCCCAGCCGGGTGTACCCCGACGCGCGCTACGAGCGGATGGCGCAGGAGTACCGCCGGCTCGTCGACGAGCAGCAGGTGGCCGCGTGCCAGGTGCAGGTCGGCGTGCCCGACAAGGATCTCGCGGTACGCATCACGCGCCGCATCCGCGAGTGGCTGCCGACGCTGCTGGCGCTCAGCGTGTCCTCGCCGTTCTTCGCCGGCCAGGACACCGGATACGCCTCCTACCGCACGATCGTCACCTCACGCTGGCCGACCGTCGGGCCGCCGCCCGACCTCGGTTCGGCCGCGGAGTACGACCAGGTCGTCGCCACGCTCGTGGACAGCGGCGTGATCGGCGACGCCGGCATGGTGTACTTCGACGCCCGCCCGTCGGCGCGCTACCCCACGGTCGAGGTGCGCGTCGCCGACTCCTGCCCGCGCATCGACGACGTGGTGCTGCTCGCCGCGCTGGCCCGCGCCCTGGTCACCGTCGCCGCCGAGCAGGACGCCGCCGGGCGGCCGCTGCCCGAGGCGCCGCAGGTGCTGCTGCGCGCGGCCACGTGGCGGGCGGCCCGCTCCGGCATCGGCGGCCACCTCGTCGACCCGGTCACCCGCACCGCCGTGCCGGCCGGGGTGCGCATCGACGCGCTGCTCACGCACGCTCGCCCCGCGCTGGAGGCCCGCGGCGAGTGGGAGACGGCGCTGGACCTGCTGCACGCCCTGCGCACACGCGGCACGTCGGCGACCCGCCAGCGCCGAGCCGGCTCGCAGCGGGAGGCGGTGCTGGCCCTCGCCGAGGAGACGCGCCTGGGTTGAGCGCCCGGATTCACCGGATCGACCGCCTTGGTTGACCGCCCGGATCGACGGCCGTCCGGATCGACGGCCTGGATCGACGGGGCACCGGGTGACTACTCTGCGCGGTATGGCGTACCACCACCGCGACGCCGCCGCCACCACCGGCGCCCTGCGCCCGCTGCCCGGCGTAGCCCCGTGAGACGCCGCGCGCTGCTCGCCACCCTGGCGAGCGGGCCGCTGCTCGCCGCGTGCGAGTCCGACGGCGACGAGGCGACCGGCACGCTGCGCATCGCCACCGGCAGCCCCGGCGCCGTCTACTACCGCTACGGCACCGCCATCGCCGAGCTGGCCCGCCGTTACCTGCCCGGCGTGCGCGCCAGCGTGCTGTCCACCGCCGCCTCGCAGATCAACGTCGACTACCTGCTGGAGAACACCGCCGACGTGGCGTTCACCCAGGCCGACATCGCCGCCGGCAACGAGGCGAACCATCCGAGGCAGCTGGCCGCACTGGCCCGGCTGTACGACGACTACATCCACGTCGTGGTCGCCGCCGGCGGCTCGATCGCGTCCTTCGACGACCTGCGCGGCCACCGCGTCTCGGTCGGCGCGCAGGGCTCGGGCACCGCGATCACCGCCGACCGCGTCCTGCGGGTCATGAGCGTCACCGTCGAGCGGGCCCAGCTGGGCCTGAACGACTCGGTCAAGGCCCTGCGCGCCGGCCGGATCGACGCGTTCTTCTTCTCCGGCGGCCTGCCGGTCTCCGCGATCGGCGACCTGGCCAAGGAATTCCCGATCCGGCTGCTCAACCTCGCCGACTCGGTGCAGCCGCTGCGCCACGCCTACGGCAACTATTACGCCGAGCGCGTCGTACCCTCCTCCACGTACGCCGGCATCAACGCGACGGTGGCGATCGGCATCGCCAACTATCTCGTGGTACGCCTGTCGATGAGCGAGCCGCTGGCCTACGGCGTCACGCGGCTGCTGTTCGAGGGCCGCGACGATCTGGCGAAGACCCACCAGGCCGCGGCGCGCCTGAACATCCGCTCGGCGATCTCCACCCCGCCGCTGCCCCTGCACCCCGGCGCGATCCGCTACTACCGCGCCCAGAAGGCCTGAGCTACGGGGCGGCCGGGAACCACAGCCGGGCGTGCAGGCCCGCCGGGGTGTTGGGCAGCAGGTCGAGACGGCCACCCGAGGCTTCGACCAGCACGGCGACGATCGGCAGGCCCAGGCCGCTGCCGTCGACGTTCTGCGCGTCGGGGGCGCGCCAGAAGCGCACGGTGGCCAGCTCGCGCTGCTGCTCGGTGAGGCCCGGGCCCGTGTCGACGACGTGGAGCGCCACGCCGCCGTCGTCGGCCGATGGGCGTACCGTCACCGTCGTCTCGGGGCCGGAGAACTTGACCGCGTTGTCGATCAGGGCGTCCAGCGCCTGGTCGACGGCGTTGCGCACGGCGCGGGCGCGCAGGGGGCGGGGCGGGCGGACGTAGCGCAGCGTGACGGCCTTCCTCCCGGCCACCGGCTGCCACGCCACGACGCGCGCCCAGGCGGTCTCGCCGGCGTCGACGTCGACGAGTTCGAAGCGGCCGCGCTCGGCGCGGGCCAGGGTCAGCAGGCTGTCGAGCACGTCGCCCAGACGCTCGGCCTCCTCCAGCGCCAGCCGGTGGCCCTCGACCGCCTGCGGCTCGGTGAGGTCGGCGCCGAGGTCCTCGACCCGCAGCCGCAGCGCGGTGAGCGGGTTGCGCAGCTGGTGGCTCGCGTGCGAGACGAACTCGCGCTGCCGCTGCAGGGAGTCGGCGACGGTCGCGGCCATCTCGTTGAACGCGCTGCCGAGGCGGCGCAGCTCGGGCGGGCCGTCGGCGGCGGGGACGCGCGCGGCGTAGTCGCCGGCGGCGAGCTCGTGCGCGGCGGCGTCGAGCTCGGCGACCGGTCGCAGGGTCCAGCGCGCGAGCGACCACGCGGCCACGATGCCGGCGAAGAGGACCACGAGCCCGCCGCCGGCGAGGATGATCCACGACGTGCCGACCCCGCCCGCGTTGCGGCGCGTCGGCGAGACGAGCACGACGGCGCCGATGACCTCGCCGCCGCGGCCGACCGGCACCGCCACGACGAGAGGGTCGGTCCGCCACGGCCAGATCGTGCCGTCGTCGCTGGCCTCCCGCCCTTCGAGGGCCCGGTGGGCCTGGCGCAGCACGTCGGCGTCGGCGAGGCGGAGGCCGGGGTTGGAGGCGACGACCTCGTGGGCGTCCTGGTCCACGACGATGGCGGCGACGCCGTACACGTCGTCGTAGCGGGTCAGCTCGGCGGCCAGCTCCGCGGTGTCGGAGGCGCGCAATGCGGGCTCGGCGAGCGTGGCGAACCGGGTCGCGTCGGCGAGCCGGTCGGCGACGAGGCGCTGCGTGTCCCGGCCGGCGATGGTCGTGGCCAGCGGCACCTCGAGCGCCGCCAGCACCAGCAGGAGCAGCACCAGGTAGACGGCGCCGAGACGGACCCTCATGGCGCGAGGCGATACCCCACGCCGCGGACGGTCCGCACCAGCCCCGGCACGTCGAGCTTGGCCCGCAGCGAGCCGACGTGCACATCGAGGGTGTGCCGGCCGACGAAGCTGGTCTGCCACACCGCGAGGATCAGCCGGTCGTAGGAGACGACCACGCCGGGCGTGCGGGCCAGCACCGCGAGGATCTCGAACTCCTTGCGGGTCAGCGCCACCTCGCGCCCGCCGGACACGACCCGCCGGGCGGCCACGTCGACGCTCACCGGCCCGGCCGTGAGCACCTCGCTCGGCGGTGGCAGTGCCCGGGAGGCGCGGCGCAGCACGGCCTCGATACGGGCGTTGAGCTCGGCCATCGAGTAGGGCTTGACGACGTAGTCGTCGGCGCCGGTCTGCAGCCCGACGACCCGGTCGCGCTCCTCGGCGCGGGCCGTCACCACGATGATGGCGACCCTCTCGTCCTTGCGCCGCAGCGTGCGGCACACCTCGATGCCGTCGCCGTCGGGCAGGTTGAGATCGAGCAGGATCAGGTCGAACGGCTCGCCGGCGAACGCGTCCAGCGCCGCCTGAGCCGTCGGGCAGTGCACGATCTCGTGCCCGCGCCGGCGCAGGGCCGCGGCCAGTGCCGCCGCCACCCGTGCGTCGTCCTCCACCAGCATCACCCGCATCGTGGGCTCATGGTACGGGAGCGCCACCTTCAAGAGTTCCTCAAGGAACGGCGACGGTCGTTCCCGCGGCCCGGCCGCGATTGCCACGGTGTGCGGTATGGGCATCGTGTCGAGCGGCGAGCGTTACCGCGCCTTGACCGTCGCCGCGTTCGAGGCGGCCGTGCTGGTGCGATGTACCGGGGTGTGTGGTGGAGGAGGACGTGCCCGGGCGCTGGGGGGCGCCCGGGCACGTCCCGTGCCGGCCCCGTCCGGGGTGCTGGCCGAGTTCAACCGGGCCGTGGCCGCGCATCGGCTGGCCGAACTGCTCAGCGCCGCCGGCCGCGAGGCGAGCGTGCACCGCTACACGGCGGGCAACCGCCACCGATACGAGATCTTCCGCGTCTTCACCGACGCCGACGCCGCGGCCTTGCTGAACCGGGCGTGGGCGCAGGGCTACCTCGACCTGTGCGGCGCCCCGGCCGAGCCGCGCTCGACCCGCCAGGTCCGTCACTCGAAGCAACTCGCCGAGGCGGCGTGGCGCGGCGTGCTGATGGTGTCCGGCCCGGCTCGCAACGGCTCCCCGGGCCTGCGCGTCGCCGACCTGGACACCGCGACGGTCCTGATCCGCGCCGGCCGCATGATGCACCTGCCGGTGCGCATGAGCACCCGCCCGGGCGGGCAGCTGCTGCTGGTCATGCCGGAGACGACCGCCGCATAGGCGCAGTGCCCGGTCACAGGGACGGCGGTCACAGGGCGGCGAAGCGGCGCTCCAGGCCGTCGATGAGCGCGTCCAGGCCGAGCTCGAACGCGCTCTCGTCGACCTCGGCGTGGCGGCCCGCGAGCCGGTGGGCGTCGCGCAGGTGGGGGTAGTCGCCCGCATACAGGGCCGGGTCGTCCACGAAGCCCAGCGCGAACGAGCCCAGCGCCGAACCCGCCACGAAGTACCGCATCACCGCGCCGATCCGGGTGGCCTGCGCCGGTGGCCAGCCCGCCTCGACCAGCGCGCCGTAGACCGCGTCCGCCAGGCACAGCGACGACGGGCGGCGCGCCGGGCCGCGGGCCAGGAACGGCACCACGTTGGGGTGGTCGTGAAACGCCGCCCGGTAGGCCCGCGCCCACGCCCTCAGCGCCGCCGGCCACGGGTCGCGGCCGAGCATCGACAGGTCCACGCCGGCCACGATGGCGTCGCCGATCGCGTCGATGATCTCCTCTTTCGTGGCGAAGTGGTTGTACAGCGACGGCGCCTGCACGCCCAGCTCCCGTGCCAGCCGACGGGTGGACAGCGCGTCCAGGCCCTCCGCGTCGACGATCGCGGTGGCGACCTCGACGATGCGCTCGCGGCTCAGCAGTGGCGTTCGGGGACGGACCATGGTTACGATCCTAGAAACTAACAGCGTTAGTTAAGGACACCAGGTATGGATCTGACCCTCAGCGATGAGCAGCAGGCCGCTCGCCGCATGGCCGCCGAGTGCACGAACCGCGAGATCATCCCGCACGCCGCCGCCTGGGATCGCGCCGAGCAGGTCGACCTGTGACGCGCGGGTCACTACCGTGTACGAGGGCACCAGCCAGATCCAGAAGCTCATCATCGGCCGCGCTCTCACCCGGCGTGAGCGCGTTCGCGTAAGGGGCAGCACCGTGATCGACGTCATCAATCCCGCCACCGAGCGGGTCATCGGGGCCGTCGAGCCCGGCGACGTGCACGCGGCCGTCGCCGCCGCCCGCGCCGCCCAGCCCGGCTGGGCCGCGCTCCCCCGTGCCGAGCGCGCCGCGCACCTGGGCGCGCTGCTCGACGCGATGAGTGCCGCCGCGCCCGAGCTCGCGGCGCTGATCAGCGCCGAGATGGGCGCGCCGCTGCCGGTCGCGAAGAAGGTCCAGGTCGGGCTGCCGCTCGCGGTGCTGCGGTCGATGATCGACATCCTGGAACAGCCCGAGACCGCCGAGACGGTCGGCAACTCCACGATCCATCGGGAGCCGCTGGGCGTCGTCGGCGCGATCACCCCCTGGAACTACCCGCTGCACCAGACGATCGCCAAGCTCGCCCCCGCGCTCGCGGCCGGTAACACCGTCGTGCACAAGCCCAGCGAGGTCGCCCCGCTGTCCGCGGCCCGGCTCGCCGAGCTGGTACGCCAGGCCGGCCTGCCCGACGGGGTGTACAACGTGGTCCACGGCTACGGCGACCCGACCGGCGCGGCGCTGGCCGGCCACCCCGGCATCGACCTGATCTCGTTCACCGGATCCACGGCCGCCGGCCGCAAGGTCGCCGCGCTCGCCGCCGCCAACGTCACCCGGGTCGCGCTCGAGCTCGGCGGCAAGTCCGCCAACGTGATCCTCCCCGACGCGGACCTCGCCGCCGCGGTGAAGGTCGGCGTCGGCAACTGCTACCTCAACTCGGGCCAGACGTGCACGGCCTGGTCCCGGATGCTGGTCCACGAGTCCCGCCACGACGAGGCGGTCGAGCTCGCCGTCGCCGCGGCCGCGAAGTACACCGTCGGCGACCCCGCGGACCCGGCCACCCGGCTGGGCCCGCTCGCCTCGGCCGCGCAGCGCGACCGGGTGCTCGGCCACATCGAGCGCGGCCTCGCGGACGGCGCCACGATGGCCTTCGGCGGCGGCCGCGTCCCGGACGTCGGCTACTACGTCGCCCCGGTCGTCTTCGCCGGTGTGGACCCGGACGCCGCCATCGCCCAGGAGGAGATCTTCGGCCCGGTCCTGTCCGTCATCTCGTACCGTGACGAGGACGACGCGGTGCGCATCGCGAACTCGACACGGTACGGCCTGGCCGGGGCGGTCTGGTCGGCGTCGCGGGAGCGTGCGGTCGCCGTCGCGCGGCGGCTGCGCACCGGCCAGGTCGACATCAACGGCGGCTCGTTCAACCCCGTCGCCCCGTTCGGCGGCGTCGGCGCCTCCGGCTACGGCCGCGAGCTGGGCACGTTCGGCTACGAGGAGTTCACGACGGTGAAGGCGATCCAGCTGTGACGCTCGCGGCGGTCATACGCACGCTCGGCGGCCCGCTCACCGTCGAGGAGATCGAGCTCAACCCGGTCGGCCCGGGCCAGGTGCGGGTCCGCCTCGCCGCGGCCGGGGTCTGCCACTCGGACCTGTCGCTGGCCGACGGCACCCTGCGTCAGCCGCTGCCGGCCGTGCTCGGCCACGAGGGCGCCGGCGTCGTCGTGGAGGTGGGCGCGGGCGTCACCGACGTCGCGCCCGGCGACCACGTGGTGCTGAACTGGTCCCCGCCGTGCCGGGCGTGCTGGTTCTGCGAGGCCGGCGAGCCGTATCTGTGCGCCCACGCCGACGACGCCCGGGCCGTGCCGTTCGCCACCGACGGCGGCGGCGAGCCCGTCTACGCCGGCCTCGGCACCGGGGCGTTCGCCGCCGAGACCGTCGTCGGCGCGCACGCCTGCATCCCGGTGCCGGCCGACATTCCCCTCGCCGAGGCGGCGCTGCTCGGGTGCGCGGTGCTCACCGGGGTCGGCGCGGTCACCAACGCGGCCAAGGTGCGGCCCGGCCAGACGGTCGTGGTCATCGGCCTCGGCGGCGTCGGCCTCGCGGCGGTCCAGGGCGCGCGCATCGCCGGCGCGTCGGCGATCATCGCGGTCGACCCGGCCCCGGCCAAGGAGCGGCTGGCGCTGTCGCTGGGCGCCACGCACTTCCTGGCCCCGCACGCCGGGCTGCCGAAGCAGATCCGGGCGCTGACCGGCGGCCGTGGCGCCGACCACGCGATCGAGTGCGTCGGGCGCGGCGAGACGATCCGCGCCGCCTGGTCGGCCACCCGCCGCGGCGGCACCGCCACGGTCGTCGGCCTGGGCTCGGCGCAGGACCCGGTCACGTTCAACGCGCTCGAGGTCGCCTTCTTCGCCCGCACCGTCATCGGCTGCATGTACGGCAGCACCGACCCGGCCGTGGACGTACCGGTGCTGCTGGAGCACTACCGGGCGGGCCGGCTCGACCTGGCCGCGCTCGTCACCGACGAGGCGGACCTCGCAGGCGTCGGTGAGGCGTTCAGCCGGATGCGGTCGGGCCAAGGCGCCCGGACGCTGATCCGCTTCTGAGGGGCACCGCCGCGGTCGTCTCGAGGATGATCCGGGCCACTGTGCCCGGGTCGTCGCTCATCGGCACGTGGCCGCAGCCGTCCAGCGTCACGTGGCGGGCCGCGGGCAGCGCGTTTCGGACCAGGGCCCGGCGCACCTGGGCCGCGGTGCCGAAGCCGGCCGGGGCCAGCGCGGTCACCGAGCGGGCCAGCCCGGCGGCGGCCAGTTCGAGCGCGATCGCGCCGCCGAGGCTGTTGCCGGCCACGTGCGGCCGGTCCAGCCCGAGCCCGGCGAAGAACTCGCCGAGCGCGGCCACGGCGGTCGGCATCCCGCGGTTCGCCTCCGAGGCGGGCGAGCGGCCGAACCCGGGCAGGTCCAGGGCGATGACGTCGTGGTGGCGCGACAGTGGCCCGATCACCGGCTCCCAGGCCCGCCAATGGTGCCCGATCCCGTGGATCAGCACCAGCGGCTCCCCCGAGCCCGAACGCGCGAAATGCAGGGTCATACGGTCACCTCAGCCCACTGGTACTCAGCAGTACCGGGACGTTACCACCGGGTAGGTGATCGGAAAAGGGCTCGCCCACGGCGGGCGAGCCCTCAGCGTCCGGCGCTGCCGAGGGCCGGCGTCATGTCCCGACCAGGTGGTTGAGGAAGTCGCGGTACCCGTGCACGGCCGCGCGCAGCTGCTCGGTGTCGTCGCGTCCGGACACGCGCCAGGAGCTGAGCTGATCCTTGCGGGCGTTGAGCGAGGCGGTCACCCCGGCGAGCGCGTCGTCGACGAGCCGCTCGGCCTCGCCGGCGGCGGTCTGCGGGTCGTCGACGAAGCGCAGCTGCAGCTCCTGCCAGCGGGTGCGCACCTCGTACGCGTGCGCCTCGCTGGTCAGCGGCGCCGACGACAGGAACTGCCCGCCACCGCCGCCGCCACCACCACCGCCGTACATGCCGCCGGCCGGGCCGCTGGGGGTGCCGTACGTGCCGGGCGCCGCGGCGGGGGGCGCGCCGTAGCCGCCACCCATGCCGGGCTGGCCGTAGGGCACCGACGACATGGGAGCGCTCTGCGGCACCCCCGCGGCTGCCGGAGGACGCGGCGCGGCCGGGGCCGCCTGCACCGGCTGGGCCGGGACCGAGCCGGCACCCTCGGTCTCCTCTTCTTCGTCCTTGCCGCCGCGCAGCAGGATCCAGCCGCCCACCGCCAGGGCGAGCACCACCAGCCCGATCGTGATCGTCGTGGAGTTCATGGGTTCTCCTCTGTCTACAGGCCGAGGATGCGGTCGAGGAACTCGCGGTAGTCGCGCAGGGAGGCACGCAGGTTCTCGGTGTCCAGGCCCCGGGCGGCCCGCTGCTGGTGCAGCTGCCCCCGGCGGGCGTCCAGCGAGGCGGTGAGCGAGGTCACCGCCTCCTGCACGAGCCGCTCCGCCTCCCCAGCGACCAGGTGCGGGTCGTCGATGAAGCGCAGCTGCAGCTCCTGCCACCGGCCACGGATCCGCTGCCGGTCGGACTCGTTCCACAGGCCGGCCAGCGCCGCCGGCGACGATGAGGAGCCGCCGGCGGGCCGATATTGCGCGCCGTTGACCGCCGGAGCCGCCGCCCCGCTTGCGGGCGGTGGAGCATCCGCGGGCGGGGCTGAGACGGTACCGCTTCCGAACTCCGTGGCGGCCGGGGCATCATCGTCAGCCTGGGGCGCCAAATCGTCGCCTTCAGGTTGCATGCGCGCGTTCCTCTCCATCGGGAGACCACGCGATACCCCCGGCCAACCGGGCATAAGCCACTCGCGAGGGTGAGCTAGGGCCTGTCTGACGGATCTTGTTGGGCGGTAGTGTTCTCCCTCATGGCGGTTGATCTCTCTGATGCGGAGTGGTCTCGGCTGGCGCCGTTGT
>NZ_JBFAZX010000017.1:97943-143293 GCF_040689395.1 Dactylosporangium sp. NPDC051484 | reverse complement strand
GACACCCCCACCCCGCGGGCCAACCCATAGACCCGCCAGGGCTCGGCTCCGCGGGTGTACCGCCCCGCTCCGTGATCAAGGTGAACTGCTATGAGCTAGGAACAGCCCCTCAGCTCTGCGCCGCCAGCTCGCGCGCGCGGTCACGGGCGGCCTCAAGGGCGGCCAGCAGCGCGGCGCGCACGCCGTGGTTCTCCAGCTCGCGGATGGCGTTGATGGTGGTGCCGGCCGGCGACGTCACCGCCTCGCGCAGCTTGACCGGGTGCTCGCCGGACTCGCGCAGCATCACCGCCGAGCCGATGGCGGTCTGCACGATGAGGTCGTGCGCCACCTGGCGGGGCAGGCCGAGCAGGATGCCGGCGTCGGTCATCGCCTCGACCAGGAAGTAGAAGTACGCCGGGCCGGAGCCCGACAGCGCGGTCACCGCGTCCTGCTGCGACTCGGGCACGCGGATCGTGCGGCCCAGTGGCCGGAACATCTCCTCGGCGAGCGAGAGGTGCTCGGCGGTGGCGTGCGAGCCGGCCGAGATGGCCGTCATCGCCTCGTCGACCAGCGCCGGCGTGTTGGTCATCACCCGCACGACCGGGGTGCCCTCGGGCAGGTGCTTGGCGAAGAAGGAGGTCGGCAGGCCGGCGCACAGCGACACGATGAGCTTGCCCTCGGGCATCTTGGGGCCGATGTCGGCGAGCAGGGTGCCGGCGTCCTGCGGCTTCACCGCGACCGTGACGACGTCGGCCTGAAGCAGCGCGGTCTCGTTGTCGACGACCCGGATGCCGTACCGCTGGGTCAGCTCCTCGGCCCGCTCCGGCCGCCGGGCGGTGGCGATGAGCCGGTCGGGGGACCAGCCTGCCCGCAGCAGGCCGGACAGCAGGACCTCGCCGAGCTTGCCGGCGCCGAGGACCGCGATGGTGTGCAACGGGACTCCCCAGGAGCGGCCTGGGGCCGCCGGAGGCGGCCCCAGGGGTACGACATATGGATGGATCAGGAACCGAAGAAGACCTCGGCCTCGGTGTAACGCTCGACCGGGACGGTCTTGAGCTCGCGGGTGGCGTCGGCGAGCGGGACGCGCGCGATGTCGGTGCCGCGCAGCGCGACCATCTTGCCGAAGTCGCCCTCGTTCACGGCGTCGATCGCGTGCAGGCCGAAGCGGGTGGCGAGGACCCGGTCGAACGCGGTCGGCGTGCCGCCGCGCTGGATGTGGCCGAGCACGACGGTGCGGGCCTCCTTGCCGGTCTTGGCCTCCAGCTGCTCGGCGAGCCACTGGCCGATGCCGCCGAGGCGGACGTGGCCGAAGGCGTCGAGCTCCTGGTTGTGCAGCACCATCTGGCCGTCGAGCGGCTGGGCGCCCTCGGCGACGACGACGATCGGGCTGTACTGCGTCTGGAACCGCTTCTCGACGTAACCGGCGACCTGCTCGACGTCGAACTGCCGCTCGGGCAGGAGGATCACGTTGGCGCCACCGGCGAGGCCGGCGTGCAGGGCGATCCAGCCCGCGTGGCGGCCCATGACCTCGACCACGAGGGTGCGGTGGTGCGACTCGGCGGTCGTGTGCAGCCGGTCGATCGCCTCCATGGCGATGTTGACGGCGGTGTCGAAGCCGAACGTGTAGTCGGTCGCCCCGAGGTCGTTGTCGATCGTCTTCGGCACGCCGACGACGTTGACACCCAGGTCGGTCAGCTTGCTGGCGACGCCGAGGGTGTCCTCACCGCCGATCGCGACGAGCGCGTCGATGCCCAGGTCGGCCAGGTTCGACTTGATCTTCTCGACGCCGCCGTCGATCTTGAATGGGTTGGTGCGGGACGACCCGAGGATCGTGCCGCCGCGCGGAAGAATGCCGCGGACCTGGGCGATGCCCAGCTCACGCGTGATGCCCTCGAGGGGACCGCGCCAACCGTCACGGAAGCCCACGAACTCGTGGCCGTAGGTGGAGATCCCCTTGCGGACCACGGCACGGATGACCGCGTTGAGGCCGGGGCAGTCGCCGCCCCCGGTCAGTACGCCGATACGCATGCTTGATCTTGCCTTCCTGGTTGCGTGCTCGACCCGGACGATGGGCATGGTCGAGCCGGAGATACCCGCTGGCGACGCTGCCGATTCACAGCGCACTGTAGTCGCTGCGACCTAAGGCTCAGCAGTCGTCCCCGCGAATGCCGAACTTCTTCGCCGACTCGTGCTCCTGCGTGAGGCGCCGCAGCGAGGCCAGCAGCGAGTCGCCCAGGATCGAAGCGACCACCGCCGCATACAGCATCCCCTCGGCGTCCCGGGCCCGCCCGACGAAGTCGAGATCGTGGCCGGCGACGGTCTCCGCGACGTCGGCGTATTGCTCCAGGAGCACCCCGGCATCGGCCCCGACCTGCGCGAACGCGGCGAGCACCTCGGCCGTGGCCTGCCGGGCGGGCGCCTCCCGGCCGACCAGCCAGCCGCGCTCGCCGACGAGCTTGTCGATGCGCACCCGGGCGGTCCGCACGGCCTCGGGATCAACGGAGTCCTTGCCGCCGACCGCCGAGGGCAGCGCTCGGCCGAGCACCTGATGCACGTCCGGGTCGGGCCGGTCGAGAGCGGCCAGCAGCTGGCGGATGGTGGCGATCGGCAATCGGCCGATGTCCAGCAGGACCCGCACCAGCCGCAGCCGCCGGACGTGACTGTCGTCATATCTGGCCTGGTTCGGACTGGTCAGCTCGCCCGCCGGGAGCAGCCCCTCACGCAGGTAGTACTTGATCGTCGGCACCGGAACGCCGGTCAGCCGGCTCAGTTCCGCGATGCGCATGAGGCTCCTTCCGACCCTGGCATGGATAGCGTACCTTGCCGATAGTAGACAGCACTGCTATCTATTAACCCCTTGGGAGCACCGGCTCATCGGCGTGCCGATCCGGCTGTCCACGGCACGACGAACGCGTGAATACTGAGCCTGCTGGAGCACCATCGGCGGCGACCTGCGCGCCGACCGGGTGCGCCGTCGCCGGCTTCTGCTACGCCGGCCCGACCGTCCTCGTCACCCGGCAGGCGCCGCGCGTCCGGCCGCTGATCCACCCGGACATGCCGACGCTCACCGTCGTGGGCACACTCCCCCCGCCACGGCCCGGCCGGCCGGGGCGTCGCAAAGGCCGCGCCGCACCGCGGCAAGAGCCGCACCGGGCGGCGAAGCACTACGCGAGGGCCGAAGGCACGCTCAGCCGTGCATCACGCGCCAGCGGGCCAGGTTGTGACGGGCGTCCACCAAAGCGTCGTGGCGCCCCTCGGCCACCGGCAGCGGCGGGCGGCCGGCGTCGTCCCACAGCTGGCGCAGATCCTTCGTGAACCGCGGGATCTCGCGCGGCAGCGCCGGCATCGAGCCCCACAGCTGCGCCAGGGCGACGTGGTCATATGCGGCATACCACGCCCACAGCTCCAGCTCGCCCGCCTCCCCGTCGCGCAACGGCTCGGTGAGGAAGTCCAGCAGCTCCTCACGGATCCGCTCGCGCGAGCGCCACGCCTTGTCGGCCGGGGACGGGAGCTTGTCCAGAACGTTGCGGCGCACCCAGGGGACGGCCCGCGAGTCGTCGAACTCGGTCGACACCGCGTAGAACTCGCGCCCACGCTCGTCGACCACGCCGATCGAGACCAGGTCGATCAGCCGGCCGTCCTCGATGAACTCGCAGTCGTAGAAGTACCGATACGCCACCATCGCACCCATCCTGCACCATGGGGCAAACGGTGATCACAGCGAGGCGCGGCGCACCGCGTAGCGCGGCCGGACCGGCGGCTCGAGTCCGGACGTGCGCCGCCCCGGCAACCATTTCCTGACGAATTGGCCGTCGTTGATCTCGGCCCGCATGCGCCGCGTCCTACCGGAATGCACACGCCGGGATTGCACTGCCGGCTTCGCGGCGGCGTCGTATGGACCGGCCGGCGGCCGCGCTACAACGCTGCGCATTATGCGCCGTCACGCTCCGCGGCACCGGACGAGTTGACAAACTCGCGACCGGGCCCGGGTGCTCGCACCACCCAGGGCCCGGCCGCGCCCATGCCATGCCCCCCGCCCCCCAGCGGTTCGCGTGGTGGCATTAGCCTGCCTGCGGACTCATGAGAGCGCTGTCGGTGAGCCGATGCGGGGGATGTACAGACTCCGACACGCACGTCATGATCTGGTAGAAGTTCCGTACTGTCTTCGTGATCACCTAACGTGATCACGAGTCCGATCAACGCTGAACCGGGAGGAGTTTGACCGTGGAGGGTCGACTGCCAGATCCCGGCGACGCACTGACCGGTGTGGAAATGTTCAGTGGTCTGGAGCCCGATGTCCGTCAACGGGTCATCCAGGCGGCGGTGCCACGGACATACCGCAAAGGCCAGCTGCTGTTCGTCGAAAACGATCCGGGCGAGTCGCTCATCGTGCTCAAGCGCGGTGCTGTGATGGTGTTCCGGACCGCACCGACCGGCGAGCGCGCGGTCCTCTCCGTCGTCCGGCCGCCCGACGTGCTCGGTGAGGTCTCGCTGCTCGACGGCGCGGCCCGCTCGGCCTCGGCGGAGGCGATCGAGGACTGCCAGGCGTTGGCGCTGTCCCGGCACGCGTTCATCGAGCTGGTCCACGCCAACCCGCGGATCCTCGACGCGGTCATGCGTTCGCTGGGGCTGCTCATCCGGCGGCTCACCGAGCAGAACGCCGACCACGTCTTCCTCGACCTGCCGGGACGGGTCGCCAAGACGCTGGTCCGCCTGGCCGGCGAGACCACCGCGCCGATGGTCACCATCGAGCTCAACCAGAGCCAGCTCGCCGAGATGGCCGGCGGCTCGCGGCAGAGCGTCAACCAGGCGATCGGGTCGTTCGCCAGCCGCGGCTGGCTGCGCACCGAGGGCCGGCGGATCGTGGTGACCGACCTGAGCGCGCTGCGCCGCCGGGCCGGGATGACCGAGCGCTGATGACCGAACGCTGAGCCTCGCTGCCCATTCAGGCAGGCAGACAGGGAAAACAGGCAGCGAAACAGGACTGGACGGCCGGGGTTCCAGGTGTCATTTCGGACACCTGGTCGCCCCGGCCGCCGACGTGTGAGGATGGATTCTCACAGGGCAAGGGAGTGTCGGCGATTTCCAGTCAGTGCGCACGCTGCGGCCGCCAGGCGGGCGAGGGTGACCGTTTCTGCGGCGGTTGCGGCGCCGAGCTGAGCCCGCCGTGCCCGACCTGTGGGCGCACGCTCGCGCCCGATGCCGTGTTCTGCACCGGCTGCGGCACCCCACGGGCCGGCACGCCCGCGGCGCGCAACCTGATCCGCGCCGAGCGGGGCGCCGGCCGGACCCCGGTGCCGGCGATCCCGGCGGCGCGCAGCGAGGACCGGCGGCGCATCAGCGTGCTGTTCGTGGACCTGATCGACTTCACGCCGTATGTCGAGCGCGCCGACCCAGAGCTCGTCCGCGAGCTGCAGAAGAGCTTCTTCTCCACCGCCCGCGAGGTCATCGGGCAATATGGCGGGGTCGTCGAGAAGTACATCGGCGACGCGGTCATGGCGCTGTTCGGCGCGCCCGTGGCCACCGAGACCGACGCGGTGCGCTGCGTGCGGGCGGGGCTCGAGCTGCAGCGGGTGCTCGCGCGATACGCCAGCACCGGCAAGGGCGAGCGCGAGCTGCGCTTCCGCGTCGGCGTCTCGACCGGTGAGGCCCTCGTGGACGTGGCCGCGGCCCGCGACGGCGGTCAGGCCATCGTCGCCGGCGACGTCGTCAACACCGCGTCCCGGCTGCAGTCACTGGCCCCACCCGGCGGGGTCCTGGTGTGCGGCAGCACCTACGCGCTGACCAAGTCCTCGATCCGCTACGAGGCACAGCCGCCGGCGACGCTGCGCGGGCGCTCCACGCCGACCGAGGTGTGGCTGGCGCTGGCCCCGCTGCGGCGCAACCACCCCGACCGCGAGGCGGGCTCGACCCCGCTGGTCAACCGCACCCACGAGCTGAGTCTGCTCGTCAACGCGCTGCACCGGGGCCTGCGCGAGCGCACCCCGCAGCTGGTCACCGTGCTCGGCCACGCCGGCATCGGCAAGAGCCGGCTGGTGCACGAGCTGTTCCTGCACGCCGAGCGGCTCTTCGACGCGCCAGTGGCGTGGCGGACCGGGCGCTGCCCACCGTTCGGGGAGAACGTCACGTATGCCGCGCTGGCCGACATCGTCAAGGCGCAGGCCGGCATCCTGGACACCGACACCGCCGAGACCACGCGGGAGCGGCTCGACACGGCGCTCGCCACGATCGTCGGGCCCTCGGAGGCCGAGCGGCTCGCCGACGCGCTCAGCCCGCTCGTCGGCCTGCCCGGGCCGAAGCTCGCCCCGGACGAGACCGAGTCGGCGTGGCGGCGCTTCGTGGTGGCGCTCGCCGCCCACCGCCCCACCGTCCTGGTCTTCGAGGACCTGCACTGGGCCGACGAGGCGATGGTCCGGTTCGTGGAGCGACTCGGCGCCTCGGTGCGCGACGTGCCGCTGCTGCTGCTGTGCACCGCGCGCCCGGAGCTGCTGGAGCGCAACCCGAGCTGGGCCGGTGCGGTGGCGGGCGCGGTGTCGATCACGCTGCCGCCGCTGCGCGACACGGAGATCGCCACGATGTACGCCCACCTGCTGGGCGCGGCGACCTTCCCGTCGCAGTCGCTGAGCTCCCTGGTCGAGCTCGCCGACGGCAACCCGCTCTACGCGCTCGAATACACCCGGATGCTCGCCGAGCAGGGCAACCTGCCCACCACCAACGCCTTCGGGCGCAAGTTGCCGATGCCGGACAGCGTGCACGCGGTCATCGCCAACCGGGTCGACCTGCTCGACGCCGCCGACCGGGCCGTGCTGCAGGCCGCCGCGGTCGTCGGCATGAGCTTCTGGCCGGGTGCGGTCGGTGCCGCCATGAGCCGGCCCGCCGACGGCATCGAGCGCTCCCTGCGCCGCCTCGAGCAGCGCGACCTCATCCACGAGCAGGCCGCCTCCACGATGGAGGGCCAGACGGAGTACCGCTTCGGCCACGTCCTGGTCCGCGACGTGTGCTACCAGCGCCTGCCGCGCACCGAGCGGGTCGCGCGCCACGAACTGACCGCCGAGTGGCTGGACAACGTCGCCGCCGACCGCGACACCGACCTGGCGGAGGTGGTCGCCAACCACCGGTTCACGGCGTATGAGATCGCCCGCTCCCTCGGCCTGGACGCCGCGCGCTACAGCGTCCCGGCGCGCGACGCCATGCACCGCGCGGCCCGCCGCACCTATGCGCTGCACGCCCTGGAGGCGGCCGCCGCGCACGCGGGCAAGGCGCTGGCCCTGTGCGACGAGGACACCGACGCGCTGGAGCGGCTGCGCATCGAGCAGCTCGGCACGGAGATCGCCTTCTACGCCAACCCGGAGTCGTTCCTTGGCACCGGGGGCGCCGACCGGCTGGTCGGGCTGGCCGAGCGCCTCTACGCGGCCGGTGACCAGGCTGGCGCGGCGCGCGCCTGGACGGTCCGGGGCCAGGCCGCCTGGCTGCGCGCCGACCGGCTCGACGCGCTGTCCTGCCTCGACCGGGCGGTGGAGCTCTTCGACGAGCTGCCGGACGGGCCGCAGAAGGCCGACGCGTACGCCGAGCTCGGCCGCCTGCACATGCTGAACTTCGAGGTCGAGCCCGCGGTCGCGGCGGCCAGCGCGGCCGCGGAGATCGCCGACCGGCTGGGCCTGATCGAGGTGGCCACCGGTGCGCGGATCACGATCGGCACCGCGCTTTTCCAGGCCGGTGACCGCTCGGGCCTGGTGGAGCTGCAGTCCGCGCTGGAGGTCAGCCGCGAGCGGCGGCTGCTGTCGGAGCATCGGGCGCTGCGCAACGTCTCGTGGGCGCTGCTGGAGGACGGCGACTGGACCGCGTCGGCGGCCCTGCTGAACGACAGCCGCAACGCGGTGCCCGGCAGTCACACGCTCGCGACCGGCTACTCCGACGTCGCGCAGTCGGCCTACTTCACCGGGGACTGGCCGGCGTACGTCGCCGCGGCCGAGGCGGCCATGGCCGAGCCTGGCGCCGAGTGGGACCTGCAGGTCCGCGGGGTGCGCGCCTGGATCCGCACGCTGCGCGGCCAGGCCTTCGACGGCGGCGGGGACGACGTGGAGGACCTCGTCGCCGCCGGCCGGCGCAGCGGCTTCTACCGCCTGCAGTGGGTCGCGCTCGGCCACGGCGCCCTGTGCCGGGCCCTGCAGGGGCGCGACCGCGACGCCGAGACGCTCATCGTGGAGCTGGCCAAGACGTGGCGGGAGGTTCGCGCGATCGCCAGCGGCGAGTGGATCGACGCGACCGCGCACGCGGCCGTGCTCTCCGGCCGGGTGGCGATGATGGCGGTCCGGGACATGCTCGCCGACGTGCCGCACCGCACCCCGTGGGTGGAGGCGGCGCTGCGCACGATCACCGGGGCGATCGCGTTCGTCGACGGCGACCTCGCGCGGGCGGCGGACATGCACCTGGCCGCGGCCGAGATCTACGGCGAGATCCCGAACAACTCGGCGCGCATCCTGTCGGTCGCGTGGGCCGTGCGGGCCCTGGGCCGCAGCGGCGTCGACCGGGTCGAGCCGTGGCAGGCCGAGCTGGTCTCCTTCGCCGAGCAGGCGGGCACGCCGCGCCTGCTCGAGCTGGCGTTCGAGCCGGCGAAGGTCAGGCCGCCACAGGCTGCGACGGGGTCGTAGGCTCCTGGGCGTTCTTGACCTTCTGGGCGTACATGTCGATGTACTCGCGCCCGGAGAGCGTCATGAGCTCATACATGATCTCGTCGGTGACCGCGCGCTCGATGAAGCGGTCCCCCGTCATTCCGGCATATCGGGAGAAGTTGAGCGCGGGGCCAAACCTGATGTGCACCCGCTTGAGGTTCGGCAGCTTCTGACCGATGGGCTGGATCTTGTCCATGTTCATCATGGCGACGGGGACGACGGGCGCCCCGGACTCGAGCGCGAGGCGGGCGACGCCGGTCTTGCCGCGGTACAGCCGGCCGTCGGGCGACCGGGTGCCCTCCGGGTAGATGCCGAAGACGCCGCCCTCCCGCAGGATCTTGAGACCCACATCGAGCGCCGCACGGGCCGCCTTGCCCCCGGAGCGGTCGATGGGGACCTGGCCGGTGCCGGCGAAGAACAGCTTGGTGAGCCAGCCCTTGATCCCCTTTCCGGTGAAATACTCGGCTTTGGCCGGGAAGGTGACGCGACGCTTGACGCTCAGCGGCATGAAAATCGAGTCGGCGAACGAGAGGTGGTTACTGGCGATGATCACCGGGCCCTCGGCCGGGATGTACTGCGCCCCCTCCACCTTCGGGCGGAAGACGAGCTTCAGCAAAGGTCCGAGGACGATGTACTTGAGGAACCAGTAGAGCACCGGCCATCCTTTCGCCAGTCGCGCGACAATCGGTAATGACCGTCGCAATGAGCCTACGAAGCAGTACCGCACACCACAACGCACTCCCGGAACGACGGCCGGGCATGTCAGGATTTCGGTCAGCGGTTTTTTCGCGGCGCGCCGGACGCCGCGATGGCGGCCGCAGGGAGGGGCGAGCTGTGCCAGGGGGTGGGGCGCGGCGCGGCCGGCGGGACAACGGGCTGGTGGCGCGGGAATACGCGGTGGTGGGCGATGTCGACCCGCGGGTCGGCGAGCACCTGCTGGAGATGCTGGCCGCGGGCGGCATCGCGGCATACCTACAGCCCGCCTCCGATCTGCATCCGCTGACCCGCACCACGACGCTGCCCGCCCGGCCGACCGACCGGCTCTACGCCGACCGGGAGCACCTGGCCACCGCGCGGGACTACTTCGCACGGCTCACGTCCGCGCCCGAGCAGCACACCCCGGCCGTCGACACGCCGCAGCCGGCCCCGGTGGAGAGCAAGACCCCGGCCGCTCAGTCCGACGAGGACGCCTTCGCCGCGATCGTGGCCGGTTTCCACACCACCGTCGACCCGGCCACCGTGACGCCGTGGCCCGCCGCCGAGGACCTGGACTCCTCCAGCACCGCCGCGGCGGACATGGACACCGAGCCGGCGCCGCGCGCGCCGCTGCGCCGCCCCTCCGAGGTGGTCGACCGGTCGCTGCTGGACAGCCTTGACACCTTCGGCAACGACCTGCCGGACGACGAGACTGTCGAGGAGGGGTACACCCCGCCTCCCCCGCCGCCGCTGCCGCGGGTCGCGCCGGTCACGATCGCCGCGATCCTGGCACTGGCCGCCGGGCTGGTCCTGCTGTTCTGGCCGGACGTGCTGCCGCTGGGCGCGCAGGCCACGCTGTTCCTGGGCTTCGCGGGCGTGCTCGCCGGCTTCGTGACCCTCGTGCTGCGGCTGCGCCCCGGCGACGAGGAGGACGACGACCCCGACAACGGCGCCCGCGTCTGAGTCCGCCGCGGCCCGGCCAGCCACTTCGATACAGGCCCTACGGCACCTTCTGGAGCCAGTCGGCGATGGCGTCGATCGGCTCCTGCCAGCGGGCATCGAGCATCAGGTCGTGCCCCATCCCGGGGAACAGCAGCGGCGAGCCGCCGTAGCGCCGCGCCACCCACTCCAGCGCCGAGCCGGACACCACCCGGTCATGCGGGCTGCCCACCACGAGCACCGGCGGCGAGCCGACCGGCGCCTCCGGCCGGCGACGGCGGATCAGCTGCCGCTGGGCGCCGGCCGGGACCCGCTGGAGGCGCTGAGCGTACGACTGGGCCTGGTTGCCCGGCAGCGCCCGGCTGAACAGCTGCTCCCGGCGCAGCGACACCCGGCCGCCGATCAGCCCTGGCAGGGTGCCCGCCGGGTTGCCCCCCAGCAGGCCGAACGCGGTGCCGACGCCGCCGAAGACGGGGGCGAGCAGCACGCCCGCCCGCACCGGGTAGCGGGCCATCGCCATCGCCACCACCAGCGCGCCCGCGCCGTGCCCGACGAGCACCGCCTGCCGCGGCAGGGACGCCGCCACCTGGGTGACGTCGTGGACGTAGTCGCGCAGCCGGGCCCGCGGCGCCGGGCCGCTGCCGCCGTGGCCGCGCAGGCTCATCGCGTACGCCGGGAAGCCGCGCTGCGCCGTGTGCTCCAGCCAGTGCTGCGCGAACGCCCACGCGCCGTGGCCGTACCCGGGCACGAACAGCACCGGGGACGCGGTGCCGTCGGTGTCCCCCGAGGGCTGCGCGTCGAGCACCTCACGGCGCACCGGCCGCGGCGGATCGGCCCACTCGTCGGAACGCATCACCCGCGTGGTCAACGGACCGCCTCCAGCTCGTGCAGGGTCTTCTCCAGCTCCCGCAGGTACACGAAGTGGCTCACCTCGAACCAGTGGCGGGTCGAGTCGGTGACCTTCCTGGCAGAGTAGCGGCGGTCGCCCTCGGCCCGCAGCCGCGCCCAGATCGCCTGTGCCCGCTCCGGCGCGGCGTCGAGCACCCGCAGCCACTGCGCGATGAGCACGGTCTGCCAGTGCGACAGCGTGAACAGCGCCGAGTCGGACTGCAGCAGCCCCGCCACCGCGAGCGTCGGGTGCGTGCGGGACAGCATCTGCAGGGCCAGCCGCGGCCGCCCCGCCGAGTCGGTGGACAGCAGCTCCGGGGCGAGGAACTCGAACTTCGGCAGATATCCGGTGGCCAGCACCACGAGGTCGGGGTCGATCACCCGGCCGTCGGCCAGCACCACCTCGTGTGCCTCGAAGTGCTTCACGTCCGGCACGGCGGTGATGTCGCCGTGCCCGAGGTAGTACGGCAGCTGGCTGTTCAGCAGCGGGTGCGTCTCCAGGATGCCGTGCTCCGGCTTCGGCAGCCCGAACCGGGTCAGGTCCCCCACCGTCATGTTGATCGTGCGGTGCAGCAGCCACTGGCGCACCCGCACCGGCAGCCGCATCGCCAGGACCTTGTCGTTGACCTGGTCGGCCGGGCGGCCGAGGGCGAACTTCGGTGCGTACCAGTACCCGCGGCGGGTCGAGTGCCAGCACTTGGCCGCCTGCTGGGCCGCCTCGACGGCGATGTCGCAACCGGAGTTGCCCGCCCCGATGACGAGCACGCGGCGCCCGCGCAGCTGGGCGGCGTCCTTGTACTGGCTGGCGTGGATGACCTTGCCCTGGTACTCCGCCAGGCCCTCGTACTCGGGCATCTTCGGCGACCAGTTGTGCCCGTTGGCGGCGATCACGGCCGCATAGCGCATTGTGCGCGGCGCCCCGCCCCGCGACCCCTTGACCGTCACGTCCCACCGTGGCAGCCGGCCGGCGGTGCCCTCGGCCGGCTCGACCCGGGCCACCTCGGTGCCGAACCAGATGTGCTCCCGCAGCGCGAAGTGGTCCGCGTAGCGTTCGAAGTACGCCAGCATCTGCGAGTGGTGCGGATAGTCCGGCCAGTCGTCGGGCATCGGGAAGTCCGGGAACTGGGTGAAGGGCTTCGACGAGATCAGGTGCGTGCTCGCGTACACCGGGCTGCGGTCGTGCCGCCAGTTCCACCCGCCGCCAACGCCGGTCTCCCGCTCGTAGCAGTCCACGCCGAACCCGGCCTCGCGCAGGTTCTTGATCGCCGTGAGCCCGGTCCCGCCGGCGCCGATGACGCAGACCGTGTCGCCTCGGTCGTACACCGGCTCGCCGTCCCGCCAGTGCGTCGCATTCCCGGCAAGGTCGCCGAACTGGCCTTCAGCACTCACCGCGTCGTCTCCCCACTCCCCGGTGTACCCGGCGCAGATCCTCTCCGCGCAGGCCGCATTTGTCCAGTCGGCCCTGCGCCGGAACCGGCCTGGCTAGGCGTCGAGCTCCAGGTCGGCGACGATCGGGAAGTGGTCGCTCGCGGCGCGGGTCTGCGGGGTGTCGATCACGTCGTACTGCAGGACGGTGAAGCGCCGGTCGACGAAGATCGCGTCCAGGCGATCGCGGGCCGCCGTCGCCGGGAAGGTCGGGCGCTCGTCGGTGCCCGCCGCGTCGGTGAGGCCGTCGGCGATCATGCGCCAGGCGGCGCCGCCGGAGTTCTCGTTCAGGTCGCCGGCGAAGAGCAGTGGCTCGGCCACCTCGTCCATGTACTGCTTGAGCAGGGCCGCCTGGGCCGGGCGCTCGGCCGCGTCGGTGGACAGGTGGGAGCCTGCCGCCACGAACGTGGACCGCCCGACGCGGCACCGCACGAAGGCGGCGCCGCGCATGTGCCGGCCGGGGGTCAACGGGTAGCGCACGTTCCACGCGGTGATCGCGCGCACCCGCAGGTTGGTGAGGATCAGGTTGCCCAGCGCCGGCAGCCCGCCCCCGCCGATGACGAGCTCGAAGCCGCGGGCGAGATCCGCGGACTTCTGCCGCCACCGGAAGCGCCGGGGCGCCTCCTGCAGGATCGCCAGGTCGGGCGCGGCCTCCCGGACGGCCGACGCGAGCGCGCGCCGGTCGTCCTTGAGCCCGTGCAGGTTGTACGAGAGCACCCTGATCTTCGTCATTCGCCAACCCTCATGTGCGTGCCCTCATGTCCGTGCCAGGTCCGCCGCTCCGACGACGCCCGCCAGGTTGCCCATCAGCGCCGGGCGTACCTCCGCCACGGGCAGCCGGCCACGCTTGGCGAGCTGCTCCTCGTAGCTGGCCCGGGCGGGCTTGAGCAGCAGGTCGCCGGCGTCGATCACGCCACCGCCGACCACGATGACCTGCGGGTCGAGCGTCTGCACGAGATCCGCGAACGCGACGCCGAGCCAGTGCCCGATCTGCTCGAAGGCGCCGATCGCGACCGGGTCGCCGAGCCGGGCCGCCTCGGTGACCGCCGGGCCCTTGATCGCGTCCGGGTCGCCGCCGGCCATCCGAAGGAGGCGCTCGGCGGCCTCGGGCCGGGCACGGGCGTCCGCGCGGGCGAAGCGGACCAGCGCGTTGCCGCTGGCGTACTGCTCCAGGCAGCCGTGCCGGCCGCAGCCGCACGGGTGGCCGTCCGGCACCATCGTCGTGTGGCCGAGCTCCCCGGCGACGCCGTGCGCACCGCGGATGAGCCGGCCGCCGATGATGATCCCGCCGCCGATGCCGGTGCCCACGGTGTACAGCACCATCGAGTCGTCGGCGTCGTGCGCCGCGCCGAAGCCGAACTCGGCCCAGGCCGCCACGTTGCCGTCGTTCTCGACGACGACGGGCAGCCCGACGGCCTGCTGGATCTTGTCGCGCAGCGGTTCGTCGCGCCAGGCCAGGTTGGGCGCGAACTGCACGATCGCGCGGGTCTCGTCGACCCATCCGGCTGCGCCGATACCGACGGCCTGCACCTCGTGCGCGGCCGCCAGCTCCTTGATCACCTCGATGATGCGGCCGGCGGTCTCGCCCGGGTCCTGCGCCGGTGTGTCCCGCCGCGTCTGGACGAGCACGTCGCCCGCGGAGTCGACGACACCGCCGAGCACCTTGGTACCGCCGATGTCGACGCCGATGGTCAGCCCCACTGCGGCAAGCTCCTCTCGTATCGGCTTACGCCGTGGCTGGGGTCAATCCGTTGCGACGTCGCTGTCGGTGGTTGACGTTTCCTGGGTGGCCGAATGCCACACGTCCGGCTCCTCGTCGGAGCCGGGGCCTTCGGGGCCTCCACCCGGGGCTTTGAAATGCGGGGCCGCGCGCTCCCCGAACGCCCGCAGCACCGACGCGAGGCCGGCGGCGAGGTCTCCGGCGCCGGTGGCCAGCCGCTCGGCGAGGTCCGGGTCGGGCTCGCGGGCGGCGGCGATCGCCTTGCACAGCGGGCACACGCAGCACTCGGCCGACCCGGTGGCGAAGCCGGCGGTGCTGCGCGCGGCCGTCGACATGGCGGCGAGCGCCGCGGCGACCAGGCGCTCCGCCTCCTCGCGGGGGTCTTTCATGACCCGGCCTCGACCCGGCGCTTGAGCTCCTTGAGCGCATTGTCCATGATCATCTTCTCGGCCTTGCGTTTGAACATGCCAAGCATGCCGATCGCCAGCTCCACGGACAACGAATAGGTAACCGTGGAAGTCCCGTCGGGGTTGGCGGTAATGTCATAGCTGCCGGCCTGCTGCTTCTGCATCTTCGACGGTGCCACGAGGCTCCACTCGATGCGACCCAGGTCTTCGGCGTAGTCATACTGCAACGTGTATTGATCGGACACCGGGCCTGAATCGAGGACGAAGCGGACCTGGCTGGCGTATCCGTCCTCGTATTCCTCGACCACCTCGGCCGACTTCACGGCCGCGACCCATTCCGGGTAACGGGTGAAGTCGGCGATGACCGCGGCGACCCGCTCCGGGGGCGCGTCAATGACGATCGACTGCGTCGAAGTGTCGGCCATGCGTGGCAGGCTACCTCTGTCGCCGAGCCCGCGGAGCGTCGGCTCGCCGCCCGGCGGGCGCTCGCCGGACCCGCCAGCCCTACGGGTAGGTTCCCGATATGGAAACAGAGCCGAAATAAGGAGCCGGACGTGCGCGAGTTCTCCGTCCCCGCCGCGGTCATCATCGCCGAGACAGCCACACTGACCGACCCAGTCTGGGACAACGCCGCCGTCGCCCCCGACGCGGTGCAGTTCCAGCGCCTGGTGGACGGCGCGTGGCAGGACGTCACCTGCGCACAGTTCCTCGACCAGGTCGTGGCGCTGGCCCGGGGCCTGCTGGCGGCCGGCATCGAGCCGGGCGAGCGGGTGGCGTTGATGAGCAAGACCCGCTACGAGTGGACCCTCATCGACTACGCGATCTGGACCTGCGGCGCGGTGAGCGTGCCGATCTACGAGACGTCCAGCCCCGAGCAGGTGGCGTGGATCCTGCAGGACTCCGGCGCGGTGGCCTGCTTCGTGGAGAGCGACGCGCACCGCGACGCCGTGGCGCGGATGTGCGAGCACACTCCGGCGCTCGCGCACGTGTGGCAGATCGACGGCACCTCCGGCGCGGTCGAGAAGCTCGCCGCCGACGGCGCCGGGGTGCCCCGCGAGGACGTGGACCGGCGGCGCACCGCGACGAAGGCGGACGACCTCGCCACGATCATCTACACCAGCGGTACCACCGGCCGTCCCAAAGGCTGCATGATCACGCACCGCAACATGCTCTCGGACATCGTCAACGCCATCCCCGATCTGCGCTCGCTGTTCAACGAGGGCGCCCGCACCCTGCTCTTCCTGCCCCTGGCGCACTCCTTCGCCCGGCTCATCCAGATCGGCGTGGTCCAGGCGCGGGCCACACTCGGGCACACGGCCGACACGAAAAACCTGGCCGACCTGCTGAAAAGCTTCCAGCCGACGTTCGTACTGTCCGTGCCTCGCGTGTTCGAGAAGGTCTACAACACCGCCAAGCAGCGCGCGCAGGCCGACGGCAAGGGGGCGATCTTCGACCGGGCCGAGCGCGTGGCGATCGACTACAGCGCGTCGCCCTCGCCCGGCCTGATCCTCAGGGCGCAGCACGCGCTGTTCGACCGGCTGGTGTACAGCAAGCTCCGCGCCGCGCTCGGCGGGCAGTGCACCCGCGCGATCTCCGGCGGCGCCCCGCTCGGCGAGCGCCTGGCGCACTTCTACCGCGGCATCGGCGTGACCATCTACGAGGGGTACGGGCTGACCGAGACGTCCCCGGCCACCAACGCCAACCGCGACACCGGCGTGCGGATCGGCACCGTCGGCCGGCCGCTGCCCGGCGTCACGATCCGCATCGACGACGACGGCGAGATCCTGGTCCAGGGCGACATCGTGTTCCAGGGGTACTGGAACAACCCCGAGGCCACCGCCGAGGCGATCGACGCCGACGGCTGGTTCCACACCGGCGACCTCGGCGAGCTCGACGACGACGGCTTCCTGCGCATCACCGGCCGCAAGAAGGAGATCATCGTCACCGCCAACGGCAAGAACGTGGCTCCGGCCGTGCTGGAGGACCGGGTCCGGGCACACGCGCTGATCAGCCAGTGCATGGTCATCGGCGACCGGGAGCCGTTCATCGCCGCGCTGGTCACCATCGACCCCGACGCCCTGCCGACCTGGAAGCGCGACAACGGCAAGCCCGAGGACGCCGACATCGAGGACCTCGTCGACGACGAGAAGTTGCGCGCGGAGATCCAGAAGGCGATCGACGAGGCCAACCAGGCGGTTTCGAAGGCCGAGTCGATCAGGGTCTTCCGCATCCTGCCGCGCGACTTCACCGAGGCGACCGGGGAGCTGACCCCGTCCTTGAAGGTGAAGCGGAACGTCGTGATGAAGGAGTACGCGGGCGACATCGCCGCGATCTACAAGCGCTGACGAAGTGAAGGGATCGCTGTTGACGGACCTGCCGGACACGCCCGCGCGCCCCGCGGGCCCCGACGACCGTGCTCCGACCGCCCCGACCCCGGGCACACTCCCGCAGCAGGCCGTGATCGCCGTGCGCGGGCTCATGCTCGCCCTCGCCGCGGTGCTGCTGCTCAGCGACGGCGTGCGCGGCGCCGAGCTGGCCTGGCTCGCGCTGCTGGTCGCCGCCGCGGTCATCGCGACGGCCGCGCCCCCGGGGCACCAGGTGGCCCGGCTGGGCCGCACCGCCGAGGTGCTGGTCACCGCCTTCGCCGCCTCGACGCTCAACGGGGACGCCGGGGCCCTGCTGGTGTACCTCCCGGTGCCGATCGTCGCCGCCGCGCTCTGCGAGGGGCGCCGGATCGCGGGCGCGTACCTGATCGCTTCGGCGGCGCTGCTGGTCGCCGGCGGGGCGGTCGCGGGCCGGCTCGACGAGCGGGAGTACCTGACCGCGGGTTTCCAGTGGCTGGTGATCGCCGGCGTCGCCGCGTTCCAGGCCACGATCCTGCAGCGGATCCTGCTGGCCCGCCGCCCCGACGACGCCCCGCAGCCCTACGCCGAGGCGACCCGGCTGCTCACCCAGTTGCGCAGCGTGGCCCGGCAGCTGCCGGGCGCGACGCTCGACCCGGGCGGGCTCGCCGAGCACCTGCTCGACGAGGTCCGCGCGATGGTCCCCGCCACCCGCGGCGCCGTGCTGTCCGGCAGCGGCGGCGGCCGGCTCGTGGTGCTGGCCCAGGCCGGCGTCGAGCGGCTGGACTGGGAGACCGCGCTGGACACCGAGAGTGCCGTCGCCGACGCCTGGGCAACACAGCAGCCGGTCGTCTCCGGCCGCTCCCAGGCCCGCTCGGTGACCGGCGGGCAGAGCATCTCCTCGATGGTGGTGCCGCTGATCGCCGGCGTGCGCACCGTCGGGCTGATCGTGCTGGAGAGCGACGGCGCCGGGGCGTATCCGCCGTCACTGGTCGTCAAGGTCCAGTCGGTCACCGGCGCGGCCGCGCTGCGCCTGGAGGCCGCGCTGCTCTTCGACGAGGTGCGCTCCCTGGCCACCACAGAGGAGCGGCAGCGGCTGGCCCGCGAGATCCACGACGGCGTCGCCCAGGAGCTCGTCATGGTCGGCTACGGCATCGACAACGCCGTCGCCACGCTGCCCGACGTCGAGGCCGCCGAGGAGGAGCTGCGGGTCCTGCGGGCCGAGGTCACCCGGGTCATCACCGAGCTGCGGCTGTCGCTGTTCGAGCTGCGTAGCGAGGTCGACCGGTATGGCGGGCTGACCGCCGCGATCGCCGACTACGCGCGTACCGTCGGCGCCTCGGCGGGCCTTCGCGTCCACCTGTCGCTCGACGAGTCCACCGCCCGGCTGCCCGCCGCCGTCGAGGCGGAATTGCTGCGCATCGCCCAGGAAGCTATCACGAACGCCCGCAAACATGCCGGCGCGGAGAATCTTTGGGTAACGTGCGCGGTCGATCCACCTTTCGCGCAGGTAGAAATCTCCGACGATGGCAGCGGCATCGGTGAGAACCGCCCTGATGGACGCTATGGTCTTGCGATCATGGCGGAGAGGGCGGAGCGTATCCGGGGCCGGTTGGAGATCACGCCACGTGTGCCGAACGGAACCACAGTGGCGGTTGTGCTCGGAACCGCGCCGCGTGCGCGGTAGCGTGAAGGCACCCAGAGGGAGAGAGCACCGGGAATGTCGACTACCGCGACGCCGACGACTCGCACGAAAGTGCTGCTCGTCGACGACCACGATCTCATTCGCCGAGGACTGCGGCACGCGTTCGAGCGCGACCGCCAGTTCGAGGTGGTGGGCGAGGCCGCCACGGCCGCCGAGGCGATCCGCCAGGCCGGCGCACTGCAGCCCGACGTCGTGATCATGGACCTCCGCCTACCCGACGGCAGCGGCCTGGAGGCCACTCGCGCCCTACGCAAGACCAGCAACAGCATGGGCATCGTCGTGCTGACCATGTACGCCGGCGACGATCAGCTCTTCGGCGCTCTCGAAGCCGGCGCCTCGGCCTTCGTGCCGAAGACCGCGCCCGCCGACGAGGTGGTGGCCGCGGCCCGGCACGCCGCCTCGGCCCCCAGCGCCTTCACCGCGGCCGACCTGGCCGAGGCGATGAAGCGCCGCCTGGCCCCGAGCGGCCCGCAGCTGTCTCCCCGCGAGGGCCAGGTCCTGCGCCTGCTCGCTGACGGCATGAGCGTGGCCGGCATCGCCAAGCAGCTGTTCGTCTCGGAGTCCACGGCGAAGACCCACATCTCGAAGCTCTACGAGAAGCTCGGCGCCGCCAACCGCGCCCAGGCCCTCATGACGGCGCTGCGCCTAGGTCTGCTCGAGGCGCCCGACGCCCCGAGCTTCTGACGCCGCGCCGCTGATCCCCCGAATCGCACGGACGGCGCCCGGTCTGGGTCGGCCCATGTGAAGCCGCCGAGCCAGACCGGCCGCGCCAGTCCCCGATCGGGTTCACCCGTTCTGTCGCATTGTCATCCGCTGGTCGGCTATCGCGGGGCGAGCAGCGTATGCAGCCGGGCCGCCTGCGTCTCCCAGCGCCACTCGGATTCGACCCACGCGCGCCCGGCCGCTCCCATTCGGGCGGCCAGGTCACGGTCGCGCAGCAGGTCGATCAGCCGGTCGGCGACGGCGTCGACGTCGCGCCCCGGCACCACGAACCCGGTCTCGCCCTCCCGGACCGCGTCCGGGGCGCCACCGGAGTCGCCGGCGAGGACGGGCAGGCCGGTGGCGGAGGCCTCGAGGTACACGATGCCCAGCCCCTCGACGTCCAGCCCGCGCCGGCGGGTGCGGCACGGCATGGCGAACACGTCCCCGGCCGCGTAGTGCGCGGGCAGCTCGGCCCAGGACACCGACCCGGTGAACACGACGTCGCCGGCGACCCCCTGCTCGCGGGCCAGCCGTTGCAGCGTCGGCTGATAGGGCCCGCCGCTCACGATCAGCAGGGCCGCGTCCGGGACCGCCCGCCGCACCTTCGGCAGCGCGCGGATGAGCACGTCCTGCCCCTTGCGCGGCACCAGCCGGGACACGCACACCACCACCGGCCGCCCCGTCAGCCCGTAACGGGCGCGCACCCCGGAGCCGTCCACGCGCGGCGTGTACGCGTCCACATCGACGCCCGGCGCGAGCCGCTCCAGCACGGTCAGCCCGCCGATCGCCCGGGCCAGCCGGCTCCGGGTGTACTCCCCCAGGTACGTCACGACGTCGGCCCCCCGCGCGATGCGCCGCAGCAGCGCCCGGGCGCCGGGTAGCGCGGCCCAGCCGACCTCGTGCCCGTGCGTGAGCGCGACGACCCGCTCCACCCCCGCCCGGCGGCGCAGCCCATCCGCGAGCAGCCCGAGCGGCGCCGCGGCGCCGAACCAGACCCGATCGCACCCGCGGCTGCGCGCGATCTGCGCGGCCCGGCGCGCGACCGCCGGCGTGGGCAGCAGCATGCCGGTGGACTCCCGCACCACCTCGAACGGCTGCTCGGCGTCGAACTTGTCCGCGCCCTCCGACGTCGAGGCGTACACGACCACCTCGTCGCGCGGCTGGCGGACGGCCAGGTTGTGCACGAACTGCTGGATGCCCCCCGGCCGCGGCGGAAAATCATTGGTGATCAGCAGCGACGCGCCCATCCACGGAACGCTACACAGTCACCGGCCGGCGCACGCAGTCACTGGCTGGCGCGCGCCTTCGGCGCGGGCGCGGCGGGGGGTTCCCACCCCGCACCCCCCATGCCGCGCTTCGCGCGGCACCGGCCTGCCTCCGGCGGCCGGATCACCGGCTCGAACGGCTGCGTGGTGAACTCTGCGCCCCTGACTGGACGGACCACCACCGCCGGGCCGTCCGGGAGCGCGAACCGTCCGCGGTGCTCGCCCCCTCGCCGCGTCCTGTTCCCCTACCCCGGCGCGCACTCGGCACGCCACCGCGCCAGCACGTCGCGTGAGGTGTCCCGCCGGATCCCCAGGTTGTACGCGGTGATCGGCGCCCCGCGCTCATGACTACGCGCGGCAACCCGCCCGACCCACCCCAGGCAGCGCGGATCACCGACTCCGGCCACGAAGGAGTCCCCGAGAAAACACACCCGCGTGTCCGCCTGCACCGCCCCATTCCAGCAGATGATCGCGTGCCGCCCACGGCGGCGTCCGAGCCAGGTCGCGCCCGCGCGGAAGCGCCATGGCAGGGATGGCGCGGCGCGGACGGCACGGCGGGGTCAGCGGTGAGCGCGGGCCCAGGCCCGGGCGGCGGCCATGCGCTCCACGGCGGTCGGGTGGGAGCCGAACAGGAACTGTTCCACCGGGTTGGGGTCTGGATCGCCCAGGTTGACGAGGGCCAGGCGGCCTTGCATGGCCTCGAACTCGGCCGGGTCGCGCGTCAGCCGTAACGCGTGTTCGTCGGCGCGGGCCTCGACGCGCCGCGAGACCAGCGACTGCACCGGGCCCGCGAAGAGGCCCGCGACCGTGGCCACGGCCAGCAACAGGGCTATGGCGCGGGGCTCGGCGATCGAGTCGACGCGGGCCAGGCGGAGCAGGGCGGACCACGAGCCCAGCAGGTACAGCGCGCAGACCGCAGCGGCCGCGCCCAGCGCGCCGAGCAGGGTGCCGGTCAGCACGTCGCCGTCCTTGGCGTGGCCCAGCTCGTGGGCGACCACGGCCTCCACCTCGGCCGGCGGGGCCTTCTCGAGCAGGGTGTCGTAGACGACGATGCGGCGGGTCGGGCCCAGGCCCGACACGTAGGCGTTGACGGACCTCGTGCGCCGGGACGCGTCGGCGATGAGCACGTCGCGGACCGGCACGCCGTCGCGGGCGGCCATCTCCATCAGCTGGGTGCGCTGCTCGCCCGCGGGCATCGGGGTGAACTTGTTGAAGACCGGCTCCACCAGCACCGGGAAGACGAAGCTGAACAGGATGGCGAGCGCCGCGGCGCCGGCCGCCGCCCACGCCCACCACCAGCGCGGGGCGAAATGGGTGATGGTGAAGAAGCCGACGAGCACGATGGCGCCGATGACGGCCCCGATGGCGTAGCCCTTCAGCAGGTCGACGCTCCAGCCGCCCCAGCCCTGGGTGGACAGCCCGTAGCTGCGCAGGATGGACTGCCGCCACGCCGCCAGCGGCAGGGAGACGATCTCGCCGACGAGGGTGACGGCGAATCCGCCGAGCAGGGCCCTGGCCAGCCAGTGGCCGCCGAACGGGCGGCCGGCCTGCTCGACGATCCAGGAGCCGGCGGGGGTCAGGCCGAGCAGCAGCGCGACGACCAGGCCCAGCCCCAGCGACAGGTAGGTGCCGGGCCGCAGCGCGGCGCGGAAGGCGCGCCCCTGGGCGACGGCGTCGCGCGGCAGCGAGTCGAGCGCGGCGATCTGGTCGGCCCGCGGCGCTGGCGGCGCCGCCCACGGGACCCGCAGCAGCGCGACGACGGCCGCCGCGACGATCAGCGCGATGAGTGTGATCATGGCCCAGAAACGAGGGGTCATGGCGTCAGCCTATGCGGCGCGCCCGCGACGGCGCCGAGGTGCGGGGACAGGGGCGACGGGCACGGCCTCGAAGTGGGTGGGCTCCAGCACGGTGACCTCGAACCCGGCCAGCTCGAGGACCTCGACGGCGCGCGCCTCCTCGGCGCCGAGCTGGTGAAACGCGCCTGGTCCGGGTCGGGCGGCGCGGAGCCCCGTCGGGCCGGACTGGGCATACGGTGGGGTGCCGAGCAGCAGGGTCACCATGCAACCGCTGCAGGCGGTGCCGCGCACCGAGCAGCTTTCGCAGTCGACGAGCATCACTCCTCCAATACCGATCCATCGGTGAACCCGATAGCACTAACGGTAACGGCGGGGTACGACAAAAATGGGAAAGCCCAGGTCAGGACCGTGACAGGCGGCGCAGCAGCGTGTCTGAGGACAGCGGGTACGCCCCGTGGCGGCGCACCCCGTCGATGACCTCCTTGTCGGAGGAGATCACCACGATCGGGCGGCCCGGCGGCTCGGCACGCACCAGGCGGCGGATGAGCTCGTCGGCGGTCTCACCCTTCTTGGAGAACAGCACGCGCACCCCACGCGGCGCCGGCGGCAGCCCGTGCACCCGCTCGGCGCCGTCGAAGACGACCGTGACCTCGGCCCGCGTCTGCGCCACCAGCCCGCCCACGCCGGCGATCAGCCGGTTACGCTGCTGCTCGAGCGAGATCTCCGCGTATCCCTTCTTGGTCACGTTGTAGCCGTCCACGATCATGTGCGCCTTGGGCAGGCTCAGCAGCTGGTCGAGGCGGGCCGGGTCGTCGGCGTCCAGCGCGCGGGCCGAGCCGGCGCCGGAGGCGTTCTCGGGCCGGTCGGCGGCGGTGTCGGCGACGAAGTCGGCGGGGAGCTTGTCGGTCGGGTCGAGGGCCAGCTCGCGGCGCAGCCCGACCGCCGCCTGGCCGATGGTCTCCAGCAGCAGCCACAGCCGCGCGTCGTCGACGGCCCGGGCGTCCTTGGCGCTCTGCCGCTGCGCGCCCGCGGCGGTCTCGGCCTCGGCCAGCTTGGCCCGCAGCCGGCGCAGCTCCGCGTCGTGGTCGGCGTTGGACCGCGCCGCCCGGCCCTTCTCGGCCGCGAGCATGTCGACGGCCTTGCGCTCCTTCGCCTGCGACTCGCGCAGCACCTTGCTCAGCGAGCGCACCTCCTCGCGCAGGCCGGCGGTCTCGTCGCGCAGCCGCGCCAGCTCGTCGCGCAGCTTGTCGGCCTCGACACGGGCCACGGCCCGGTCGTGCTCGGCCCGGACGAGGCGCTGCTCCACGTCGCGGAAGCGCTCGGAGGCGATGGCGCCCTCGGCCTCGGCGCGCAGGGTCTGCGTGGCGTCGGTGACCAGCACCCGCCAGCCATCGGGGCGGGCGAGGTAGGCCAGCGCCGCCACCTCGACCGGGTCGGCGGCGGCCGGCGCGGCGCCCTCCAAGATGGCGGCTCCCAGGTCACCGGCCTCGTTGACGACCCGGGTGGCGAGCCGCTGGCGCAGGAGCGGGTCGCCGGAGAGCTGCATCGCGATCACGGGCCCGCCCAGGCGCGCACGGCGGTTCGGGGCGAACTTCGCCACCCGCCGCAGTGGCATGGGTAGCTCCTCCAGCGGCAGGCCGGTCATGGCACCCGCGGCCAGCGAGATCACCCGCTGCCGGACCACCTCGGGCAGGATCGGCTCCTGGTCGTCGGGCGTCTGCGCAGCCTCGACCGAGACCTCGGCCTCGAGGTCGTCGGGAGCGTCGTGCGCAGACATCACTCCAGTGTCGCATTGTCGACCACATTCGCCCGGGATGGTGCCCCGGAACGCCCGGAACGCCGCCCTACCTCCAAAGACTAAAAGCTGACATATCCTTATTTCACCTGATTGGGTGTACGGCTTGGGAGGCTGGGATGGCGACACCGGTACCCCAGAACGAGGCGGATCGACTCTCCGCCCTGCGCGCGATGGCCGTCCTGGACACGCCGCCGGAGGCCGATTTCGACGACATCGTCCGGATCGCCAGCGAGATCTGCGGCGCGCCGATCTCGCTCGTCACGCTCGTCGACGCCGAGCGGCAGTGGTTCAAGGCCAAGATCGGCGACATCGACGCCGACGAGACGCCGCGCGAGGTGGCGTTCTGCGCTCACGCGATCATGGGCCGTGACCTGATGGTCGTGCCCGACGCCACCGCCGACGCGCGCTTCGCCGACAACCCGTATGTGCGCGCCGACGACGGCATCCGCTTCTACGCCGGCGCGCCGCTGCTGACCACCGGCGGCGCCGCGCTCGGCACGCTGTGCGTGGTCGACCACGCCCCGCACCGGCTCGACCTCGACCAGATGCGCGCGCTGCGGGCCCTGGCGCGGCAGGTGACGCAGCTGCTGGAGCTGCGCCTGCTGGTGGTCACCGACGCCTGGTCCGGGTCGGTCAGCGCGAAGCCTCATCGAGCCGGACCGGGCGCAGAGCTGGAGCCGCGCTCGGTGGACCTGTCGTACCTGACCGAGGCCCGCATCCACGAGCTGCGCGGGATCGCCGACATGCGCGACATCGCGATCACGCTGGGCCTCACCGACCCGGCCTACGTGCACGCGGACCCGGTCAAGCTCGCCCGCGCCCTCGACTACGTGATCTTCAGCGCGCTGAAGGTCGCCCCGGCCGGCGGGCGGATCGCGGCGCGGGTGCTGGGCACACCGGTGCCCACGATCGAGATCGGTCACGCCGGTGGCACCATCCGGCCCGAGTGGCACACCGACCTCGCCGGGCTCCGGGAGGCCGACGAGCCGGTACCGCGGGCGGTCGCCGGCATCCTGCGCGCGCACGGCGCCACCGTCATGGACACGTCCGTGATCGTTAGCTCGCCCGACGTGCGCTTCGAGCTGCGCTTCCCGCCGCGCTGACGATTTCTTGTCACACCCGGGCCGTAGTGTGCGGCCGTGCCCGACTTTCACCAGGAAACGCTGGACGCGCTGTTTGACGACCCGCGCGCCGCGACGCTCTTCTCGACCACGTTCGTCGTGGTCGACCTGGAGACGACCGGCGGCGCGCCCGACGGCGGCGGCATCACCGAGATCGGCGCGGTCAAGGTCCGCGGTGGCGAGGTCCTGGGCGAGTTCGGCACGCTCGTCAACCCCGAGGAGCGGCTCCCGGCGTTCATCACGGTGCTCACCGGCATCACCGAGATGATGCTGGTCGAGGCGCCGAAGCTCGACACGGTCCTGCCCAGCTTCCTCGAGTTCGCCCGGGGCGCCGTCTGGGTCGCGCACAACGCGCCCTATGACACCGGCTTTCTGAAGGCGGCCTGCGCCCGGCACGGCTACCCGTGGCCCAAGCCGATCGTGCTCGACACCGCCGCCATCGCCCGGCGCGCGCTCATCGCCGGCGAGGTGCCCAACCACAAGCTGTCGACCCTGGCCCGGCACTTCCGGGCGACGACCCAGCCGGTCCACCGCGCGCTCGACGACGCGCGCGCCACCGTGGACGTGCTGCACGGCCTGTTCGCCCGGCTCGGCAGCCTCAAGGTGCACACCGTCGGCGACACGATCGAGTTCGTCAAAGCGGTCAGCCCGGCCCAGCGGCGCAAGCGGCACCTCGCCGAGGGGCTGCCCGACGCCCCGGGGGTCTACGTGTTCCGTGGGCACCAGGACCGGCCGCTGTATATCGGGACGAGTTCCTCGATCGCGACCAGGGTGCGCAGCTACTTCACCGCCGCGGAGAAGCGCGCCCGCATCGACGAGATGCTCAACGCCGCCGAGCGGGTCGAGGCGATCCCGTGCTCGCACTCGCTGGAGGCCGAGGTTCGTGAGCTGCGGCTGATCGCGGCGCACAAGCCGCCGTACAACCGCCGCTCGAAGTTCCCCGAGCGCGTGCTGTGGCTCAAGCTCACCGCCGAGGCCTATCCGCGCCTGTCCCTGGTGCGCGAGCTGCAAGCCGACGGCGCCGCCTACCTCGGGCCGTTCGGCTCGCGGCGCGGCGCCGAGCTCGCCGCGGCCGGCGTCTACGACGCGCTGCCGATCCGGCAGTGCACCCACAAGCTGTCGCCGCGCACGCCCACGCCGGCGTGCGCGCTGGCCGAGCTCGGCCGTTGCCCGGCACCGTGCGAGCACCGCATCTCCGTCGAGGACTACGAGGCGGCGGCCGCGGCCCCGTTCCGGACGGCGACCACCGGGGACCCGAGCCCGGTGGTGCGCGGGCTGATGGCCCGGATCGAGACGCTCGCCGCCGCGGAGCGCTACGAGGACGCCGCGGCGATCCGGGGGCGGCTCATCGCGTTCCTGCGCACCGCGATCCGGATGCAGCGCCTCGCGTCGCTGTCCGCGCTGCCCGAGCTGATCGCCGCCCGCCCGGCCGCGGCCGGGGGCTGGGAGATCGCGGTGGTGCGACACGGGCGGCTCGCCGCGGCGGGCGTTTCACCCCCGAGGGCGCATCCACAGCCGACAGTGGATGTGGTCTTAGCCACAGCGGAGACCGTGGCACCCGGCCCGGGCCCGACGCCGCGCGCCACACCGGAGGAGACCGAGCGCATCCTCGCGTGGCTCGAGCGGCCCGAGACCCGCTTGGTCAAAACCGACGTGGGCTGGTCATACCCGGCCGCCGGCGCCGCCCGGTGGCGGCCGTTCCTGGCCCGCGCGGAGGCCGCGGCCGCGGTTCAAAATGACTTGGACGGGTAGCACATCGGACGATCGCACATACTCAAATGACCGATCGGATGCGCGAGAGGAAACT
The DNA here is from genome assembly GCF_040689395.1 of Dactylosporangium sp. NPDC051484. Classification (NCBI taxonomy): domain Bacteria; kingdom Bacillati; phylum Actinomycetota; class Actinomycetes; order Micromonosporales; family Micromonosporaceae; genus Dactylosporangium; species Dactylosporangium sp. NPDC051484. Next base: position 116,031 of record NZ_JBFAZX010000017.1, on the reverse strand, counting down.
AGGCTGGAACCTACCCAAACCCCGGCCCGCCCGGCCCGTCGGTGAGGAGGTGCCGCATGGAGCCCGGTCTGCAGTCCGGCGCGCCCTTCGGCGCGGGCCCCACTCCCGCGTCAGGCCCGGTGCGCGAGGGGCATGGCCCGCAGCACGGATCGTTCGCCCAGCACGGTCCCGGCCAGCAGCATGACCAAAGCCCTCAGCACGGCCCCGTTGGGCCCGGCGTGCTGAACGGCCCCGATCTGCTCGGCGGCCCGGATGTCTCTGACGCTTCCGACCCTTCCACTGGTGCGGATCCACAGCGAGGATCGGGCGACGAACCCGATCCCGAAATTCACAATCCCAGCGTTCACGGCGCCCCATACGGACCGTGTTCGGGCCAGAACGCGACGCACAGCGAGTACATGGTGGACCCAGCGGCGTCAGACGGCAACCCCACGCAGTTGCCGAATTTTCGTGTCGGCCCGGCCCAGGCGTTCGCCTCGCCCGCGACCAGCCACGATGCCCTGCAAGCCGACGACGGGACGGTCGCGGCCCTCGGCCCGCTGACGATCCGGGTCGACCCTCTGGGGACCGGCGGATTCGCGATCAGTCCCCCGGGAAGCACGACTCCCCCAGGGAGCACGACCGCGTTCGGCGCGGGCGGCGCCGGTGGTTTCGGGGCGATCGGCGCCGCGGGCGGTCCGAGCGCCACCGCAGGGGCCGGCGGGACCGGGGGCGCGCTCCGGGCCGGCGAGATGTTCCTCGGGCCCAAGGGCCTGCCGACCGCGGCCATCAACGCCCCTGAGGCTCCGGCGCGCCGGCGCCCCGCCCCGCCGGGCACCGCGGACCGCGCACCGGCGGACCAGGGCCTCCGGACCGAGCCGGCCGCGGACGACCGCGGCCACCAGCACGACAGGGCGCTCAACGACCCCGCCCCGCAACCCGAGCGGGCACCCGTAGACCACACCCCGAACGACCGGGCAGGCGCAGACCGCGCCGCACCCGACCGCCCCGTGAACGACCGGGCCGCGAGCGACCGAGCCCCGAACGACCGGGCACCCGCGGACCGCGCCGCGACCGACCGGGCCGTGAACGACCGGGTCCCGAGCGACCGGACGCCGAGCGAGCACGCGGCGAACGAGCACGGATCGCGCCCCGACCGTGTAAGGCGGACGGAGGCGTCCCGGACCGAGGCGGTGCGAGGCGAGAAGGCGGACGCGGACCGGACCGCCCAGGAGCGGTCCGCGGCGCGCCGGGGGTCCGACTGGCCCGCCAACGGCCGCGCGATCGAGACGCGGCCGCGCCCGAGCGGCGACGACAGCGCGCCGGGTGTGGGTGACCCGGGAGACGTGCCGCCGGGACAGATGGACACGGCCACCCACGAGCACCCGATCACCCGCGATCACGCGGCCGCCGACGGACACGCCGTCATCGACGAACACCCGGCCGCCGGCGAGCCCCAGGCCGAGCCCCAGACCAAGCCCCAGGCCGGGCCGCACGACAAGCCCCGCGACACGCACCAGAGCGAGCAGCGGGGCAACCAGCAGGAACGGCACGACCGCGGCGCGCGAAGCACCACCCGCCGCGACGAGCCCGGCCGTGAAGCGACCGGCCCGGGCGGACAACCCCGCCAGAGCAAGCAGGCTGAGCACAGCAAACAGCGCGAGCAGACCACGCAGCCCGAGCCGGCCGCCAAGAAGCGGAACGCGCTGCCGCGGCCCAAGACGCGTGAGCCGCAGCTCGACGACCGATACGCGGCTCCCCGGCAGAAGCTCATCGCGCCCCCCACCGACGACTCGCCCGAGGTACCGCCGCCGCCGAGCTACTCGGCGCTCGTGGGCGGGGCCGTACCAGGGGACCCGACGTCGACGTACACGGCCATCATCGGCTCGCGGCTGCGGGCCATGTTCCCGTGGCAGTCCAGCGACGACCCGATGGCGCCGATCCTGCGCACACACCGGCAGATCCACCCCGCGGCGGACATCGCGCTGCTGCGCCGGGCGTATGCGACCGCCGAGCGGATGCACCGCGGGCAGATGCGCAAGAGCGGCGAGCCGTTCATCACGCACCCGATCGAGGTCACCGAGATCCTGGCCGACCTCGGCATGGACACCACGACCCTGGTCGCGTCGCTGCTGCACGACACCGTCGAGGACACCGACTACACCCTCGGCGCGCTGGAGCGGGACTTCGGCGGCGAGGTCGCGCTGCTGGTCGACGGCGTGACGAAGTTCGACAAGATGTTCTACGGCGCCGACGCCGAGGCCGAGACGATCCGCAAGATGATCGTCGCCGCCGGGCGTGACGTGCGGGTGCTGGTCATCAAGCTCGCGGACCGGCTGCACAACATGCGCACGATCGATGCGCGGTCGGTGAAGAGCCGGGTGCGCATCGCCACCGCCACCCGCGAGGTTTTGATCCCGCTGTGCGAGCGGCTCGGCATCCAGGCGCTCAAGCGGGAGCTCGAGGACTGGGTGCTGCGCGCGGTCTCCCCCAGCGGCTACGCGGTCGTCGCCGACTACGTGCGGCAGCGGGTCGGCTGGGACGGCTACCTCGACAAGATCATCTCGACCGTGGGCACCGACCTGAAGAGGTACGGCCTCGACGCCACGGTGTCGCCCAGGCCCCGGCACCTGTACTCGATCTGGAAGGACACCGTCGACGGCGACTACGCCGAGCCGCACGACCTGCCACGCGTGGTGATCGTCGTCGACGGGCCCGACACCGACTGCTACGCGGCGCTCGGCGCCGTGCACGGCAAGTGGCGCCCGGTGCCCGGACGGTTCAAGGACTTCATCGCCACGCCGAAGAACAACAACTACAGGTCGCTGCACACTACGGTCCTCGGGCCGGAGGGGCGCTCGCTCGAGGTGCTCATCCGCACCGTCGAGATGCACCAGTCGGCGGAGTACGGCATCGTGGCGAACTTCCGTTACCCTTCCGCAGCCGCCCGCTTCGGCCCGGCGACCAAGGCCGAGCAGCTGGACTGGCTGCGCCGGCTGCTGGACTGGGAGGCCGCGGCGTCCGACCCGGCGCAGTTCATCGCGTCGCTGCGCTGCGACCTCGCCGAGGACCAGATCCTGGTGCTGACGGCCGGCGGCGGGCGGCCGGTGCTGCTGCCCTGCGACGCGACGCCGGTCGACCTGGCGTACATCCTCGGCGCCGACGTCGGCAACCGATGTATCGGCGCCCGGGTCAACGGCCGCCTGACCGCCGTGTCGTCACCGCTCGCCGACGGCGACACCGTCGAGATCATCACCCGCGCCGGGCAGCGCGACGAGTTCGACTTCGACGCCGACGCACCGGCGCGCGGGCCGTCCCCGGAGTGGCTCGACTTCGTCCGCACCCCCCACGCCCGGCTGCACATCAGCCGCTGGTTCGAGGCGCACGAGGTGCCCGCCATCACGGTCGCCAACAAGGTCCGGCTGGGCCGCCTCGCGATCGGCCTCGCGCTGCGCCAGCAGGGCCGCGGCCTGGCCAGCGACCTGCCGCTGGTGCGCCTCGCGACGCGGCTGAGCTACCCCGACCTGGAGACGCTGCTCGTCGCCGTCGCCGACCACGCCCGCACCGCGGACGAGGTTGTGGCTGAATTGATCGCCCTGGTCGACCACTCCCCGCGATAGCTCATTAGCCTAGCTGGATGACCGACTTCCGTGGTCGCGTGCGCGGGCTGGCCTACAGCTCGTTCTATCGGCTGCCGGGCCGCTGGCGGCGGCGGATCGTGCGGACCTTCCAGCCGACGTACACGATCGGCGCCGTCGCGATCGTCCGCGACCCGCAGCTGACCCGGATCCTCCTGCTGCGCCAGCCGCCCGGCGCGGGCTGGTCGCTCCCGGCCGGGCTGATGGACCGCGGCGAGACCCCCGTGCAGTGCGCGGCCCGCGAGCTCGGCGAGGAGACCGGCGTCCGGGTGCCGCCCGAGCGGATGCGCCCCGCCATGCCCAACGCGATCGTGCACACCCACGGCCAGTGGGTCGACGTGGTGTTCGAGACCGAGGTCGAGCCGGGCGTCGAGCTCGCCGTCGACGCCGCCGAGGTCCTCGAGGCCGCCTGGCACCAGCTGGACAACCTGCCGCCGCTGACGGTGTCCACGTCGAAGCTGCTCGCCCACTACGGCATCGGCCCATACCGCGACTACCCGGAAGTCCTGGAGGCGTGAACGCGGACGTCTGCGCCGTCGTGCTCGCGGCCGGCGAGGGGCGCCGCCTGCGGCCGCTCACCGAGCACCTGCCGAAGGCGCTGTGCCCGGTCGGCAACGTGGCGCTGCTGGACCGGGCCCTGGCCCGCGTGCGGGCGCTCGGCTTCGACCGGCCGCACAGCGTCGCCGTGAACGCCTGCTACCTCGGCCACCTGGTCGTCGAGCACGTCGGTGAGCGCGCGCACCTCTCCGTGGAGCCGGGCGACCCGCTCGGTACGGCGGGCGGGCTGGGCCTGCTGCGGGACTGGATCGGCGGCCGGGGCGTGCTCGTGGGCAACGCCGACGCCTACCTGGCCTCGGACGAGGAGCCGGGGGCGGACATCGCCGCCCTGCTCGACGGCTGGGACGGGCACGAGGTGCGGCTGCTCGGCGTGCCCGGGCCGCCGGACGAGTTCGGCACCCACCGCTTCGCCGGGTTCTCGCTGCTGCCGTGGGACCTGGTCGCCCCTCTGGAGCCGGAGCCATCCGATCTGGTACGCCTGGCCTGGCGCCCCGCCGAGCGCCAGGGCCGGCTGCGCGTGATGCGGTACCAGGGCATCTACCTGGACACCGGCACCCCGGCGGACTACCTGCGGGCCAACCTGCACGCGGCCGGCGGTGGCAGCCTCGTGGCACCGGACGCCGAGGTCAGCGGGGCGCTGGAGCGGGCCGTGATCGGCTCGGGCGCCGTCGTGGCCGGGTCGGTCACCCGCGGGGTGGTGTGGCCGGGCGGCGTCGTGGCGGCGGGCGAGGCGCTCACCGACGGGATCCGGGTCGGCCGGGGGCTGACCGTCGCCGCGCATTAGCATGGCGGGTGCCACCCGCTGGAAGGAGCACCGCCGGTGATCACCGCGATCGTCCTCATCGACTGCGCCACCGACTCGATCCCGGAGGTGGCCGAGAACATCGCCAACCTCGACGGTGTCAGCGAGGTGTATTCCGTCGCCGGCGACACCGACCTGATCGCGATCGTGCGGGTGCGGCAGTTCGAGGACATCGCCGAGGTGATCGCCAACCGGATCTCGAAGGTGCCCGGCGTTGTGGAGACCGACACGCACATCGCGTTCCAGGCGTACTCCCGCCACGATCTGGAGGAAGCGTTCGCGATCGGCCTGCCGGACGCTGATTAAATCCCGCGGTTTTTCCCTCGCGTGGCGAGAAGGCGTGCAGCGAGGGTTCGGCGGGGCCGTAAGAAGGGACCGTTTGCCCTGGTTGCGACGCCGGGAGTGCGGCAAATCGCATCGAATGCGCGGTCCGCACCCGGTACCCTCGCGGCCATGAGGATCGGCATCGTAGGGGCCACCGGGCAGGTCGGCAGCGTCATGCGCCACATCCTGGCCGAACGGCGGTTCCCGGTAGACGAGTTGCGACTGTTCGCGTCCGCCCGCTCAGCCGGGCGGCCCATCGACTGGCAGGACACACAGGTCACGGTGGAGGACGCGGCGACCGCGGACTACGCCGGGCTCGACATCGTGCTGTTCTCGGCCGGCAAGGGCACGTCGAAGGAGCTCGCCCCGAAGGTGGCCGCCGCCGGCGCGGTCGTGATCGACAACTCCTCCGCGTGGCGGATGGACCCGGAGGTGCCGCTGGTCGTCGCCGAGGTCAACCCGCACGCCGCGGCGCACCGGCCGAAGGGGATCATCGCGAACCCCAACTGCACCACGATGGCCGCGATGCCGGTCGTGCGCCCGCTGCACGACGAGGCCGAGCTGGTCGCCATGGTGGCCGCCACCTACCAGGCCGTCTCCGGCGCCGGGCTGGCCGGCGTCGCCGAGCTCGACGAGCAGGTGCGCAAGGTCGCCGACGGCGGCGCCGCACTGGCCCTCGACGGCTCGGCGGTCGAGTTCCCGGAGCCGAAGAACTTCGCCCGCCCGATCGCGTTCAACGTGCTGCCGCTGGCCGGCTCGATCGTCGACGACGGTTCCTTCGAGACCGACGAGGAGCAGAAGCTACGCAACGAGAGCCGGAAGATCCTCGAGATCCCCGGGCTCAAGGTGTCCGGCACCTGCGTGCGCGTGCCCGTCTTCACCGGCCACTCGCTGCAGCTCAACCTGCGCTTCGCCCGCCCGGTCGGCGTCGAGCGCGCCACCGAGCTGCTGGCCGCCGCGCCCGGCGTGGTGCTCAGCGACATCCCGACGCCGCTGCAGGCGGCGGGCGCCGACCCGTCGTACGTCGGGCGCATCCGTGTCGACGAGACGGTCGACAACGGCCTGGCGCTGTTCGTCTCCAACGACAACCTGCGCAAGGGCGCGGCGCTCAACGCCGTGCAGATCGCCGAGTTGCTGGCCGCCTGAGTCCACCGCCGAAAGGTGGGGCGGCACCGCCCCACCTTTCTCACATGCGGCGGCCGAACCAGTCGTACCCGTGGGTAACCTCCTGGCCCTACCCTACGAGCATGGATGCGACGCTGGAGACGGTGCGACGCGGGACGGACCGGATCGCCCTGCACGTGTATGCGCCGGCCGAGGACGCGCCGACGCTCGCGGTGCTGTGGCCGGCGATGGGGGTGCCGGCTCGCTACTACCGCGCGTTCGCCGCCGACCTGGTCGCCGCGGGCATGGCCGTGGTCGTCGCCGACCTGCGCGGCACCGGGGCGAGCGCGCCGCCGCCGTCGCGGGCCTCGGCATACGGCCTGGCCGACCTGACCGACGACGTGGACGCCGTGCTGACCCACCTCAAGCCGCGCCGCGCCGGGCGCCGCACGATCCTCGTCGGGCACTCCCTCGGTGGCCAGGCGTGCGCGCTGCACCTCGCCGCGGAGCCCGCCTCGGACGTGGCCGGGCTCGCGCTGCTGGCGGTCGGCGTGCCGTACTGGCGCCGGTATCCGGCCGGCCGTCGCCTGCCGGTGCTGCTGCAGACCCAGACGCTCGCCGCGACCGCCGCACTGTTGCGCGTGTGGCCGGGTTGGGGCTTCGGCGGCCGCCAGGCGCGCGGGGTGATCCGGGACTGGGCGCACACCGCGCGCACGGGCCGCTACCCGGCGCTGCACGGCACGGACCTGGAGTCCGCCCTGGCGAGGGTGACGACCCCGGTGCTGGCCGTCGACATGGCCGGCGACGCGTACACGCCGCCCGACACGGTCTCCCAGCTGCTGGAGAAGCTCTCCGCCGCCCCGGTGACCCGCGAGCACTATGCACCGGGTCCGCCGATCGACCACTTCCGCTGGGCCAAGCAGGGCACCGCCCTGGCCCGCCGCGTGGCCGACTGGGCCGCGTCCCTGCCGTGAAACACCGAACGGCCCCCGGCGTGGTGCCGGGGGCCGTTCGACGTCGTGCGTGGGCGTCGCGCGGTGGGCTCAGCGGCCCGAGGTGATCTCCTCGCGGTCGGCCTCTGCGACCTGGCGCGGCACCGGCTTCTCGGCCGGGGCCGCCTTCTCGATCGGGTAGAAGAAGCCCTTCACCGTCGGGGCCAGGGCGCCGATGCGGTTCATCTTCTTCGGTACGACCCAGCCCGCGTACTCCAGGCCGTGGTGCCCGTCGCCCTCCACCGCGTGGCCGTCCGGCGACGGCAGCGGCTGGTGGACCTCGACGAAGCGGCCGTCCGGCATGCGCCGGATGATGCCGGTCTCGATGCCGTGCGCCAGCACCTCGCGGTCGTGCTGCTGCAGGCCCAGCGCCAGGCGGTAGGCGCAGTAGTACGCCAGCGGCGGCAGGATCAGCATGCCGATGCGGCCCGCCCAGGTCATCGCGTTGAGGCTGATGTGGAACTTGTCCGCCAGCACGTCGTTGCCGCCGGAGACCAGCAGCACCACGTAGAACGCGATCGCCATGGCACCCAGCCCGGTACGCGTCGGGTTGTCCCGCGGGCGCTGCAGCAGGTTGTGCACGGCCTTGTCCTTGCTGAACCGCGCCTCGATGAACGGATAGAAGATCGGCAGCATCGTGAGGATGCCGGGTAGCACCACCGTCGGCCAGAAGATCGCCGGGATGGTGTAACCATCGCCCCAGCCGAACAGGCCGAACCGGATCTCCCAGGCCGGGAAGAGACGGGTCGAGCCGTCGAGGAACATGACATACCAGTCCGGCTGGCTCGCCGCCGAAACGACCGCGGCCTTGTACGGGCCGAACAGCCAGATCGGGTTGATCTGGAAGAGGCCGGCCAGCAAGGCGAGCATGGCGAACACGACCATGAAGAAGCCGCCGGCCTTGGCCGCGAAGCCCGGGAACATCCGCACGCCGACCACGTTCTCGTTGGTGCGGCCGGGGCCGGGCCACTGGGTGTGCTTCTGCTTCACCAGCAGGCCCATGTGGACGCTGATGAGCGCGAGCAGCGCACCCGGGACCAGCAGGACGTGCAGGATGTACAGCCGGTCGAGGATGACCTCACCCGGGAACTCGCCGCCGAACAGCGAGGTGGTCACCCAGGTACCGACGATCGGGATCGACAGCATGATGGCGCTCGCGATGCGCAGGCCGGTGCCGGACAGCCCGTCGTCGGGCAGCGAGTAGCCGCCGAAGCCACCCAGGAAGCCCATCCAGAACAGCAGCACGCCGATGATCCAGTTGGCCTCACGCGGCTTGCGGAACGCGCCGGTGAAGAACACCCGGAACATGTGCACCACGATCGCGGCCATGAACAGCAGCGCCGACCAGTGGTGCATCTGCCGCACGAAGAGACCGCCGCGCACGTCGAACGAGATGTGCAGCGCGGTGTTGTACGCCTGCGACATCTCCACGCCGCGCAGCGGGGTGTAGCTGCCCTCGTACACCACCTCGCGCATCGACGGGTCGAAGAACAGCGTGAGGAAGATGCCGCTGAGCAGCAGCACGATGAACGAGTAGAGCGCGATCTCACCCAGCAGGAACGACCAGTGGTCCGGGAAGACCTTGTTCATCAGCCGCCGCAGCGGCGTCGCCGCCTGGAAGCGCTCGTCGAGCGCCTGGGCGGACTTGGCCGGGAGTGCCCGGACGTCGATCTTGCGCCGTTTCATGGCCGCTCCCAGAAGGCCGGTCCGACCGCAACCTTGTAGTCGGAGACCGCTACGAAGTATCCCTCATCGTCGACCGTGATCGGCAGCTGTGGAAGCGACCGGCTCGCGGGGCCGAAGACCGGCCGCGCGTTGTCGGTGATCTGGAACTGCGACTGGTGACAGGGGCACAGCAGGCGGTTGGTCTGCTGCTCGTACAGGCTGGCCGGGCAGCCCGCGTGGGTGCAGATCTTCGAGTACGCGACGTAGTTCTGCCACTGCGAGCCGACGTTGACCGGATCGGCGTTCTTCTTCGTGAGCAACGCGTCCGGCTCACGCAGGTGGATCAGCAGGGTGGGCGAGTCGGCGTACTTGTTGCTCGCGCCGTGCGGGATACCGGGGAAGACGGTGATCTGACCGCCGACACTGACATCGGCCGGGCGGATCGGGGTGCCGTCCTCGTGGGTGAGGCGAACCGGCTTGCCGTCGTTCTTCTTCGGGTCCCACCCGGTGGTGAAGAACACGTTCTCGCCGTTCTGCGTCGGCGCCTTGAGCAGCCCGCCGACCAGCACCGCGCCGGCGGCCGCGCCCAGCGGGGCGGCGCCGGCCAGGAATGCCAGGCCGACGAAGCGGCGGCGCTTGAGGCCCAGCTCGTCGCCCATGTTGACGATGGTGGCCGCGGTGAGCCGCTGCTCGGTGCGGTCCGACGGGCCGTCGTGGCGCGACTGGACCGAGACCTCCTCGGGCAGAAGCTTCTTCGACCAGACGACGATGCCCAGGCCCAGGGTCAGCAGCGCGAGGCCGAGCGTCGCGCCGAGCACCGGGGTGTAATAGGGGTACAGGTTCTGGTACGTCTCGTCGCCGTGGCCGTAGTGCCACGGCCACGCGATGTAGGCGACCACGAACGCGGTCCCCAGGAGGCCGGTGAGCAGGAACAGCAGCGCGAGCAAACGCTCGATGCGCTTCTCGGCCTTGGTGCCCGGGACCGGGAACCGCGGCGCGTAGTGCACGATCTCGACGCCGTCCCGGCGGGCGCCCTCCTTGACGAGGTCGAACCGGGTGAGGCTGGGGTCGCTCGCGTCGAACGGCTCCTCAGCAGAGGAGTGACCCTCAGCAGCGGTGTGGGTGGTCATGACTTCCCTGCAATCCACAGCGTGGCGAACACGAGCGCCGCGATCCCGACGAGGAAGATGACGAGCCCCTCGGGGACCGGGCCGTACCGGCCGAGGCTCCAGCCACCGGGGCTTGTCGACGAGTTCTTGTTGAGGGTCTGGACGTAGGCGATGATCGCGGCCTTGTCATCCGGGCTCAACTGGTTGTTGCCGAACACCGGCATGTTCTGCGGACCGGTCAGCATCGCGGCGTAGATGTCGCGGTTGGTCGAGTGCTCCAGCGTCGGGGCGAACTTGCCGGAGGACAGCGCGCCGCCGCCGGTGGAGAACGCGTGGCACGACGAGCAGTTGACCCGGTACAGCTCGCCGCCGTGCGCGAGGGTCTTCGGGTCGGTCTGGGCCTTCTTCACGTCCGCGTCGAGGCTCGACGCGCTCGGAAGCTGCGGGCCACCGCCCAGCTCCTGGATGTACGCGCCGAGGTCGGCGGCCTGGGCCGGGCTGAGCGCCGGCGCCTTGCGCTCCGCCTGCGCCTCCTGGCGGGCCAGCGGCATACGACCCGTGTTGACCTGGAACTCGACCGCGGCGGAGCCAACGCCGATCAGGCTGGGACCGCGGTCCTGCACGCCCTGCGCATTGGTGCCGTGGCAGGTGATGCAGCTGGTCTGATACAGCTCCTTGCCGCGCTTCGCCTGCTCCGACAGGGCCGGTGTGGCCTCCTCGGCGCGGCCGACGCCGGGGGCGTATGCGCTGTAGAGGCCGCCGACCAGCGTGAGCGCGGCGATCAGACGCACGGCCGCCGAAAGCCGCCGGCGAAGCTTGCCCCGGGCCGCGCGCGCACCACCCGGCACCAGCCGGGCAAGCGGCCGCTTGCTCTGCTCAGAAGTCATGGCCTCACCTTTGTCGTCATCACCTATGTGCCGTCTCGGTAGTGGTCCTGGAGGAGTGGTCCGGAGCGTGACGCGCGGCCCGAGCCTGCTACTGCAGGAAGTAGATCATCGCGAACAGCGCGATCCAGACGACGTCGACGAAGTGCCAGTAGTAGGACACGACGATCGCCGCGGTCGCCTGGGCGGGGGTGAAGCGGCCCATGGTCGTGCGGATCAGATAGATGATGAAGGCGATGAGGCCGCCGGCGACGTGCAGGCCGTGGAACCCGGTGGTCAGGTAGAACATCGAGCCGTAACCATCACCGTTGATCTTGATGCCCTCGCTGACCAGCGTGCGGTACTCGTTCGCCTGCCCGAGCACGAAGATCAGGCCCATGACGAACGTCAGGGCGAACCAGCGCCGCAGCCCGTGCACGTCACCGCGCTCGGCGCGGAACACGCCGATCTGGCAGGTGATGGACGAGAGCACGAGGATGATCGTGAACGTCAGGGCATAGGGGATGTTCAGCACCTCGGTGTGCTTCTCCCAGAGCTCCGGCGCGGCAGCGCGGATGGAGAAGTACATCGCGAACAGCGCCGCGAAGAACATCAGTTCGCTGGAGAGCCACACGATCGTCCCGACACTGACCATGTTGGGCCTGGTCAGTGAGTGGATCTGGCTCTTGGCAATCGTTGGGGCCGCAGTCACGACGCCATTATTGCCTCCGATCATCGCCAGGTTTGCGCGGGGTCCACCTAGACACGGACGATTCGTACGACGGCATAGTCTGGTTCCGTGTTCCGCGCACTCGAATCCGCAGGTGAACCCGGTCCCGTGTCGGCCGCGACGCTGCTCGGCTCGTTCCACGCGTCGTGGCTGACGCTCGTGTTGCTCGCCGCCGCTGGGCTCTATCTGGCCGGCGTGGTGAAGCTGCGCCGGCGCGGCGACGACTGGCCCGTCGCGCGCACGGTGTTGTTCCTGGTCCCCGGCCTGGGCGCGATCGCCGCGGTCACCATGACCGGGATCGAGCAGTACGACACGACGCTGCTGTCGGTGCACATGATCCAGCACATGATCCTGTCCATGATCGCGCCGATCTTCCTGGCCCTGGGCGCGCCGGTGACGCTCGCGCTGCGCACGCTGCCCGTCGGCGGCCGCAAGGCGCTGCTGGCCGTCGTGCACTCGCGCCCGGCGCGAATCCTGGCGTTTCCCCTGGTGGCGTTCGGCTTCTTCGTGGTGACGCCGTTCGTGCTCTATTTCACTGGCATCTACGGCCTGACCATGCGCCACGCGTGGATCCACGAGCTCACGCACGCGCACTTCATCGCGGTCGGCTGCCTGTTCTTCTGGCCGCTGGTCGGCCTCGACCCGCTGCCCGGGCGGTGGCCCTATCCGGCCCGCGCGCTGCTGATGTTCCTGTCCACGCCGTTCCACACGGTGCTCGGGCTGACCATCATGCAGAGCAAGACGCTGCTCGGCGGGGACTGGTATCCGTCGCTGCACCTGAGCTGGGCCGACCCCGCCGCCGACCAGGTCGTCGCGGGCGGGATCCTGTGGGCCGGCGGCGAGTTCGTCTCGGTGACGATGCTGGCGGTACTGGTGGTGCAGTGGATGCGCCAGTCGGACCGGGAGGCCCGGCGGCTGGACCGCCGGCTGGACCGCGAGGAGCGGACGCGGCGCGAGGAGGCGGAGTGGACTGCCCGTACCGGAATCCTCATATCGCCTGACGGCGGCGAAACGCCGATTCCCAAGGACGGTACGATCCCGGAGGCAGACGTCACACGAGGAGCAGCACGCACATGAGCGAGCACATTGTCCTGCTGTACAGCGACGACGCCGAGGTCCGCGACCGCATGCGGCTGGCCATCGGCACCCGCCCGGCGGCCGACCTGACGGTGAGGTTCGTCGACGCCTCGACCTACGCCGAGGTCGTCAAGCTCGTCGACGACACAGACATCGACCTGCTGGTGCTCGACGGCGAGGCCACCCCCGGCGGCGGCCTGGGCATCGCCCGGCAGCTCAAGGACGAGATCTCCGACGCGCCGCCGGTCGTGCTCGCCATCGCCCGCGCCGCGGACCGCTGGCTGGCTTCCTACGCCCGTGTCGAGGGCACGATCATGTATCCGCTCGACCCCGTCACCACCGGCGAGACCGTCTCCGCCCTGCTCCGCGCATACCCCGCCATCCGCCAGTAAGTCCATCCGCCGGTACGTTAGGACACCTCTGGAGGCCGCCATGGGCGACCGCACCTGGCCGACGCTGCTCACCGCCCTGCTGCGCGGGGAGAACCTGTCCACCGAGGACACGAGCTGGGCGATGCGCGAGATCTTCTCCGGATCGGCCACGCCCGCGCAGACGGCCGCGTTCGTCATCGCGCTGCGCGCCAAGGGCGAGACTCCGGCCGAGGTCGCCGGGTGCGCCGAGACGATGCTGGCCCTCGCGACCCGCGTCCCGATCTCCGACGAGCTGCGCGACGCCGCGGTCGACATCGTCGGCACCGGCGGTGACCGCGCCAACACCGTGAACATCTCCACCATGGCCGCGGTCGTCACGGCGGCCGCGGGCGTCCCCGTGGTCAAGCACGGCAACCGGGCCGCGTCCTCCTCCACCGGCGCCGCCGACCTGCTCGAGCGGTTCGGGGTCACCATCGACCTGGGCCCCGAGGACGTCGCCCGCAGCGTGGCCGAGGTGGGCATCGCCTTCTGTTTCGCCGCGCGGTTCCACGCCGGCATGCGCCACGCCGGCGGCCCGCGCCGCGAGATGGGCGTGCCCACGGTGTTCAACTTCCTCGGCCCGCTGACCAACCCGGCCCAGCCCACCGCGGCCACCATCGGCTGCTTCGACCCGCGCATGGCGCCCGTCGTGGCCGCCGTGATGGCCGGCCGGGGCTACTCGGTGCTGGTGGTGCGCGGCGAGGACGGCCTCGACGAGTTCACCACCGCAGCGCCGACCCGGGTGTGGGCGGCGACCGGCAACACGGTCACCGAGCTCGTCGTCGACAGCGCCGACCTGGGCCTGGCCCGCTCGGCGCCGGGCGACCTGCGCGGCGGCGACCCAGCGCACAACGCCGACGTCGCGCGGCGGATGTTCGCCGGCGAGGGCGGACCGGTGCGCGACGCGGTGCTGCTCAACGCGGCCGCCGCGATCGCCGCGCGGGAAGGGCTGGTCCTGCAGGACCTGCACGGGCAGCTCAAGGCCGGCATCGAGCGCGCCGCCGCGGCCGTGGACTCGGGTGCGGCGACGGCCCTGGTCGAGCGCTGGGCGGCGTTCAAGCCCGCGTGACGCCTACGAAACGACTGTTGTTCGGCAAACCGCCGCATAACCGACGGCGGCGAGCGGCGTTGGTCCAGGCATGGCCGAACTGCCGCGCAACAACCTCAAGAAGGCGCTGATCTCCGCCGTCGTGGCCGGCGCGCTGGCGCTCGGCTTCGTCGGCATGGTGGCGACGTCGTGCGGCGCGCCGGTCCAGCAGCGGACGGAACCCGTCAACCAGGCGCTGGAGATGGTCGAATCGCTCGCGTCCCGGCTCGTGCTCGGCCTCGGCTCGGACGCGACGCTGCATTACGCCACCCCGTCCGGGGCGGTCGTGACCGTTTCGCAGTCGGCGCCGCGCCGGGCGTACCACGGCGCGGGCGTGACGTACATCTTGACGCCGGACGGCACCTTCCTGTGCGTCACCGGCCCGGCCCCGTCACCCACCAAGGGGCGCAAGCCGGGTGCACCCGCTCAGCCGCCCGTGACGTGCCAGGAGAGCCCGGGGGCGGACACCATGTCCCCCACCGCGGCCAAGGCCATCAGCGTGGCGTTCGGGGGCGAATTCATGGCCCCCGAGGCCGCCCTGGGCCGGCTCGCGACCATCGCGCGGGGGCAGGGGGTGCGCGCCGGGGTCTCCAAGCGCGGCGAGGCGCAGTGCGTGTCGGTCACCGCGACCGGGATCCGCACCGAGATCGCGTGCGTCAACCCTGCCGGGCTGCTCGCCTACTTCCAGGGCACCTCGGACGCGGGCCTGACGACGGAGCTGATCCTGCAGCACACCACCCCGAGCGTGAGCGACGAGGCCTTCCTGCCGCCACGGACCACGCCCGGCTCACCGTCGCCGACGGTCGCCGCCAAGAAGTGACCGCCAGAACGTGATCAGACACGCGGGCCCGAGTCCGCGGCGGCGTGGCGCGGCGATGACACGGTGGCGGCATGGAGCTGCTCTGTGACACCTGCGCCCGGGTGCGGACCCTCGATCCGCCGGTCCGCGCCGATCAACCCCGGGCGAGCCGCCCCGACCGGGCCTGCCCGGCCTGCGGCGCGGAGATCGCGATCGCTGCGGTGATCCTGCTCATGGACCGGCGCCCGCGGGTGCTGCTGCGCCGGACCGCGCGCCGGGCCGCCTGAAGCTCCGTCATCGCGAGCGGCGTCGCCACCGACGCCCGGGCATGAAAAAGGGGCCCCTCGCGGGGCCCCTTTTCAGCAGGACGAGCTCAGTGTTCGGCGCCGCGCCGGGTGCCGGTGTAGTACTCGAACATCAGCCCGCACGTCGAGAACACCACCGAGATCAGGCCGATCGCGACCAGCCACCACTGGCCGAATGCGAGGCCCAGGCTCGCGATCAGCGCCGCGAACGCCAGGCCGACCGGCCAGTAGCTGCCAGGGCTGAAGAAGCCCAGGTCACCCGCGCCCTCGGCGATCTCCGCATCGGGGCGGTCCTCCGGGCGCGGCTCGATGCGCTGCGCGATGATCCACAGCGCGGCACCGATCATCGTCAGCAGCAGGCCGGCCAGGACCAGTGCCACGACGCCGATCCACTCGATGCCCTGGTGCCCGGACTGCTCCAGCGGCGCCACGTTGGTCCACCAGGCATACAGCCCGGCCATGCCGAACAGGAACAACGCCAGCACGAAGAAGAGACGGTTCTCTGCCTTCATCGCCGTTCGCCTCTCAGCTCGAGGACCGCTTGGTGCGGTCAGTGTCGAACGGGTGGGTCGTCGTCGCGTAGCCCTGGTTCGGGAAGCCCAGCGAGGCGAGCGCCTCAGGGGTGCTCTTGCCCGCCGTGCGCAGCGACAGGTACTGGGAGTACTGCTCCGGCGTCACGACCCGCACCTCGAAGTTCATCATCGAGTGATACGTGCCGCACAACTCGGCGCAACGGCCCACATAGGCACCCGCGGCGTTGTCCTTGAGCTTGATCTGGAACTTGTTCTCCACGCCCGGGATGACGTCCCGCTTGAACAGGATTTCCGGCACCCAGAACGAGTGGATGACGTCCCTCGAGATCTCGTTGAACTGGACCGTCTTGCCCGCGGGGAGCACCAGGACCGGGATGTAGTCGTCCGCGCCGACGGTGTTGATCGCCGTGCCGTCAGGGCCCTTGGTGTCCGTGTAGACGAACTGCCAGTTCCACTTGGAGGCGATCACCTCGACGGTGACGTCCGGGTTCTTCGAGATCCGATCGACGTCGGTCTGAATGATCGCGGTGTAGAAGAACAACACGGCGATGACGACGAACGGCGCCACCGTGTAAAGGATTTCGAACGGCATGTTGTAGCGCGTCTGCGGCGGCAGCTCGTCGCCCCGCTTCCGGTAGCGCACCACGCACCAGAAGATCAGGCCCCAGACGAAGATACCGACGGCGAACGCCGCGACGACCGACCCGATCCACAGGTCGTACATCCGGTCGCTCTGCTCGGTGATGCCCTTCGGCCAGCCGAAGCCGTTGAACGTGTCCCCGATGGAGCAACCTGCGAGCAGGGTCGTCACCCCGACGGCCGAGACGGCGAGCCCGATGGCGCGCGCGGGGCTCAAACCTCTTGAGACCACCTGCTCCTGCCTCCTTAGCAGCGCCGGGGAGTCACCTTGAGGTAACTTCGCACGGCAAGCCTCACCAACGCTGGCGAGCGTACTCGACCATGTGTGGTCCGCCCGGCTTGGGGTCGACGTGTCCGGGTCGCGATAGCCTTGCGGGGGTGGGCGTCTACCTCGATTCGGCTACTGCCGCTCCCCCGCATTCCGTTGCGCGCCAAGCGTTTCTGGCCGCCGCCGATGATGGCTGGGCCGACCCGGGCCGGCTCTACACGCCCTCGCGGCGGGCCCGGCAGCTGCTCGACGCGGCTCGCGAGTCGGCCGCCGGGGTGCTCGGGGTGCGCCCTGACGAGCTGCACTTCACCGCCGGTGGGACCGACGCGGTCCGGCGCGCCGTGGCCGGCGTGCGCCGCTCCCGCGAGCGCCGGCTCGTGGTGCACACCGCGGTCGAGCACTCCGCGGTCATCAAGGCCGCCGGGGACGACGCCGTGTCCGTGCCGGTGTCGCGCACCGGCGTCGTGGACCTGACCGCGCTGGAATCCGCGCTGGATTCGCCGGAAGTGGCCCTGGCCGCGGTACAAAGCGCGAATCATGAGGTGGGCACGGTGCAGCCGGTCGCCGCGGCGGCCGGGCTGTGCGCCGCGGCCGGGGTGCCGCTGCTGGTCGACGCCGCCCAGTCGATCGGCCGCGCGCCGCTGCCCGCGGGCTGGTCACTGCTGGCCGGCAGCGCCCGCAAGTGGGGCGGCCCGGCCGGCGTCGGCCTGCTCGCGGTCCGCAAGGGCACCCGGTGGGAGTCGCCCTGGGACGAGGGCACCACGGACGTGCCCGCGGTGGTCGCCGCCGCGGCTTCGCTGCGGGCCGTCGCCGAGGAGGCCCGTTTCGAGTCGGTACGCCAGCGAGCCCTCGTCGACGAGATCCGCCGCACGGTGGCCGCGACCGTGCCCGACGTGGAGGTCGTCGGCGAGCCGGACGAGCGACTGCCGCACATCGTGACGTTCTCGTGCCTCTACGTCGACGGCGAGGTGCTGCTGCACGCCCTCGACCGCGCCGGGTTCGCGGTCTCCTCCGGCTCGGCGTGCACGTCGGACACCCTGCAGCCATCGCACGTACTGTCCGCGATGGGCGTGCTCACCCACGGTAACGTGCGCGTTTCGCTCCACAGTGGAGTCACCGCCGACGACGTCCGCCGCTTCCTCGCCGTGCTCCCGGGCCTGGTCGCCGAGGTCAGGGCGGAGGCGGGACTGTGAGCGGTCCGGAGCG